>JAQBZB010000132.1 GCA_027622275.1 Planctomycetota bacterium | reverse complement strand
AGGTTGGAATACCGATTATCTTGCCCGAGTCCTTGGACTACAAAAGACTTAGTGTGCGTTTGCCGTGATTGCAGTCCGCTGATCGTGGCCGGGTTCCAATGCAATGCACCCATCGCGTCAATCGGTGCCGCGGTCGCCGCGCCACCCATCGAGCGGTTCACCGCTCCAACACCTGTGAGGAAGACGCCTTGTCCAAACGCTGAAGAAGCGAGGCTGGCCAAGACAGCGACGAAAAGTAAGATTTTACGCGTGGCCAACATATTGGGCCTCCAGTAGGCGTAGGTGGGTGGATTCGATCTGCGTTTCTTGGAGTGGGACTCCGTCGCGCATGACCGGTGGGTTGATGTAGGGTCACTTCTCGCATCGACCGGAAAAACCCAGTGACTTAAGTAATATCGAGATGATCACTGCAAACCTCGCTGTCACACCTCCGGCAGGTCAACCTGCCCCGCATACTTTGCCAGCTACTGCCGTAGAGGATTGAAACTGCGGACACCGACCGGTTACACTATCACTTGCGTAAAGGCTCCAGCCGGAGCCAAGGGAGTGGTGCCTCTTTTTCGGGGCTTCGATCGCTCCGGCACGGCTAGAAACCGGGCACACACCGCGGCGAGAGACATTCATGACGTTAAAAGCGTTGTGCCATCACGGCCACAAATTTGAGGCTCCTCAGCATGCCGAACGGAAGGCAGTTTGTCCGTTGTGTGGCGCGGTGACGAGGTTTCAAGGAAGGGTTGAAACCAAGGGAAGCGGTGCGCTTGATCAAACGATTAACCTGCCGGACTCGGGACGTGCCGAGACGACACGAGGTGAAAACCTCGATCAAGCGGCGGACGGTGACACCCCGAGTTCTGGTGCTCGCGCCCTCCTTCAAACCGTCGCGCCTGACGAACGGGCCAATGCTGATGCACCGGGTTCGGACACGCAGCGCGAGGCGGCTGGCAGGCACACGGTTGCGTTCGACAAGACGCTAAATCTTGAAGGGCCTCCTGCGGCTGCCAACGACGTCGCGAGCGAGGGCCTTGCGCAAACGGTGTCGTTCGACAAGACGCTGAACCTCGTTGGGAAAACCGGCGAGCCGGAGGATCCAGACGAGTCACGCAACGTTGCCAAAACGATGGCGATTGGCGAGACCGTAAACTTGGACCGTCCGCCGCTAGACATCGACTCAGTCGACGAACCGAGAGTTGTATCGGCTACGATCGACGCTTCGAATGTCCCGACGGCAGGCGACCGGATGGCCTCGCCAACAGGACTGCTGCAGACGCTGGATTCCAAATCGCCGCCCGTCGTCGAGGACAAGTCCAGCGAACAGAAGCCACCCGCCCCTCCAGCTCCGGCAGTTGAGTCGGAGTTTAAGCCACCAAACCTGCCTGGCTATAAAGTGGTGAGCGAGTTGGGACGCGGCGGCATGGGAGTGGTCTATCGCGCCAGGCACGAGAAGCGCAATCGAGATGTCGCGCTCAAGACGTTGCTCCACATCAGCCCGGTTGAGCTGCAGCGTTTCAAGCAGGAGTTTCGTTCTCTCGCCGACATCGCGCACCCGAACCTGGCGGCTCTGTACGATCTGCTGTCGGACGGCGAGACATGGTGTTTCTCGATGGAAATCCTCGAAGCCGTTGACTTTACCGAGTACGTTTTGTCGGGCTTCGAAGCACGTCAGCGTAAGAGGGGTCAGATCTTAGTGGGCACCGTTGCCGATGGCCAGCCGCGTTTGACGGCCCCGATCAAGGAGCGGCTTTACGAGGGCCTGAAGCAACTTGTGTTGGGCTTGAACACGTTGCATCAAGCCGGCATGTTGCATCGCGACATCAAGCCTTCGAACGTCCTGGTCACCACCGAAGGGCGCGTTGTTCTGGTTGACTTCGGCCTTGCTTCCCAGTTCGAAGAAGGTTCGGCGGAGCGGCCCATCGGTATCCAGGGAACTCCAGAATACATGGCACCCGAGCAAGCGGCCTGCAACCCGCTCTCCCCCGCCAGCGATTGGTATGCCGTGGGCGTGATGCTGTATGAAGTGCTGACGGGGTACTTTCCGATCGTGGGAAAGCCATTGCAGGTCATCTTTAAGAAACAGACAGACACACCCAAGGAGCCTCGGGAATTGGAACCTACCGTTCCTGGCGACCTGAATGACCTCTGCGTCGCGTTGCTTGACAAAGATCAAGCGAAACGTCCCACTGCCACGGACGTCCTGCGCTGGATCGGAGCCGAAGCGCTGATCGAATCGCTGCATACGACCGCCCGCGTAGGGAGCGGCCAGACGTTCGAACTTGTCGGACGTGAAGGTCATCTGCAAGGCTTGCGGACTTCCTTCAGACAGGTGAAAGGGGGAACGGCGAAGACGATCTTTGTCCACGGCAAGTCGGGAATGGGCAAGAGCGTTCTGATCCAAAAGTTTCTCGAAGGCATTCGAGGCGAGGACCAGGCCGTCGTGCTATCGGGCCGCTGTTACGAGCAAGAATCCGTCCCCTTCAAGGCGTTGGACAGCTTGATCGATTCGCTGGCGGACCACCTGACGGGGCTTCCGGAGCCGGAGGTGCGGGCCGCCACGCCGGACGATCTCTTGCCGCTCGTTCGTCTGTTTCCCGTGCTCGGCCAAATCCCCGGCGCGTCCGACCCGGGTCGTCCTTCGATCGAGAACGTCGATCAGCAGGAATTGAGGCAGCGCGCGATGAACGCACTGCGGGAACTGCTCAAGCGTCTCGGCCAACGCAAGCCGATCGTACTGTACATCGACGACTTGCAATGGGGCGACGAAGATAGCGCTGATTTGTTGGCTGATTTGGTGCGGCCTCCTGAAGCCCCGCGAGTGTTGGTGCTGGGCTCGTATCGTACGGAGAACCGGGACACGAGCCACTGTTTAAAGGCCCTGGACAAGGCTTACACGACGGGCCAGCACCGTCCCCACCGCGAAGAGATCGCAGTCGATTCGCTTCAAGAGGAAGATGCCCAGCGACTGGCCTTGATGCTCTTGGGTCGTGACGACAAAGAAGCACATGTGTTGGCCGGCAAGATTGCTCGCGAATCGCGAGGTTGGCCGTTCTTTGTGTGGGAACTCGCCCAACACGTCCAGGACACGCCAGAGATCGCGGATCAATCGCTGGAACTGGACGAAGTGATCTGGACTCGTGTCAATCGCCTGCCCGCAGAGACTCGACGACTGCTGGAGTTGGTGGCCGTCACCGGCCGTCCGATTCCCGCGCTGGAGGCTTATCAAGCCATCGACGGCTTGGAAAAGGGACAGAGTTTCCTCGCTCAGTTGCGGACCCGCAATTTTGTCCGCACGACGGAATCGGATGACGAAGACACCATCGTCGAGACCTATCACGATCGCATCCGCGAGTCGGTCGTCGATCATCTCGACAGACCAACCGTTCAAGCGCACAGTCTCAATCTGGCACTGACGATCGAAAAAGTCAGCGGCATCAAAGTCGCAGATCTTCGCGCGCACATCGACAAGACGCCGGAGTTCGAAGCGCCGGAAGAGACTTACGAGTTGCAAAAGCAGCAGTGGCAACGCGTCTTCGACCTGGCGTATTTCTTCGATGCGGCGGGAAAGCATGACCGGGCCTGTCCCTTTGCGTTGTGTGCCGCCGAGCAAGCTCGCAAGCAAGACGCCCAGGAAGTTGCCGAGCAACAGTTCCGGATCGCCTTGCGAGGAGCCGGCCAACTCTCGACCGCGATCCGGTTCCGTGTGCATGAAGGGCTGGGCGATGTGCTCGTGCTCCGTGGAAAGTACGGTGAGGCGAACGAGCAGTTCGAGGCGGCCCGTTTGCTGGCACAAGGAAGTCTCGTGCTCGCTAGGATCGATTGGAAGCTCGGTGTTGCAGCCTTCAAAATGGGCGACATGGGGGACGCACGTGACTATCTTGAAAAATCAATCACGGCGCTTGGCGAGCGGCCTCCGAACAAGCTGACGGTCGTTCCGCGACTTGTCAAAGAAGCGAGCCGCCAGGTTCTGCACACGAAATTCCCGGCGAGATACGTCGGACGCGACGATCCCAACTCCGAGCAAGGACAATTGGATCTGTTCCGTGCCCGAGTCTACGATCAACTCACCATTACCTATTGGTTCACACGTGGGATGAAGTTCGTACTCTGGTCGCATTTGCGTCAGATGAACCTGGCGGAACGCTATCCGCATTCGCCGGAGTTGGGAAAGACCTACGCCTTTCACGCGATTGCGATGACGGGGCTGCCGCTGGCCAAACGCGGAATCAACTACGCCAAGCAGGCATACGACATCTCCGTGGACAAAGGCGACCTGTGGGGACAAGGCAAGGCTCGCAGCTTTCACACGTTTTCCTGTATCGTGCTGGCAACTTTCAAGGAGGGCATCGAAACGGGTGCCGAAGCAGTTCGTTTGCTGGAGCAGGCCGGTGATATTTGGGAAGCGAACATGGCCCGCATGATCAGATCGGTGCCCATGTATCACGCGGGCGACCTCAAAGGTGCGTATCGCGAAGCCAAGAAAGCGTACGAGATCGGCATCGAAACCGGTGACTACTCGGCGGCCTGCATCGCGCTGCTGTTCTGGATTCCGGCAGCGCCCCACACAATTCCACCAGGCGCGATCAAAACGGAGATGGAACGAGAACGCTTCGATCCGCTGGCCATCACTTCCACGTACTTTACACGCGGCCTCGAGTTGCTTCTCACGGAAGACAAGCCACAGCAGGCGGCGGACATGCTGCAGAAGATGCTCGATGAAGCCAACCGGCGCGAGTTTCGCGACTGCTGCTTGTTCGCAGCCGTCACCTGGAAAGCGACCGCCTGCCGCATCGTCGCCGAAAGGGAACCGGCAGGTGCCGCGCGCAGCCGCGCGATTCGTAAGGCAAAGAAAGCCGTTCGCAAAGCGCTGAACATCACGAAGAGCTATCGTGCCTGCCGTCCACATGCCCTTCGCGAAGCCGGCATCGTGGCCGCGATGGAGGGTAAAGAGGACGTCGCACGCCGGCTGTTCGACGAGAGCCTGCAGGTCGCAACGGACCACGAAGCTCTGTACGACCACGCAAGGACGATGCTGGCGCGCGGTGAAGCGGGCCTTCGGTTCGGCTGGCCCGATGCCGAGCGGCAAGTCGCCGAAGCGAAATCGCTGATTGCGGAAATCGAGAATGTTGAACAGGCGTAGTCGAGCCGCGGCTGGGGGCAGTTGCTCGGGCGTAAGCGGTCGTCTCGCGGTGCCTTGCCGCGGGAGTTCCATGTCAACCGAGGAATCACGGGTTCAGGGCGAGATTATGAAGAAGAGCGTCAACCTGACTTCATGCCGAGCAATCGGCAAGGCGACTGCGCCGGTCTGGTTTACGGCCACGGACACCGTGAACCGGCCCGAGGTGCTGCTCGACTACCAAGAACTCCTCGACGACAACGAGCGACGACGCTACGCATCTTTCCGGTTTCCTGCCGATCAGCATCTGTATCTCGTCGCGCATGCGTTGCTGCGGACCTCGCTGTCGCGCTATGCCGATGTTGCTCCGCAAGAGTGGCGGTTCAGCCGTCAGGACGGCGAGCGGCCGGAGATTCTCCACGGTCCAGATCCGGAATCTCAATTGCGTTTCAGCCTGTCCCATACGCCTGGCCTCGCGGCCTGCATCATTGCTGAAGACGTTGATGTTGGCGTTGACGTCGAGACGCTGAATCGCGAAGTCGACGCCATGTCGATTGGCAATCGCTATTTCTCACGTTTCGAATCACGAGACTTGGCCGGCTTGTCGGGCTGCGCGAGGCAGACGCGATTTCTTGAATACTGGACGCTGAAGGAAGCGTATTTGAAAGCTTGCGGCAGAGGGCTCTCGATCCCCATGAACGACTTTAGTTTCGCCTGTGACGACAACGGTGTGTGGCGGATCGGATTCTTCTCCGACGCGCACTCGACGCCGGACGCCTGGCAGTTCTTGTGCGTTCGTCCGACGCCCGATCACGTCATGTCGGTCGCCATCCGCCGCCTCGATCGACAACCGTTCGAGATCCCGACTCGCGAAACGGTTCCGCTTGACGGGATGTTCACGGCGCAACGTCGATCCGGCGGCGGCATCTGAGATGGGGCAATCATGATCGACCGGCAACCCTCTGACACTCCGAACGACAACGGTTTCAGTTCGCTGGCCGATCTGTTGCGTTGCCGCGCCGAGCAGCGTCCGCACGACTTGGCCTACCTGTTTCTTGTCGACGGACAAGCGGAAGGCGCTCGCCTGACCTACGAGCAGCTTTTCCAAAAAGCCCAAGCGATCAGCGAACGATTGCTCGGTTCAGCGCAACGCTTTGATCGGGCTCTCTTGCTGTATCCGCCCGGACACGAGTTCTTGCTGGCCTTTTTCGGCTGCCTGCAGGCGGGCGTCATTGCGATTCCGCTGCCGCCGCCCGACGGAGCAAGAATCAAGCGGGCTTTGCCCCGGCTTGAATCGGTGATTCGCGATGCGCGGGCGACTCTTGTCTTGACCACGAGCGACATCCACGCCGCCCTGCGAAGTCACTTCGAGAAGATTCAAGAGTTCCGCCAAGTCCGTTGGATCGACACTGAACAGGTCTCGGAGAATCAACCGCCAAATCCAGCTCAGCGCGACCAGTGGCGGCCGTCGCCCGAAGACATTGCCTTCCTGCAATACACGTCCGGCTCCACGTCGGCGCCAAAGGGTGTGATGGTCAGCCATGCCAATGTGCTGCAACAGTGCCGGGCTCTGGCGGGCGGTGCGCGATACGACTCCAACAGCATCGCGGCGACTTGGATGCCCTATCATCACGACTATGGGTTGATCGAAGGCTTGCTTCAGCCTCTGCTGGTTGGCATCCCGTGCTACTTCATGTCGCCGCTCGCTTTCATCAAGCGGCCGATTCGCTGGCTCGAAGCCATCTCGCGTTACCGCGTTACCCACAGCCAGGCTCCCAACTTCGCCTATGACCTGTGCGTTCGAAAGATCACGGACGAACAGCGCTCGACAATTGATCTAAGCAGTTGGGTCTCCGCCGCCAACGCGGCGGAACCCGTTCGCCCCGAGACGCTGCATGCGTTTTACGAGGCGTTCAAGATGAGTGGGTTGCGCTGGGAGGCGCTCGCGCCGGCTTACGGGTTGGCCGAAGCAACGTTGATCGTCACGCATACGCCGCCGGGTGAAGGGCCGACGCTGCTTAAAGCGGAACTCGATTCGTACGAGCGGGGCGTGCTGTGTGAAGGTGACGGCGAGCGAACGCGCAGCGTCGTCAGTTGCGGTCGGGCACTCGAACAAACCCGCGTCGAGATCGTGAATCCCGAATCGCGTGTGAGGTGCAAGGAGGGCGAGGTCGGCGAGATCTGGGTTGCCGGACCGTCCGTCGCCGAGGGCTATTGGAATCGGACCGAGGATTCGGAGGAGACGTTTCGCGCCCGGTTGGCGGATACGGGGGAAGGGCCATTCCTGCGGACCGGCGATCTCGGAGCCATGCGTGACGGGCAACTGTACGTGACGGGCCGCGAAAAGGATCTGATCATCATCCGCGGGCTCAACCATTATCCTCAAGACATCGAACTGACCGTCGAGAGCAGTCATCCCGCCCTCCGTCCCGGCCACGGAGCCGCGTTCTCAGTCGAGGTAGACCGCGAGGAAGAGCTGGTCGTCGTCCAGGAGGTGCAAGGAAAGCACCTGCGAGACCTCGACTCGGAACAAGTCCTGGCGGCAATCCGCGCCGCAGTCTTCGATGAACACGAACTGCGCGTCTATGCGGTCGCATTGCTGAAGTCTGGCGGAGCGCACAAGACGACCAGCGGCAAGATTCAGCGGCAAGTCATGAAGTCAGGCTTTCTCGACGGCACGCTCGATGTTGCCGCGGAGTGGAGACTCGACGAGAGTACCGAACCAACGGCGATCGCTGTTCCCGAAGGCGGCACGCCGAGCGAGCCGCGATCGTCGCGGCCAACCTCCGATTCCATCAGCCGTTGGATTGCGAATTGGATCGCGGAAAGGTGCGGCGCGGATGGTAAACTGCCGGACCGTTCGAGCAAGTTCGCCGACGTGGGGCTCGATTCGCTGCGCGCCGCTGGCTTGGCGGACGACTTGGAACAATGGCTGCAGCGGCGCGTGGACCCCACCGTCTTCTGGAGCTTTCCCACGATCGACGCTCTGGCCGAACATCTCAGCCCGAGCGTCGATCATGCTCGGTCCTCCGGGACATCGCACAACGAACTCGCCCGCAAGCAGCACCGTCCCGCGGATACGATCGCGATCGTTGGCATGGCTTGCCGCTTTCCCGGCGGCGTCGATTCTCCGGAGGCGTACTGGCAACTGCTTCGTGACGGTGCTGATGCGGTCAGCGAAATCCCGCGCGAGCGCTGGAACATCGACGACTACTACGATCCCGATCCCAACGCGCCCGGCAAGATCTATGCCCGCCACGGCTGCTTTATCCGCGACGTCGACAAGTTCGATTCGAACTTGTTCGGCATCACGCCTCGCGAAGCGGAAGAACTCGACCCGCAACAGCGATTGCTGCTGGAAGTCGTCTGGGAATCGTTGGAGCGGGCCGGGATCGCGGCTTCGAAACTGAGAGGCAGCGACACCGGCGTCTTTGTCGGGATGTCCTGGGACGACGCGACGCAGCTTCACAACGGCAACCACCTGGCTGATATCAATCCTTACAGCACGCTGGGCTCCGCTCGCAGTATCGCGGCCGGCCGCATCGCGTATGTGCTTGATCTGCATGGTCCGGTGGTCCAGCTCGACACGGCGTGTTCGTCGTCGCTCGTGTCGGTCTATCAAGCGTGCGAGTCGCTGCAAACTGGTGAATGTGACCTCGCGCTGGCGGGCGGAGTCAGTCTGATGTTGTCGCCGGCAACGATGGTCGCGCTCTGCAAGTTGACGGCGCTCGCGCCCGATGGCCGCGGCAAGACGTTCGATGCCGCGGCAGATGGCTACGTCCGCGGCGAAGGCTGCGGCATGGTGGTGCTGAAGCGGATGTCGGACGCCGTTCGCGACGGCGACACGATACTCGCGCAAATCCGCAGCGCCGCGGTGAACCATGACGGAGCGAGCAATGGTCTCACCGCGCCCAACGGGCAGGCACAGGAACAACTGATGCGCAAGGCCCTGCTCAAGGCTGGGCTCACGGGCCGCGAAGTCACTTACGTCGAAGCCCACGGCACCGGGACGGAACTCGGCGACCCGATCGAACTAAACGCCCTGAACGCCGTCTACGGCGAGCACCGGCCGCTTGCCGACGCGCTTTACGTCGGAGCCGCCAAATCGAACATCGGGCATCTCGAAGCAGCCGCCGGCATCGCGGGGTTGCTGAAGGTCGTGTTGATGCTTCAGCATGGCGAGATCCCGCCACAGCTGCATGTTGCGACGCTGAACCCGCACGTCGAATGGGACAGAACGCCCTTGAAAGTGCCGCTGCATCTGCTGCCCTGGCCGCGCTCGGCTTCACGCCGATTGGCCGCGGTCAGTGCCTTCGGCTTCAGCGGGACGAATGCTCATGTGATCGTGGAAGCGGAGGCGACCCGAACGATCACGACGCCGGATTCGAAAAGAGCGCAGACCTCGTTGCATTGCCTCCCGCTTTCCGCCCACAGCCTTGACGCCTTGAAGGTGTTGGCGGAGAGATATGCCGGGCACTTGACCGCACATCTCAACCAGCGGATCGAAGACATCTGCTTCACGGCCGCCACGGCTCGCGACCACGCCAAGCATCGGCTCATGGTCATTGCCGCTTCTCGTGACGAGTTGCTCGCCAAGCTGCGAGCCTACGCGTCCTGTGAAGACACGTCGCAAGTCGTTCTTGGAAATGGCCGGGCACACGTGCAGGATGCATCGAACCGCGTGGGCTTTCTGTTCACCGGACAAGGTACGCAATACGTTGGCATGGGACGGGAATTGTACGACTCGCAGCCGGTTTTCCGCGCCGCGATCGATCGTTGCGGCGACGCGCTACGAGCTTACGTCGATGTGCCCCTGGCTGAACTCCTATACGGCGAATCATCAACGGGCAGCCTGCTCGATCAGACCATCTACACACAACCCGCCTTGTTCTCGCTACAGTACGCGCTCGTCGAGTTGTGGAAGTCGTGGGGAGTGCGGCCGGACGCCGTCATGGGGCACAGTTTAGGCGAGTATTCCGCCGCATGCGCCGCGGGAGTGTTCGATCTTGAGAGCGGACTCGAATTGGTCGCAACTCGCGCTCGACTGATGGACAGTCTGCCGCGCACCGGCATTATGGCCGTCGTCATGGCGGATGAAAGTCGCGTCCAGGACGCCATTGAGCCCTACCGCGACCAGGTCTCGATCGCATCGGTCAACGGCCCTGAAACCATCGTGATCTCGGGCCCGCGTGAAGCGGTTCAGCAAGTGCTCGACAAGCTGGCGGCGGATGGAATCGACGTCGAAATACTCAACACATCCAATGCCGGGCATTCGGCCGTGATCGACCCGATGCTCGACGCCTTTGGCGAATTGGCCGAGAAGTTCCACTATGCTGTGCCCCGCATCGACATGATCTCGAACGTGTCGGGAGGGCTTGCCGGCGACGAAGTCGCTGGCGGCTCGTACTGGGTGCGCCACGCGCGCGTGCCGGTTCGTTTCGCGGACGGGATGAAGGCACTGGCCGCGGCCGGTTGTGGAACCTTTGTCGAGATCGGTCCGAATCCGAACTTGCTGGCGATGGGCATGGCCTGCGTGAAAGGGCTGCGTCCACGACACCGATGGTTGCCGTCTTTGACGAAAGGCCGCGGCAGTTGGGAGACGATGCTGTATAGCCTTGGCAGCCTGTACGTCTCGGGAGCCGATATCGATTGGCAGTGCTTCCACCAGAGTCGCAATTGCGAGCGGGTAGCGTTGCCGACCTATCCCTTTCAACGGCTTTCCTATCCGATCCGGCCGTATGATCACGCACCATCCAGCAACGGTCATGAAGGTGAGAAGTCGCATCTGCCGTCACCAGCCGCGGTCGCCGCCACGCTCGACCACTTACGAACCGGGCTCGAAGATGAATCACGCGCTCTGACTCCACGGTTGGACGAAGCCGCCATACTGTTCGTTATCGAAGCGCTCGAACAACTTGGTTTCGCGTGGCACGCCGGCGCGGAGTTTTCAGAAGCGGAAGTGCTTCTGCGTCTTCCTGAACCGAATCGGCCCAAAGTAACTCGCGTACTCAAGCGTCTCGTCGAGCGTGGTTTGCTGCAACACGCTGGTGGTCAATTCCGTGTTGTGATGGCCAGACCGGCGGGAGTTGCCAAAGCGATGTTGGACACCCTGCAGCAAGAGGCGGATTATCCCGAGTGTGATTTGATGCGTCGCGCGGGTTCGGCACTGGCTTCCATCTGGCAAGGGAAACTCGAGCCGCTGTCGGTCTTGTTCCCTGGCGGTGCCACCGATCAAGCCAGCGCCTTCTACAGCCGCTCGCGCCTGCTCGCGAAGTACAACGAGATGGCCGGCGAGATGCTCCGCGAAGCCGTGTCCCGGATGCCGGCGGGAGTTTCGTTGCGAGTGTTGGAAGTTGGCGCGGGGACGGGCGGTTTGACGGCCTTTCTGCTGCCGCATCTGCCCGCGGAACGATGTGATTACGTGTTCACGGACGTCTCGCCGTTGTTCCTCCACGCCGCGTACGAACGATTCAGCGAATATCCGTTCCTCCAAACCGAACTTCTCGATATCGGCAAGCCGCTTCGGGAACAAGGTTTTGAATCCGGGTCGTTCGATTTGGTCGTGGCCGCCAACGTACTTCATGCAACACCCCGTTTGCACGACACCCTGCGGCATGTGCGAGAAGTGTTGAAACCCGGCGGCTGGCTCATGTTGCTAGAAGCAGCCAATCCGCCGCTGTGGGGCGACGCGATCTTCACGTTGATCGACGGCTGGTGGAACTTCGAGGATACCGATCTTCGTCCCGACTATCCGCTGATGCGGCGCGATCGGTGGGCGAAGGTGCTGCAAGAAGCGGGATTCGAAGACGTCGCCTGCTTGAACGACGCGGAGTCCAAGGATGATTCCAACAACACGCTCTATCTGGCACAAACGAGAAACTCGGCGTTGCCTCGCCCGATCGCGTCCGCGCGCGGCGCGGATCGCGACCGAAAGACCGGCGCGAACGACGCCGCTCACATGAGCAGCGAGGTTCCGTCGAAAGGCACCGTCTGGAAGCGCGGCACGCTCGGCGACTCGCTGATCGACGTCTTCGATCAAGAGGAGTTATCGGTCTTGGTTCTCAACCATGCGGCGCGCGTCATGCGGTTGAAGCCCGAGGAGATCGAGTTGACGCAGCCGCTCGCCGAGTTGGGGCTGGATTCACTCATGGCAACCGAGTTGCGGGCGCAGCTGGGGCAAACGCTAGGACGTGAACTCTCCTTGAATTCTCTCCAAATGCGGCGTTCCATTCAGGAGATTGCGCAGTACGTTCGCGAAGATCAGACGCAAGAAGATGCCTTCCAAGCCGCGTCCGGCGCGGAGCTTCGGAACCTTGAGGTCAATGCGCAACGCGCACATCTCGTGCCGTTACAGCCGAAGGGGACTAAGACGCCGCTGTTTTTCATACCGGCGGGCTATGGCGACTTGTTCGCGTTTCACGACATCGCGCACGCGATCGGCCTGGAACAGCCGGTGTACGGATTGCAGCCCGCGAGTGCGAAACGAGTCAAAACGTTTCGGCAGATGTCGATCTACCGGCTGGTATCGGCTTACATCTCGGAAATCAAGAAGGTCCAGCCGGACGGTCCCTATTTCCTGAGCGGTTACTCGGCGGGCGGGATCATCGTGGTCGAACTGGCCCGTGAGTTGGTGCGGCAGGGAAACGAAGTTGGCTTGTTGGTGATCTTTGATCCGCCGTCGCATGTCCCCTTTTGGCTGGATTGGTTTTACGCGGTGAACTATCGCATCTCCGTCGCCACGCGGTTGATTCACGTGGTGCGACGCTTTCGTTCCAAGTTCGCTCGCCGTTTGTTCCACACGGTGCTTGACGAGGGACTTCGCACACACACGTCCGTGACTCGCGAGCATCGCGTGGCTCCCTATCCGGGGCGGATCACGCACTTCCGCGCGCGTCTCTCGCAAACTTCCCTCGTGAGCATGAAGCCGATCGGATGGTTCTGGCGGCACATTGCGAAGCAGGGGATCGAGGAGCATTGGATTCCAGGAACCCATTACGGCATGTTGCGCGGCCCCGGCGCCAGTGTCGTCGTCGACGAGTTGCGTGACTGCCTGCAAAGGGCGGAGGCGAGCCAAAGCAAGCACCCGGCCTCACGGCAGAATAAACCTCCGCGCAAATCAGCCGCTACGCGATAGCGTGCGGTTCCCTCGAAGTTCACGAGAACCGCAGGCTATCGCCAAGCGGCTGATGAATAATCCGCCTTAGCTGACCCGTTCCCAGACCAACACGCCGGTGATCTCCTTCTCGGCCATCACAAACGGAGGGATCTTGAAAATCAACCGGTCGCCTTCGAATTCATAATGCCGCAGGTTGCTGTGCCCAATCCAATTGGGGAATAAGCTCCCCTCCACTTCGTAGGTGAGTTCCTTCTTTGCTTCGTCGACATTGATCTTCGACCAGAACGCAACGTAGCCCTGATACGCGGCGCGAATCTCTTCGTCCGTACCGCGGACGATGTCGCCGCTGGCAAACTCCGGACGTCCCGGCCGCATCAGTTGAGCCGCGAAGTTGCCATCGGCGTCAAAGATGATCCGTCCCACGCAGTCTTCACCGAGCGGATAGAGCACCTCGCCCGTCGATGTTCGCATCTCGGAACTGATCAGTTTCCACGAACCGGCAAAGGGAGCTGTTGACATGATTGGGATCCTGAAAGGAAGTTGAAACTCAGCGGCCCGAGTTCAGATGGTTCACGATATCGTTGAGCGTCTTGAGTTGGCTCGCCACTTGGTTGGGCAATTCGACTTTGAAGTGTTCCTCCAATTCGGTGAGCAACGACATGCGGTCGTACGAGTCGAGCCCTTGCTCGTCGAGCGACTGGTCGGCAGCCAGCGAATCGGCTTTGCCGCGGGCAATGCCGGCGTCTTTCATCAAGCGGACGATCTCTTCCACCGTGGCCATGCTTCAACCCTTTGATAGTTGCAGTAAGTTGTTACCCCATGTGAATCCGACTCCGAATCCACTGAGCACGATTCGCTCCAACTCAGCGTCGTCGATGTGCTTTTGTAGCATGAGTGGGATCGAGGAGGAAACGGTATTTCCGTAATGGCTCGCTTCAAAGGGTGCCCTTTCCGGCGGCACCCGCATTTTCCGGCTGACGTATTCCACAAGATACTTCGAGCCCTGGTGAAGCAGGAACAAATTGATATCGTCGACATTCAGTTGGTTGCGCGCGAGCAATTCCTTCATGCTCGGCGGAGCCTCTTGCACGGCGTGCTTAAAGACGGCCGCGCCGTCCATCTCCAACCGGTCGCGGAACATCAGACAGCGATAACTGTCCGGCAGCGTGCCGAAATTCGAGTCGATCAGCCGATACCCTGGACCGCTGCGCGAGAAATACGTCGCCGTGGCGGCGTCGCCGAACAGCAAAGACACATCCCTGTCGTCATCGGCGACTTTGTCGGAGTAAGGGTCGCTGGTGATGAGCACGCCGTGGTTCAAGTTGGCGGCGTCCATCACTCCCGTGACGATCGTCACCGCGTGCGTGTAACCAGCACAGCCTTGTGAGACATCGAACGTCATGCAATGCTTGGCGAGTTCGAGCCGATTGTGGACGATCGCGGCGGTGTGGGGGACCTTGAAATCGGGATGCTGCGTCACGACGACGAGCAATTGAATCTCGTCCCGCGGCACTTCGGTTCGCTCCGCCAGGTCGTTGAAGGCCCGGACCGCAAGGTCGCTCGTTGTTTCACCCGGCTCCATCACCGAACGCGCGACGACACCCAGTTTGTTTTCAAGAAACTCCCGCTCGAAGCCAACCTTGGCCGCTTTCTCGTAGTTCGATACGCGCGTGCTCGGCATGTGAATTCCGATAGAACGGATGCGAGCGTGTTGGCGGCCTTCGTGCATTCGTGGACCTCGACCTTCCGTCAAGCATTGATCGCGAAGATTGGGAAGTAGGATGTGATGCGACCCTCCGCGTACTCGCGAAACATCGCGGGGATTTCGTCCCAAGTCCAGACCTCATCTGCGGGCGGCGGCATCCACGCTTGCTCTTCCGCAAACCGGACCGCGTCGAGTCCTTCCTCGTACCGTGCGTAGTGTGTATGCACGTGGATATGACGGTTCAGGCATTCGATCGCGCGGGCAACGTGGGTTCGCATGCCGAGTTTCCAGCCGCAGGTGGTCACGACACCTTGGCGGGCGAGTGCCTTCAACGTGATCTGATGGACGGGCGTACCGATGTTATCGATAAAGATCGAAACGCCCTTGCCATCGGTCCGCTGTGCGATGGCCTCCAGAAACTCCGTTTCGAAATCATCGCCGCCAAACTGAGTGCGATCGATCGACTCGATCCCCGCCTGCCGCAGCAGCTTCATCCGCTCCGGGTTCGAACAGACCATCATCGTTCGGCAACCAAGGCGGCTGGCCAACGCAAGCTGCGCAAAACTCACGCCGCCTCCCCACGCGCAAACGATCGTCTGCTCCGGCGGCACTCCCCGCATTTGCGATTGCCAACACTCGTAAGCAACCCGCCAGTTCGCCCACGCCGAGATGTATCGCAACGAGAAGGCCGCCCATTGCTGAAGCGAGTGGGACGTCCCTGCCGGAATGCGGATCAACTGCTGCTCGTGCAGCTTCATGGATTTGGCCAGCACTCCCATCGTGCCCGGTGCGTCATAGCCCATGATCTTGATCGGATAACCCTGCTCATCCCAGACGCCGTTGCCAAAGACGATGCAGGTTTCGCCTTCGTGTACGCGAGTGACCGCCGACCCCACGCGCTCGATAACAACAACACCGGCGTTGCCGACCACGACCGTGTCTTCATTCCGTTCGCGGCAGATGTCGACCGGGGCGCGCTGGCAAGCATGGAGCATGTTTGCTTCCAGACACCCGTAAAGCGGCTTCACGAGAACTTCATTCGGCGTGATGTCCGGGAAGGTGTAGGTCTCCCTGATAAGCTGGGCCTGTTCGCGCGGACGCGTCGCGCCGTGCAACACCCAAGCCTCGGTTGAGACAGTCCCCATCGCTATTCTCGAATCTGCTAGAATCGCCCCGCGAATGCCAGTGGGCGTGAAACGATCGTCGTCATTGGAGCAGAACGAAACGCGACGGACAACAACGGGTGTCCATTTCAATCGTCGTTCGTTTGAGGTATCAATAGTAATCTTTCCAGCTACGAGCCGTCACTAACATCTCGCAAATTGGGTTTATCTTCTCAGCCGTGACTTGAAACATGCCTCCACCGGACAACACACCCTCGCCCCAAGAACTCGTTCGTCTGATTGCGGATGATCCGCTGCTAAGTTCGATCGATCGTTCGTACTTGGACGAGTTGCAAGACGAGTTGAGTTGGGTGGCCCTTGCGGAAGGCGAAATTCTGTTTCGCGAAGGGGACACCGTCGACGCTTTCTATTTCGTGACGAGCGGATTGCTGGAAGTTACGAAGGATCAGGAAGATCAGGACGGAAATCCAGACAACGACCGGCTGGTGCTCGCGGAAATTGGTCCTGGTTCCACGATCGGCGAAATGCAGATTTTGACGGGCGGAGTCCGCAGCGCGACGGTCAGTGCCGTGAAGCCGAGCGGTCTCGTCAAGTTCCCGAAAGAGGCATTCGACACGTTCTTGGCCAAGGATCAAAACGTCGTTGACGCGCTTGCCAAAACGATCATGCCCCGCCTCTATCGAGATCAGATGGTCGATGTTCTGCCGAAGCTGTTCGGCGAACTGGACGACGAAATGTTGCGCGACTTGGAAGGCAAGATGACCTGGCGCAGCCTGCGTCGAGGCGACTTGCTGTGCTACCAAAGTGAGCCGTCGGACAGTTTCTATATCATCATCAGCGGCCGCATGCAGGTGTTGATCAAGGGCGAGACTGGCGGGTCGCGTAACGTCAGCGAGATGGCTCAAGGTGAAACGGTCGGTGAAATGGGGGTCGTCACGGGCGAGCCGCGATCGGCAACGATCATTGCTTCGCGGGACTCGGAGCTGCTGGAGTTCTCGCGCGAAGAGTTCGAGGAATTCACGAAGCGCTACCCGGAGTTGATGCGGCGCATGACGCGTTTGTTGATCACTCGTCTGCAACGGGCGAATCGGCGGACTCGGGTGAAGAACCTGAGTTCCAACATTCTGCTCGCCCCCGCCAGCGAAGGCGTGCCGCTTGGTGACTTCGCTGGACAATTGTACGCCGCGCTACACACGGTGCGTGCTGACCCAACGGGCGGCATGGAGTCGTGTCTGTTGCTGACCAGCGAGGAGGTTGATCGCCGTCTTGGTCTGCCAGGGATCTCGCAAGCGGGCGAACGCCGACCAGATGATCTGCGTTTGCGGTCGTGGATGAGCGAGCAAGAGAAGAAGTATGCGGTCATCTTGCTCCAAGCTGATACGACGGTGACGAATTGGACGAGCCGGTGCATTCGCAACGCCGACGAGATCATGTACGTGGCTGACGCGGAAAGTCAGCCCGCCACGACGGCCGTTGCCGCCGAAGTGCAGTTACAGGAAGCGAAACATGCGGAGCGACGCCATGCCTTGGTATTGCTTCACGGCGATGTAGAACGGCCGCAAGGAACAATCCGTTGGCTGGAGAAACTGGATCTCGCTCGAGACTTGCTGGCCAAGGGTGGACGAGGCCGGCATTTTCATCTCCGCCGGCAAAGAACGAGCGACTACGAAAGGCTGGCGCGATACCTTTCTGGACGAGAGGTTGGACTGGTGCTGAGCGGCGGTGGTGCCCGCGGATTTGCCCATGTCGGCTGCATTCGCGCGATGCACGAGTTGGGAATTCCCATCGACATGATCGGCGGCGTCAGCATGGGAAGTCTCGTGTCGGCTGCTTATGCGTATGACCCTGAGCGTTTTGAAGACACGATTAACACCGTCGAATCTCAATTAAAAGGTGTGCTATTCGACGTCACTCCGCCGGTGGTTTCCATCGCACGCGGGCAGCGATTTGACAAACGGCTGCGTAGCTGGTTTGGTGCCGAGACGCGGATCGAGGATTTGTGGATGCCGTATTTCTGTGTTTCGAGCAATCTCACGGAAGCACAGATCGTGGTGCATGAAACCGGTCCGCTGTGGTGGTCGGTGCGCGCCAGCGGAACTCTGCCGGGGCTCACCTCCCCAGTTGTCTACAAAGAGAATTTGCTCTTCGATGGCTGTTTGTTGGACAATTTGCCAATGGATGTCATGCGCGAGCGACTGGGCAGTGCGACGGTGATTGCCGTCGATGTCGTACCGCCACATGACCTGAAAGTTCAGTTTCCCGACGTGCAGAGTCCGTCCGGTTGGTGGCTGCTGTGGAGAAAGTTCAATCCCTTCACAAAAACAATTGCACTGCCGAACATCGTTTCGATCCTGCATCGCGCGGGCGAGTTGGGGAGTGTCTACGGTCGCCAGCGACTGATCGATCAAAAGATTGCGGATCGCTACATTCAACCGCCTGTCGAGCACATCAAAATCGCCGACTTCGGAGGAATCGCGGAGGCCAGACAGATCGGCTACGACTATTGCAAGACCGATCTGGAAGCATGGTGGCCGTCGCACTAGCCCGGATTATTCAAGCCTGAAGGGCAAGCGCGGCACCAAGCTGCGATTTTCTTCGCTTGCGCTGCCGGTGTGCATGATGGCCGGCCCGCCCACGATCAGAATCTTTGGCCTGCCGTTCGGGCATCGTGCAACTGCTTCGCGATCTGAGCGGTGCGGTGGAAACTGTACGTCGTCTTGGCGTAGCGATTAAACACCGGGATTAGGCCGAGTGCGGCTGCACTTGGTGAGCGGAGTCGAAATTAATCCGGCCTCTTGATCGGAGAGTTTGTCCCTTCGGGACAAGACTCCGAGATTATCAACGCGCGGTTCCGAACCAAGATTTCGGTTTAATTCTTACTTCGTTCCTTGGTGAGTTACTCGTATCGCAACGCCTCGATTGGATCGAGGCGGCTGGCGCGAAGGGCTGGGTAGTAGCCGAAGAAGATCCCGACCGTCGCCGAGAAGAGAATGGCGACGACCGCGGCCTCGAACGAGACGATGATCGGCCATTTCGTGCCCGTCGTGAACGTGTTAATCAGCACCGTCACGCCTGTCGAGGCTGCGACGCCGAGCCCAAACCCGAACACACCGCCGATACAGGAAAGTAGGACCGCTTCAACCAGGAACTGTCGCATGATGTCGCGTCCCCGTGCTCCGACCGCCATGCGGATGCCGATCTCGCGAGTCCGCTCGGTGACCGAGACCAGCATGATATTCATGATGCCGACGCCACCGACCAACAGCGAGATGCCCGCGATCGAAGCCAACATCAGGGTCAGCGTGCCGGTAATGACACCCAGTATGTTGGCGATCTCGGTGGTGTTTTGCACGTTGAAGTCCGGCGGCTCGCCCGGCGGAATGCGATGCCGTTCGTAGAGCAACTGACTGATTTCGCTTTCGGCGGCCGGCATCAGCTTCATCGAGCGTGCCGAGACGAAAATCGCGTGGACGTCTTGGAAGTTCGACCCGTATAACCGCTTCCGGACGGTCGTGTAAGGCAACAGCACGATATCGTCCTGATCGTCGCCGACCATGTTCGCTCCCTTCTCGCCCAGCACTCCGATGACGACGAATGGGATGTTGCGGATGCGAATCGTTTCGCCGAGCGGATTCGCCGTCTGGAACAATCGCTTCACGACCGTATGGCCGAGCACGCACACCTTCGAGGCGGAGTTCACATCGCGATCGGTGAAGAAACCACCGTGCTTCAGCTGCCAATTGCGAACGGTGAGATAATTTGGATCGACGCCGTGCATCTCCTTGGGGCTCCAGTTGGAGTTGCCGTAAATGATCTGCCCGCCGGCACCGACCAGAGGCGATGCGGCTAAGACGGATGGGCACTCGGCGTTGATGGCGTCGCTGTCTTCCGCGGTGAGCGTCATGCTCAAGCCTTGCCGAACGCCGCCACGCTGCTGGCTGCCGGGAAAGACGAGAATCACGTTCGTGCCGAGCAACTCGAATTGCCCCTGCACCAAGCCGCTGGCGCTTTGGCCGATCGAAACCATCGTCGTGACAGCCGCGATGCCGATCACGACTCCCAAGACCGTCAGCCCGGCGCGCATCTTGTTCTTGGCGAGGGCTCGCACGGCAACGCGGAATGTGAGCAAGAGGTTCATGCGGTTGCCATCACGATCCGAATCCCTTCTTCGGCTCGATGCCAGTCACCAGCTTCTGCCCTTCCTTCACATCGCCCGCGACCAGTTCCGTGTACTTGCTGTCGCTCAAGCCCGTCTGGACTTCGACCGCTTTGAGAAACTCGCCATCCACGGCCCATACGTGCCGCATATTCCGTTTCTTTCTCGCCTCGGCCCTTTCGTCGGCGGACATCACCGCATCGTCGACCGCGTCGGCTTCCTGTTCCCAATCCTTGCCTTCGAGCAGTTTTCGATCTTCCTCCCGGACGTGCTTGACATCAGGATAAAATCGCAGCGCCGCGTTCGGAATGCGGATCACATCCTCGCTCTCGTCGACGTGAAACGAAATGCTGGCCGTCATTCCTGGCAGCAGCTTCAAGTCCGGATTGGGCGATGCCACGATGACGGGATAGGTCACGACGTTTTGGAGTTCCGTCGAGCTGAAGCGAATCTCTTCGATCTGCCCCTCGAACAAATCGTCGCGATAGGCATCGACGGTAAAGTGAACAGTCCGTTCCGCCGCTTGGGCCGAGCGAATCAGGCCGATGTCGGCTTCATCCACCGAGGCGTAGATGTGCATCTTCTCGCGCATGTTCGGAGCTACGACAAACAGCTCGGGCGTTTGGAACTGTGCGGCGAGCGTTTGTCCGGGATCGATCTTGCGATCGATGATCATGCCGCTGACCGGCGAGCGGATCTCGGTATAGCCCAGGTTGGCCAGCGAGTTATCGAGATTCGCCTGTGCCTGGTCAATCGACGCCTTGGCCACTTCCAACGCAGCTTCCAGTGATGCGCGATTGAACTTCAGCTGATCGAGTTCCTGATCGGAGATAAAGTCCTCGTTTTCTTCCTGCAGGCTGAGCGCTCTTGCTTCGTTATTGATCGCTTGCTGAAGCAGGGCCTGGGCACGGTCGACTTCGGCGTTGCTCGTGGCCAGGAAGGCTCGGTCCCGCGCCACGGAAGCTTGGTAAATCCGATCGTCGATCGTCGCCAGGACCTCGTCCTTTTCGACCTCTTGATTGAAGTCGACGAACAATTCCTTGATCGGCCCCGAGACGAACGATCCGATCTGCACCGAGAGAACGGGCTTCACGGTCCCCGTCGAGTTGACGACGGCGATGATCGTCCCGTTCGTGGTTTCGACTTGTTTCCAGGTCGGCTGGTTGCGTTTCTTCCAATAATCGGCGGCGGGTTTGTAAGCGGCCGCGCACGCTCCTCCGACAAGAAGTAAGCCAACGATGATCTTATAGCGAGCCTTCATGGTGTCTCTGGAATGAAGAAGTTGCTGGACTCGCCATTATACTCGCGAAAGCGAGTCGTGGATTCACGAGATCTGATTCGCGGCAGATGCTCAAGCCGGTCGTTTGCGGCGGCGAATCGCTGGCGAAGCGGCAGGTGGAGCGAGAGCCGCAGCCGGTCGCCGGGGGAAGTAATGCATGGCATTCTCGATCAAACTGGGTGAGAGGAAAGCCACGTTGCCGATGATCATCACGAGGCCGAACGTGATCATTCCCAGAAATAACGCGATGCCGCCGTGAACGCAAACCGCCAGTCCGAGCATGATCGGGCGTGTTGCCCGCGGCCAAATGAGAAAACAGTAAGAGGCCTCCCAAACAACCGTGATGTGGCTCAGCAAAGCGATCAACCACGGAAAGCGGACCAGCCAAGTGATGTCGAGCGATTGATATTCGAGATTCGAGATCGCATACCAGACGGCCGTGCCATCCCACCACATTTCGCCTCGCATCTTGCTGATGCCGCCAAACAGATAAATGATGCACATGTGGACCTGGATCAAGCGGATCGCGAGGTTGCCGCTGGTCGTCGCGGCCGGACGTGGTAATTGCCCGCCGGCCTTTCGTTTCGCAAGCCACCGATCAACCGAATAGACCGCGCCGCAGGGGCCGATCATCAGATACATCGCCAACATCGCGTTCACTTGATCGAGTCCGAACAGGGCTCCGTCGAGCCGATGGCAGTAGGAGATCGTGAGCAGGCATGCGAGTACCGAAGTGACTCGCGAGAACAACCCCACGGTGAACATCGCCATGACGATCAGCACAACGACGTGCTGCGCCCAGAGGACGCCCGGCGAATCGATGTACCATAGGTGGCTCCAAGCATGAGTCCCTCGATGCAGTTCCATCGAGGCTTCCCGCAGAATCCAACTGTGTGGTCCCAGGAAAGCGACTAGATTCTTGGACCACACCAGATGTGTGTAGAACAGCATCGCGCCGGCGAGAATCCGCAACAGCGCCAGCGTGTGCGGATCGCTGGGCGTGAACCAAAAGCGGTTCCAACCGGAAACGATTTCCGACAACCAACTCTTTCCAGCTTGAAGAAGTGAATTCATGGATTGCCTCCCATGAGTTCCTCTGGCGGAACGAATCCGTCTTCACGCAGATCGTAGAACGTGTCCGGCGCGTCGAGCTTTTTGTTCTGTTCTCCAACTTCGAAGACGTCAATCATGCGATGTTCTACGCGTGTGAGTGTCACGTACGAGGCATCATGCTTGGCCGTGAGGTGTTCCTGGAACGATCGCCACTTCAACTCGTACATGCGACGCGCGGTCTGCCAGCGCTCGGCGAGTTCCGGTTCTTGGCTGATCTCTGGCGGCAGTTGCGGCGGCTGGTATTGGGCATTGAGCTGCTCGCTGAGCATGAAATGCCGGTGGTACAGCAAGCGAGGCCACTGCTCGTCCAGGTCGGGAAACGTCTCTTCAACCGGCTGGCGTCCGTCGTCGAATTCGATGCGAGCCCGAACCAGATGGCTAGGACCGGGATTGGGGGCGAAGAAGGCATATCCGTGGTTCAGGTACGCCATGTCGATGTACGGCAACAGCGCGTTCATCACCAATTCGCCAATCGGGGAAGTACCACCCGAGCCAGATGCCTGGAGCATGAATGGGGGCATGAAGATCGCCACGAGGTGGGCGATCAAAAGCAGGCTGATAATGACTCGCCATGATTTCGACGGCAATTCGACATCTGGGTGACTAGGTTCCCGGTCAATCATCGTCGATCAAATGGCCAGCAAGCGAGAGTTTGGCGGTACGATTAGGCTATCGGCATGCGCAGATTACCACGGCGAAGCTTTCGCTGCCTTTTGAACAACCGGCTCGCCAAACAAAAACCCTCGCGACGCTTGTAGGCGACGCGAGGGTTTTACGTGTCAAATCGGCTGTAACGATTCCGTTAGTTAACAGAAGCGACAAGCGATGCTGCCGTCTCGAAGCTGACGATTTGGTTTTCGCCGGCGGTCAGCGTGATTGTCTTCTCACGGCTGACAGGTTGACCGTCTTGCTCGAAGGCGACACGGATCGTGTAATTCTCCCACGATTGGCCAGCTGCCAACTTCGACGTCGTGAACTCACGAACTTCACCCGAGCTGGTCGTTTCATTCCCGGCCAGGAAAACCTTGGCGTCGGCTGGAACGTGCAGCGTGAGAGTTGTCGAAGGTGCAACTTCACTTGCCTCAAGGGCAAACGCAACGCGAGCTGTACGACCAGCATGCAGGTTGACAGTCTTCGTCTCTTCAACGGTCTTGCCGTCTCGTTCGACTTCAGCACGCACCTCGTAGGTGTAGTTGAAACCACCTTGCAAGCCGCGCGAAACATAGCTCCGCTCGCTACCAACACTCTTCGTCCTGACGCCGTTCACGTAGACGCGAGCGTCATTCGGGACGTTGACGGTCAGGGTGGCTTCGCGGGCCGCGCTGGTTTGCTCAGTTGCGGCTGGCGGCTCTGGCGTTTCAGGAACGACTGTGCCTTCTTCAACAGGTGCCGAGTAGTACTTGCCGTTTTGAACCGGCGACGAATAGATCACCTGGCCGCCGCTCGATCCATGCGATCCGCCGCTGGAACCGTGGCTGCCATAGGAACCACCGCTCGAGTGGTAGACGTGAACGCGTTGATGATGAACTCGGGGATAGCAATGCCATCGCGAGAACCAGCCTCCGGAACTTCCTCCTGAGCTGCCACCGGAACTCCCGCCCGAGCTGCCGTGACTTCCCCAGCTGCCGCGGCTACCGTAGCTGATGTAACCACCGGAGCTACCGCCGCTCGAACCACCACTCGATCCGAATGATCCGCCGCTGGAACCGTAAGAACCACCGCTCGATCCGTGCGATCCCCAGCCAGCATTTGCTTCCGAGACACCGAACATCAAGGCAGCTGTGCAAACCGCGCCAGCTGCTACTATCCCTAATCTTGTTCGCTTCATCTGAGTTGATCCCCTCGTATTACTAGTGAACTGTAACCAACGCGCAAGGTTATCCTGTTTGGCAACCTTAACCAACATACCACCCAGGAACGAGAATTCAAGAAGTCTAGGTAGAATTTTACGGTTGCAGTGATTACGGCAGGCACATCGACGGCCCATCCTTGGGTGCAATCACGGACAGGAAAGCCGCTGACCCGAATTATTCATCAGCCGCTTGGCGATAGCCTGCGGTTCTCTGGAAGTTCGCGAGAACCGCAGGCTCAGAACTCCTGACTTCAGAGAACCTGACATACCCTCAGCTCGTTTGTCCTACTCACTCCCCGACAGGGCGAGGCT
>JAQBZB010000131.1 GCA_027622275.1 Planctomycetota bacterium | reverse complement strand
CCTCCCAATTCGTCCTCCGGGAATTAGTTTGTCCACAGTTTCTAAAGCTCACCTGAAGGATCATCCGATGCCAGCCTTTCGCACGGAAGTACCACACACGTACAGCAAGGAAGAAGCGACCGAGAAACTCACGGCTTTCATCGATAAAGTGCGCGAGCGTTATAAAGACCAGGTCAGTGCGATCGACGGCTCGTGGCAGGAAAACAAGCTCGACTTCTCGCTGAAAACGTTTGGCTTCACGATTAGCGGCGCGTTAACTGTCGAGGACAAGGTCGCGGTTCTGGAAGGCCAACTCCCGTTCGCCGCACTTGCCTTTCGCGGCAAGATCGAACAAGGAATCAAGAGCGAACTAGAGAAGGCATTGGCCTAAACTCGCCGCTCCCCGTCATTCGACATCGCGACGCGTGGGGGGCTGCCAAGGGACCGCGCCGCCGCGCTGTATCTGGACGCGAAGCGCCGCTGATAGCTCGACAAACTTGCCCCGGTTTCGTTTCGACAAGTCGTGTTCTTCACGCGGATCGGCATTCAAGTTGTACAATTCGAGCGGTGCGAACGGACTGTTCTGCAACAGCTTCCAATCGCCGCGACGCATCGCATTGATCGTCAATCCTCCGTACTGTTCGCCCCCTTCCCGACGATGGAAAAAGACATCCCGATCTTCCGCGGGTTGAGATTCACCTAGGCATGTGGGCAATATCGAGCGGCCATCGATGTTGTGTTCCACGGTAATCCCCGCCGCTGCGCAAATCATGGGATAAATATCCATCGTCAATCCGATTCGATCCGAGCGACTACCTTTCGCGATCTTGCCGGGCCAAACTACACAGAACGGAACTTTGATTCCGCCCTCGTACATGCTCTGCTTTCCATCGCGAAGCGGACCGTTGTTCGCACCGACACTCAGCTGCCCGCCATTATCGGACGAGAAGATCACGAGCGTGTTCTCCGCGACGCCGGTCTCTTCGAGCGTTCTCATCACGCGGCCGATCCCGTCGTCCATGTGCTCGATCAAGGCCACCAGTTTCGCTCGTTGATCCGCAATCCCCGCTTCGCGTCCCTGTACATTTTCAATCCACTCTGGCGGTGGTTGGATTGGCGTATGCGGCGCGTTGTAAGGCAAGTACAAAAAGAACGGCGTATCCTTTTGCGAACGGTCGGCGACGTACTCGCAGGCCCAACTTGTGAACAGATCGGTCGTGTGCCCTTGCGGATCAACTTCGATTTCCTCACGTCGCATGTAATTGATGCCATGACGACGGTGGCTGTAGTAGTCATCCATCATGTCGCCCAGATACCCGTAGAAATGATCGAACCCTCGCTCGTTCGGGCGATTTGGCGAATCCAATCCCAGGTGCCACTTGCCGACGATCGCCGTATGATATCCGGCCTGCTTGAGCAACGTCGGTAGCATGATCGCATCTGGATCAAGGTATCCCCAACTGTTCTCGGCATGAGTACGAATGACACCCGGGACACCGACGAGTTCAGGATAGCGCCCCGTCAAAAGCGACGCACGCGTCGGCGAACACACCGGGCAATTCGCGTAGAAGTTATCAAAGCGAATGCCAGCGGACACCAACTTGTCGATGTTGGGCGACCGCAGGTCGGTCGCCCCGTAACTGCTCAGATCACCGTACCCAAGGTCATCCGCAAGAATCATGACAATGTTGGGTGACGCAGCGTCAACAGTTTCGCCGAACGCAACAGCAAGCGCGGACGACACAACGAGGGCAACCACCCAAGTAGTACAACCACGCGACAAGTTGGCGAACCAAATCATTCGAAGCCTCTCGATCGGTGCAAAATTGAACTCTGGAGAATGCGAAGCTAGTATCCTCCGCCTGATACAGGCGGTCAAACATATGGTTAATGCCACTCCGTGTCCCGCCGACGCGACTCGGCCAGTGGCTCTCGTTCTTTTCGGCTCAAGAATTCGTGAAGTAATCCGCGCCCGGCTTTGACCGCCTGTTTAACCACGACGCCGGCGGCGGCGTGCGAGTCGAGCGTTGTGGGGAGCGATGCGCCAAACGGCGGCACGCACACCGGTCGTGTTGCGGTTCATCAAATCCGCGGATTTCGACCGGCTACAGAATAGTGGCCAACCGGCTCACTCCTTCTTTTCCCCTGCCACTTCATTTTTCTTCGGAGCTACTGCCGCGGTCGCGACCTGCCCCGGAGCAACAAGTAGGTAGCTGCTCCAAAAGAACGGATGGTTCGATTGGATGTGGGCGTCGAAGTCGCTGGCCTTGACGCGTGGCTCGCGCGGAACGATTAAATCGCTTTGCATCGCGAGGAAGACGCTGCGTTGCCAGGCTCTTGTTGGTGTGGTGTAGGGGAGTTCCTGCGCGAACTCTCGAGTCAGGTCGTAGCTTGTCTTGCCGCCGGTGCGCCAACGGCTGAGTAAAATCGTCCGCGATCCGCTCGCCATTAGTCCACAAAGTGACAAGAAGACGTCCTCGCCACCAGCCGGACGCTTCAACGCGGTCTCGGCCTCGGTGTGAAAACCCGGCAGAATGATCTGATCCGGGCTCCCGAATGGCAGCGTGGCCCAGTCACCAACCGTACTTCCCGGCTTGCCTTGGTCGATCTGCATCGGTGACCAGTCGTAGGGGTTTGGCAAATCGCGCTGTATGTCTGTGAGTACGACCAGTCGGTCACAGAACGGAGCGAGCATATTCGAGGGAATCGACAGCGGCTCTTTCAGGAGTGTGACGTCGGGAATCGAAGTCTGAAGCTCGGCGAACGCCGCCAGGCCAATCTTTTCATCATCGCGAGGAAACAGCGCACCCACGATCGCTCCAGTTTCTACATCCGTCGTCGCGCCCGCACGCTGGTCGTGTTGCGACAGAGCAATGGTGGGAGCGTATCGAATGCGTGTCTTGGCAAGCAGCGATGTGGAGGCTTCCGCGGTTCCGATCTGCAATGCCTCGAACGGCAAGTACCACAGTGGACCGTCCGGCACGATAATCAATTCCTCGATGCCGTCGAAGTCCGTTGCCTTGGCGTTGTTCGTGATCGCGGCAAACATCGCACGAGCCGGCTCCTTCCAGGCATCGTTGGCCAAGACTTCGAGATCAATCGGTTGATTCTTGTCATAGTGCCCCATCGATCGCAAAACATCGGCAATGCCCTTGCGCAGCTTGGCCCCACTTTCCAACGTCGCGAACTTGTAGTTCTCTTTGCCAAACGAGAACGCATAAATCGTGCGGCTAGTCGCGAGAAACGACATGACCGTCGTGCCGGGCGGCAAGTTGCTTTGGAAGCTCTTGAAATCCAACGGTGGTGGAAAGACAAAGTCCGCGGGAACGCGCCGTAAAGCGATCTCTCGCAGGATCACCTCCTGAGCGATGCTGATCCGAGCCAGTTCACTCATCAATTTCTTCTGCGTCTGGCGCGCGGTGTCTTCTTCCGGGACGAGCTGCAGGCCGTCGAGTTGCGTGCGTAACGCCGCCGCTTGGCGAGCCAATGCGGCGTACTTCGGATATCGCACGTTTAGGTCCTGACGCTGCAACATCGCCCGATCGCTGATCGCTTCCTTCGGGGCCTCCAGCACCCACCTCAAGGCCACAAGCCGCCCGCCCATCGGCAACGTCGTAAAGAAGCGATGGCGTCGAATTTGATCGCTGATCTCGATCGCCCGCTCTTCTTCTTTGCGTTTGAGGGCTATCTCGAACCAGTGTTCCAAGGCGGGCAAGTGCGGCGCCAACACGACGGACAGCGTCTCGACGGGGTCGACACCCCAGTCTTTCGCGTCCGGTTCACGCAGCGCATAGTTGTACAGCTCGTTCCCAACCCGTTCGGTCACTGCTCCCGTGGTGACCAATCGATCGATCAATCCTAACTCGAACAACCGCAGCGAACTCTTACGCTGATACACCATCAACGCGGCGAAAGCGCTGTCGCCCGCTGTCACGTTGCCGGCTTCGTAGTTGGCCAAAGCCAACACGTACTGATACCGAGCCCCCACCGCGCCACCACGCATGTCCGCTCGTGCCATCGTTCGGCGTGCCTGGTCGAGCAGCGTGACGGCCGTCGCCGGCTCGTTCGCCGTGGCCGCAGCTTCCGCCGCGGAAACAATCAGCGAAGTCTCCAGAAAGTCGGATTCTCGCCGAGCCCACGCGGTTGCGGGCGCCAACGGAGGATACATGCCGTTCTGTCCCGCGACTAAATGGGTGACGGCTCCCCAGCGAAGCGACTCTTCAACAAGTGCGTACTGCGAAAACCAGGCGGCACTTAAACTCGCTTCATGAAACATCTGACTCGCGTTGCCATACTGCTCTTGCTCGAACGCGATCTTGCCCAGGGCGAACAACGCGGTCGCTGTGAGCGGATGATCGAATTGCGAAGCCATGACAAGCGACTTGTTCAACTCGGATACGGCTTCCTGTGACCGGCCGGACGAAGCGTAGGCGAGCCCGAGCAAGGCATCGACCCACGCGCCGGACCAATGGTTCGGAGGAGCGGGCCGGACGGTCAATGCCTGCACCAACTGAGCGGTGAGCGGATCGAACGCGGCAGCCCGTCCCATGATTTCGTGCCGTCGTCGAATCGCGAGCGCGGTGCAACGCATGATTTCGTGAGCGTTGATCATGTAAAACTCCGGCAACACCACGACACCACCTTGTTGCAGCACTCGCTCGTTGTCGAATCGACCTTGCAAGATCTGATAGCGACTCGGAAAGCGTGCGGGGATCGCCCGCCGTGCAGAAACTCCCCAGGTAGGTAAGCGTCGCGAACCAGCTTGATCGGGCTCCAAGATCGGCGACAACTCAACGCGCAACAGCCAGTTCCGATGAGCCAAAAAGAGATTCAACGCGGCCGTGTACTCGTCGGCTGCTTGTCCCAACTCGCCCATCTGGTACATGCTTTCGCCAAGCATGGTGTGATAGCAAATCGAATCGATCCAGCGTCCCTCGCTGCTACGAATTCCCGAGCGTGCGGCCGCGCGAAATGCCCCCGCCGCATCAGTGAACTCGCCCGATTGATAGATGTTGAGCGCCAAATAGTATTCGTTTCGAGGGTACTCGCGAGTTTGCGCTAGTTGTGCGTCGCTTCGCGCCGCCAACATTACCAAACAGACGAACGCGAGGAGTCCGCGTGGACGAGAAAATACCAGCGGTGTCGTGAAGCGATAACATTGACGGGAAGAGTGGGCAGCCATCGAATGGGCTCCGAGGATTTGCGACGCTTAGCCGATGCCGCCTGACGCGGTTGCTAGCAGTTGACCGACGAGGGCAACTTCAAAAAACAACATCTCGCCTTGCCTAGCTTCTCTCATCATAACGCATTACGCCGCCAGCGACGACAATCGAAACCGTAACCGCTAAACTTTTTCATGTTGCCCACTTTTTCTCACGATTCAGTGGAGCGAAGTCGCCCGCATGCCCGATAACTTGTGACGATTACACCGGTTCTACGGAGCATGCCGACGATGAAACACCAAGTCTCAACAAGTTGGGCCAGAGCGATCGTCTGTGGAGTGGGCATTGCCGCGCTCAGTGCTACCGGTTGCCAAGTGCAGGTGGGCGGACAGACTTTGCCAAGCGGACATTACTTGACGGATGACGTCCAGTATTTCGCACCGGGCCCGGAAATGAAGCTGTCTCGTGAAGCTGCCGCGATGAAGGCTTACGAGGCCGACCAGGACGCTCAGTCGCCTTAAACATCGAGCGAACAACTCGCGCGAACTGTTACAGGGGAGGCTCGATCCATCGCGCCTCCGTTTGTATGAGCCAATTGCTGAGTCGTCCGTCAGGCATTCCAGCCCGACCGCCCAACCTCGAAACGCTGACGAACGAGATCTAATTCTCGACGAGGACGTCAGCGTCCGCGTTAATGCGAGCAATCAGCTCGCCCTGAATCCGTGACGCATCTTCGTTTGGCACCTGGCAGGTTCCAGCCGCGGCATGTCCGCCACCGCCGTTCGCCAAGCACAATTCGCCGACGTGCGTCGTGCAACCGCGGTCGAAGATCGACTTTCCAATCGTGAAGACCGTGTTTTGCTTCTTGAGTCCCCAAAGTACGTGCATCGAGATGTTACACTCCGGGAACAAGGCATAGATCAGGAAGCGATTACCCGCATAAATGATCTCTTCATCACGAAGATCGAGCACGACGAGATTGCCATGCACGGTCGAGCATTGCCGCACTTGCTCGACGAATTTACCTTCGTGTTCGCGATACAGTTCGACCCGCTCTTGCACGTCCGGCAGGGCGAGAATTTCCGCGATTGAATGGTCGCGGCAGTAATTGATCAGATCCATCATCAGTTGATAATTCGCCACGCGAAACTCACGGAACCGGCCCAGCCCCGTGCGTGCATCCATCAAGAACGACAAGAGTTCCCAACCATCGGCATCCAACACGTCGGCTCGCGTGAACTGTGCCGAATCCGCCTTGTCGACCGCTTCCAGCATGTCCCGCGGAAAGCCGGGGAACCGCTTTTCACCGCCGAAGAAGTTGTAAACCACTCGAGCCGCCGACTGGGCATGAGGATCGAGGATATGGTTCTTCCGGTCGAACCCGCCGTTGCGGATGCCTTCGCTGGCATGATGGTCGAAGCACATCTTGCATCCAGCCACGTAAGGCAGATTCGTCAAAATGTCGTGCTCGTTAACTTCGATCTTGCCATCTTGAACATCCTTGGGATGTGCAAATTGGATCTCGCCAAGGATTCCCAAATCCTTGAGTAAGACGGCACACACAAGGCCGTCAAAGTCACTACGAGTCAGTAAGCGGTACTTCTGGACTTGACTGGTCATCTATTGCCCCCGATCGATCTCGAAATCGGTTCAGTGAAGTTGCTCGATGCAGTGACATACACTGCACGGCATGATGGACTACGTGAAAACATAGGTTACGCGTAGGAAGTTGTGATGACGCTGCCCGCGCTAAACAAACTGAGCAACCGATGAAAGCAGTCACTGTGTACGGATTATGACGAAACTGCCGCAGCCCAGATTGTTTGCGAACGGTTTCGCTACGCAATGATGTCGTGAATCGGTTTGCCGAAATCGATGTCGAGCCGTTTATGGCCTGGCAGTTCAAGCCGTCGAGGATCAAGGCCCAGCTGATGCAGTACCGTGGCATGGACATCGGTGACGTAATGCCGGTCCTCAACGGCATGGAAGCCGATTTCGTCGGTGGCACCATGAGCGATCCCGCCCTTCAGTCCGCCTCCAGCCATCCACACAGAAAAGCCGTACGGATGATGGTCCCGGCCGTCTGATCGTTCAGCTCCCGGGGTCCGGCCAAATTCAGTCGCCCACACGACGAGCGTCTCGTCAAGCATGCCGCGACGCTTCAAGTCGGCCAATAATCCCGCAATTGGCTTGTCGACGCGCCCACAGTTACGCGAGTGATTTTCCTTCAGTTTGCTATGGGCATCCCATCCACCTCCACCACCCCCGCCGTCGTAAATCTGTACGAAGCGGACTCCGCGTTCGACGAGTCGGCGGGCCGCTAGAGCTTGCCGTCCCATGCCTTGAGTCGCGTTGTCGTTTAGCCCGTAAAGCTCTTGTGTCGACTGTGTTTCGTGGTTGAGATTCACCACGTCCGGCACGGACATCTGCATGCGGAAGGCAAGTTCATACGCCTTGATGCGGGCCCGCAATTTGTCGTCGTTCGGATACTCGACCGCCGTCAACTCGTTCAAGTCTCGCAACAAGTCCAACTGATCGCGCCGTTCCGAGATTTGCACGTTAGAGCCAGGAGTTCCGAACGGTAATGGATTGGCCGGATCGAGCGTCATGCGGACGCCAGCGTGTTCGGGGCCCAAGTACGCGCCATCGTGAGCGCCCACGCCGCCACAGCAATCACCAGGCGGCGGCCCCATGACAACAAACTGCGGGAGATTCTCGTTGATCGTGCCCAGACCGTAATGCACCCAGGAGCCGATCGATGGATAGAACCCGTCAAAGATGTGACGGCCGGTGTGAAACTGAAGCTGAGCGGCATGATCGTTGTCGGTCGTCCACATCGAACGGACAACGGCAACATCGTCGATGCAACTGCCGAGATGCGGCCACCAATCGCTAACTTCGATTCCGCTCTCGCCTCGCCTCCGATAACCGACTTGCAACGGATAAAGCGTTGCCATCATCGCCCGCGGCGTCCCAGCAAAGTCGCGCACGTTCTTGCGATAGAAAGGCGAATCGATCACCGCGGATTTATAAGGCGATTCGTCGATCGTCATTCCGGCGTACTTGTTTAACGCCGGTTTCGGATCGAACGACTCAAGATGGCTGGTGCCTCCATTCATAAAAAACCAGATGACGCTCTTTGCCTTCGGCGCAAAGTGCGGCTGACCGAGGGGCAACTCCGATCGCTCCGCCGCCGTGCCGTCGCGTTGCATCATTGCGCTGAGCGCCAATCCCGTAAAGCCCCATCCACAGTCCGCCAGGAACTGGCGTCGCTGTACTCGGCCGCAAGGAAACACGGGGTTCACCATTGTCATCTTCCTACCTCAAGTCACAACCATCACTTATCGAATGGTAACAAAATCGTTATGCATGAAGAGTACGGAGAGGACAAGGTGCCAGGAACCGTTTTAGCAGTCGCACGAAACGGTTCCTGACAGTGCTTTTCCTCTCCGATGCGGTTAAACTCTAACCCGGTCGTCCGGTCGACAAAGCGGGAATCGTGATTTCGTCGATCCGATCGTTGACACGATACGCCCCGTCATTGACTTTGTGTTATCGCCTGCAACTCTCAAGCTGAATTCGACAGAGAACCGCCGCATCGTGCGCTATGCCACATTGTAGCTGCTGAATCTGACATCCCAAGATAGGCATCCATGTCCGCCAGCCAATTGACAACCATCCCGCTGCCGAAAGCCTGGAACCGACACGTTAAATCAGCCGTTCTGAATGTCATTTCGCTCGCACAGTATGCGACGGCATACACGCGCGGTTGGGCGGCGGACGGCATCAACGCGCGCGCACGTCAACAAGCGGAAGTCGACCGCCTGCAGCAAGAACTCGCTTTCGTCAACGAACAGTTGCGAATCATCACGGCTCGAATGAAGTCGGTTCCCGCACGCAGTCGACCGCACTATAAGTCCACGGAACGGATGGCAATCTTGGAACTCAAAGCCGGTCGCGGTTGGTCGCTCAGGCAGACGGCCGACAAGTTCCTCGTCACATCAGCCACGATCGCCTCGTGGTTACAGCGAGTTAGCGAACACGACGATACGCTCGTACAATTGCGAGAGCCTGTCAACAAGTTCCCCGACTTCGTTCGCTACGCCGTGCAGCGACTCAAGATGGTCTGCCCCTCGATGGGAAAAGCCAAGATCGCCGAGGCCCTGTGCCGCGCGGGCTTGCATCTTGGTAAGACCACGGTGGGAAGAATTCTCAAGGAGGGATCCGCGACCGATCCGAACGCGGAGGAAGCGGTCACATCAGCAGTTGGCGAAAGCGAAGAACCATCTTCAAAGTCCGACGCCACGGAAACCGTGCGCATCGTGACGGCCAAATATTGCCACCACGTCTGGCACGTCGACCTGACAACCGTGCCGATCGGCGGCGGCTTCTGGGCGACGTGGTTGCCCTTCGTGGTGCCGCAATGTTGGCCGTTCTGTTGGTGGGTGGCGGTTGTGTTGGATCATCATTCACGTCGCTGTACGGGTGTGACCGTGTTCACTAAGCAACCAACCAGCGAAGCCGTTCGCGCTTTCCTCGGCCGCACGATTCGTGATCGCGACGCAATGCCCAAGTACATTATTTGCGACAAGGGTTCGCAGTTTTGCTGCGAAGCTTTCAAGAGCTGGTGCCAGCGGCGCGGCATTAAACCTCGGTTCGGAGCCATCGGCCAGCACGGCAGCATCGCCGTCGTCGAGCGATTCATCAAAACCCTGAAGGACGAAGCGACACGACGAATCTTGGTTCCGCTGCAACGCGAGAGCTTCCGAAACGAACTCGTACTCTTCCGCGACTGGTACAACGAGTATCGTCCGCACATGACCCTTCTCGGCAAGACGCCGAACGAGGTGTACTTCAAACGCCGCGCGGCGAATCAACAGCCGCGTATCGAACCGCGTGCCGGTTGGCCGCGCGGTTCACCGTGTGCTAAGCCGCAAACGCTCGTTGCCGGTCAACCTGGTGACAAGTTCACATTGCAAGTGGACTTCCACGAAGGCCGAAAGCACTTGCCGATCGTGACGTCGCAGCGGGCTGCGTAGCGACAATCTTCCGGGCGTTTCTTCGAGCCTCCGTGCTCGAAGCGCGCGCGGGCATCGACGCGATTTCTACTTTTCATTCCAAATTGTCAAAGATCAATTCCAGGCTCGCCAATCGGTCCGAACCTTCTTCAGATAACCGCCGGACTGGAGGGGCACTACAACGCTTGTTGGTCCCTCATTCTGGTTGCCAAGATTCGCTGGGCTAGCACAATGGGCTAGCTCACCTGCGGCCAAGAGAGCAAGCACGTTGAAAGTAGTTAACTAGACTTATCCCCTGTTTTCTACTTTGTCACCAATACGAGCCAAGCAAGCACGAAATGTGAGACGGATGCGAATACGTCGACCATCGCCCAATACACAGCTGTAGTTCTGAACCAAACGCAACCAATGAACAGTCCGAGACTGACAACAGGGAGTACTACGGCGAGCGGAAGTGTTACCTCACAAACGGGCAGTACGGCATAAGCAAGAACCGATGCCACGTTCGATTCATTGGATCGCGGCAGCATGACAAGCACAAACGCTGGCACGACGATAAACCAATGCAATAACGCGTACCTCATCACCCAGCGTGGTTGCTGTATTCTGTGTTCGACAACTTCCCTGCCGCTGTGGCCGGGAGCTGAATATGGGTTCTCGTTCACGTTCTACTCTATTTCGTTGGCTTCGGTGGAGCTGTGGGGCGCGGTCCAGCCTTTCCAAGTATTTCACTCCACAAGGACGTTCCATCACCGCACTTCATCGTTTGCAAAAAATCGATGAACAACCCGTAGTCATTGTCGGACAACGCATTTGGCGTATTTGAGAACATTCCGCGAATGTGCTCATGGTCGTAATCAGGCCACGACATTTTAAGGTCAAATCCATGTTTCTTGAAATCATGTTGTGGCTCATGTGCGAGAGCTGCAATGGCCTCATCTTCCGCTGCGTAGAACGCTTCTCGATCGATATCAATCCCAGGAATAAACATGATATTTGAACTAGATCGACCTACGAGGTGTACGCCAAAGAATCCCATCTTTCCATTTCTCGACAGAGCGTACTCCAATGCGCTACCAAGACGTGGCCACATGATTGGAAAGAATCTCTTGACCGAATTCGGGTTCAACTGGACGTACAGTTTCCCCGAGCTTCCTGGCTTGTCGTTGGCGCAAATGTACCCGCTCGATCGGTACGGTTGTGGTAGGTCACCTAAGCCCGACTCCCACAACTTGTCGCCAACAAGAATCATCTCCCGCATAATTCGACGATAGTAGTCAAGCAAGTTTTGGCGATATGTAGCGAGATCCCGGCTGTATTGATCCCAAGCAGCCTGCCGTTCGGCTGCCTCTCGTACAAGCGCCGGATGCGGTGTTCGACGATCCTCCCCAAGTCTTTCATAAAAGTCCCGATTCTCTTGGATCGGATCTTGCAAACCACTCGGATCTGTCCGCGTAGTCGGTTGGTTCTCGACATAACGAGCTAAGTTCGATGGATCACCAGCGAACCCTATTGCATCATTGGAGATAAACAGTCCTTCGGTGACGGCGTAGTAGCGACGGTTGTAGTAGTAGAGGTCGCTCTCGACATCCCGCTCTTGGCCTGTGTAGCCGTAGATGAATTGCACCGATGATGCGTTCGCAAGAAGCTGGCCGTTCGAGCCGTATCGGGCGACTTCGCGACCGAACGTGTCGTACTGGATGTGGAACTGAACGTCGGCGTTGGAATCAATCACGTCGCGGACTGATCCAAGATGATCCGCCAACGCCCACAAGACTTCACCCGCGACGCCGACCGTCACAATCTTCTCGTCCGCCAGAATCATGTCCGTCCCTGGGCCATGCACATATCGGTGCGAAAGGACCGCCGGTGCGGAACCATCAGCGTCAGGGTCGTGGAACTCCAGAACGATATAGGAACCGTCGAGGACGTACAGGTCGTGTTGAGCCGGTTGGCCGCCCGTGCCGTCATCGTCCACCGTCTTGCTGATCCGGCGATCGAAGACGTCGTACTCATAATCAATGATCGCCGTGTCGATCGCGTCGGCGTAGGCGGCGCGCTGCGTGATCCCCGTCAGCCGGTTGCGGTGGTCCCACTTGTACTCCGTGATGTCCGTGTCGCCTGAACCGAATTCACCGTAACCTGATTGACCCTGTGCCTGTCCATCGATGAACTTCGCAATCCGATTCCCTTCGGCGTCGTACGTGAACGTGTATTGACCGTTGGACGTCAGCCGATTGTCTTCGCCAAGCGTGTAGTCATCTGTCGATGAACCAAGCGTGACTGAATCGCGATTGCCGTTGTCGTCGAACACGTAGGTCTCGTCGATCGACGCACCATTCAACAAATACGCCTGATTGGTAGGCGTCTTGTATGTCGCGCCCGTCAATTGATTCCGATCGTCGTAACCGTAATCGGCCCAAAATTGGTCGGCCTGTGACGAGAACTTGTCCAGCCGGTTCGCTTTGTCGTACTCCAGGAAGTAAGCCGCAATCAAATTGTCTGGCACGCTCGGATCAGTGAACCCGTCCCAACGCTCGCCAGTCGCTAATTCGTCGTTGACGTGCGTGATGTCGCGCACGCGCCCCGTCAAGTCATAGCCGTAGCGGGACTGAGCGACAAACGAACCCGCAGCGGCTGTGTTTGCGGCGTAACGCTTCACGTCCGTTAACTGGCTGGCAACGTCGTAACTGAACGTGACGCGCTTCGGGGCGACGCCCGTACCTTGCTGCGTCACGCTCGTCGTGCGATAGAGCTTGTCGTACGCGTAGCTGGTCATGAAGTCTGCTGTGTTGCCCATGACGGACAATAGCGTGCGATTGCCGATCAAATCGTAGTCGTGGTCCAGCGTCATCGTACTCAAACCGTTGATATTTTGCGTTTCCACGTTCAAGCGGTCCAAGTCATCGTAAGTGAAGCCGTAAGTGGCGGAGTTCACGTCCGAAGCCGACAACAGATTGCCGACGAGATCGTAGCTATAGTTGAACACGGTCCCGACGGCGTCGTCCCAACTCTCGCTTGTCCGACGGTAGAGAGCATCGTAGCCGTAGGTAGTCACACGGCCCAAGCGGTCGCGCATCTCCCGCTCGTTTCCAACGGCATCGTATTTGTAGGCGCGTTGCAGCGTGACGCTGTTAATAACAATCGACTCGTCCATCACTCGATCCAAGTCATCGTACATCCACGTAGTTACGTTGTCATTCGGATCGGTGAGCGTCTTCATGTTGCCGACCAGATCGTAACCGAACACCGTGGTTTGGCCCTTGCCGTCGGTTTCTTCAGTGCGGCGGAACAAATGGTCGTAGCCGTAGCGGTTCACGAAGCCCAAAGCTCGCGTGACTTCATCCGAGATTTCCAACAGATTGCCGATCGCGTCATAGCGATAAGTGGTGATTGGCGAATTTGCACCCTCCTCGCCGGTCAACGGATCGGGCGAGATGACCTCTTCGACTCGTCCTGCATTGTCATAGTTGTAGGTTGTAACGCAGTTCAAAGGATCTTTAACCTCGGTCAATTGATTCGCCAGATCGTACGTGTAACTCGTCACGGGCGAGAGCAGCGGACCCGTCGTGCCGTCCGGATCGGGAGCGGTGATGGTGACGAGCCGCGCGCGGTCGTCGTAACCGTACTGCGTACTATTCTGCTGCGGATCTCTCACGCTCGCCAATGCACCGTCCGCGTAATACCCGTACCAAGTGACCGGGCGGACACCGCCGGCGACCGGCGCAGGCTCTGCAACGTACTGCAAGCGGCCCAAGAAGTCGGTTTGCGATTCGGTGACTCGCCCCTCCGCATCCGTCACGCGCGTGATCCAGCCGTATTGGCTGTGGACGTACGAAAACTGTGTCACGGGGCGCGGATCAGGGCCTTGGGAACCGTCAGGATCGGGAGCCGTGATCGTCTTGATGCGATTCCACTCGTCGTAGCGGTAGTCGGTCGTGTTGCCCAATGCATCCGTGACGGACCAGAGATTGCCGAGGTTGTCGTAAATAAAGTCCGTGACAGGCCGACCGGAAGCGTCAACATTGTCACCGCTCACCGGTACATGTGATAACCCCGGAGCCGGTTCGCGAACTTTCACTAGCCGGTCCAAGGCATCGTACTCGTAGCTCGTCGTGTTGCCGCGCGGATCGGTCATTTCCAGCAAGTTGTTGTTCTTGTCATAGGCGAAATGGAAGACGGGCCGATCGGACCACGCGGCAGGGAATTCGGAGTTTGTCCAGGCCACAGGTGGAGTGACTGGTGGTGTCGCGTTACAGGATGTTGCTGAGGTATCGGCATCAGGATCGGGCTCGACTGACCAGGTCAAGCGATTCCGATTGTCGTAGTACATGCAGCTCGTGTGCGATGTTTCGACCGCGAGAATCGGATCGTAGTTCTTCTGCGTGACACGGCTGAGGTTGCCGAAGGCATCGTAGGCGTATTCGGTCGTTGCCGATCTCTCTTCCAGACCACTTCCATCGGGATCGGGAGTCGTCACTTCAATCAATCGGTTCAGCTTGTCGTAAAGGAAAGTCGTCGTGCGGGTGGGGTTGGCCGAGTCGTTGACTTGCTCCTCAACGGATGCGACGTTTCCGAACTCGTCGTAGTCGTAAGTAATCGTCCCGGAGACGTGACTGTTTTGCTGCGCGTACGTGACGGTGTGGAGTTGGCCGGATCGTCCGCGTTCAAGTGACGTTGCGGAGGAAGACGCAAGCGGATAGTACGTGTATTGCGTGACGAGGTCTTGGTTTCGTCCTGTAGTCACCGTTTCGGTCAACAATAGGCCGTTAACAAACGAGTCCGGAACTGACGGTCCAGGCGTGTACGTGTAGCTCACCGCGTAATCGGTGGGTCGGGCAGCGTCTTCGACGACAGATGCTCCCGATATGACAAAATTGATAACTTGCAGTACGTCCACGGGTGACACATGACGGTCGCCGTTGACATCGAAAAAGCCCTTCGCCGTATTGTAATTATCCGGTAACTGGCCGGAGGGAAGCGATGGACTATTCAATTCATTGATGATCTGTAGCGCATCGACAGGAGACACGAAAGTGTCGAAGTTGACATCGCGGCGAATGAAGGGATTCTGCCACTGATTCGGTTTCGCAGCGGGGGCGAACGCGGTCATCTGAGTTAGATTGGCCGACGAGTCGCGACCGAAGGTGGTCGAGTTTCCAAGTTCGTCTGTCATCTGCCCAGGACTTCCGTGAACAAAGCCGTCCCAGCTCAAAGGTTGAACCGGGTTGGCTAGCGGCGGCAATGTTCGTGACGTGACGTTTAGGAGGGCATCGTATCCGAACGACGTTACCTGAGCACTCAATGTCGGATCGGAGCCATCTGGGTCAGGGGTTGTAAATGTGGTGACCTCGCCGAGATCCAGTAGGTAGTTCCCATACTCGTCAAAGACCGTCGGTTTACGGCTGTAGAAGTATGACTGCAAGTGCGGATCCTGCGCCTCGATGAGACGTCCGCGATGGTCAAAGTGTGCAGTACTCTGGTTCACATTACCGTCGACGGTTATTGCTTCGTAATTGAAGGCGTCGAGATCAATTGCCACGTTGCTGTATGCCGGCGACCACGTCAGCGGCGCCGTACCGATGGCCCGATTTGGAAGGTTTTCGTTTTGCCCATATCCAGCCAACAGCCACGTCGACTCGGCCGAACCGTCGATCGTGTCTCGCTCAACTGACGAAACTCGCCCCCACGTGGGACCGTAGCCGTAATCTTCGTTGCCGTAGTTGATGATCGTCTGCTGTCCGGTTGTGAAATTGACACCATCGGAACTCAACGTAATTTTACTGAGTCGATTCTGCGCATCGTAAACCAGCTTTTCGAAGAGCGGATCACCTCGATCAAGCAACACCCCGTTTTCATCGTTGACGTCCGGATCTGGGTGCGAAATCTTGAGGAAAGGCGTTGCGCCCGCCGTGTTGTACTCCAACTTCGTCTCCCGTTCGGCGAAGTCCGTTATCGTGATGTTCCAGCCGGTACCTGTCATCGTGCGAGTGATTTCTGTCTCGTGCAGGAGCGGGTCGGTAATCTTGCTGATTAGTCCGTCGCTGCCATAAGAAAAGATCGTCTCATTGCCGTTGGAATCGATCTTCTTCCAGAGCCTCCCGTAATTACTTGTTGAATTCGAGTCTCCGTGGAAGACTTCTTTCATGCCATAGCGGTCCATCAACGTATAAGTCAAATTCGACGGATCGAACGTAAGCTCGGAGACGCTTTCGGCAGGTGTCTCGTAAGTGCCTCCAGTACCTTGATACCAAGAAGCGGCGCCATCTCCGTGGAACAGGGCGACCCCACTTGTCTCTTGAGCCCCGTTGGCATCGTAGACGTACATCGGCGTGCCAAGAATTCGCTTCTCGAAGGGGAACGCCCAGCCGGGAGCGATCAGGCTGTTGTCGAGAAAACTGTTCACCAGCAGCGACGCTTCTGCCTCCTTCCAGGTGGCCGTTACATTGTTGTGGTCGAATGCTTTGAGTTGGACGCGATACGAACTGTTCGCTAAGCCCGAGAAATCCACAGGCACGGCGAATGCGATGGTGTCATCGGTGTAACTATTTGTTTTCAAGGTAAACGTGGGACTCGGCATGGGGTCCATGCTGTTGTTCGGGTCCAATTCGTCGAACCAATCGTCGAGTTCGATGGTGACGTCAATCTGTGACGGCCATGTCCCGCTACTGGGTCTGGCCAGTTCGGCACGGACGATTTGTTGCGTACCGAGAGTGCCGTCGCCCACGTACTGCAAAAACCCTCCCAGCATGCCAGCAGGAACGTACTTGGGTTGGCCCGTATGCGGTTCAACAACAACTCCCGCGCCCGCGCAGGTTTGGCAAGAGCAACTACACTCGTTATCCGGCGTGACGTAGGGACGAAGCGTAGCGTCCGGCAGGTCGAGAGGATGCTGTTGAATGGTCACGGTGTCGATGTCCTGGTCGAAGTTTTTGATCCAGGCAATGACCCGTTCATCGTTCTCGGGATTGGTATCATCGATTGGCTTGACATAGATCGTCACACTGGAGAGGGCGTTGATCTCGCTCAATGTGATGCTTTGTGTCCGATACAATGTCTTGCCCGGCACCGGAGGGTCTACCAATTCGAGGCTAAGCGGACTCAGCAGAGGGTACTGAAGCGTATAGTCGTTCTGAGGATAGGCTACATCGGTGTCTGGAAGGAGTGCGCCGGTGGCATCGATGACGAGCCGAAACGTCGTGCAGAGTAGTTTGCCGGGGTCCTGCCCTGTGACGAGGAACTCGCCGGTCAATTGGCCCTCTTCGGCGGCATCGGGATCAGGTGCCTCAAGCATTAATCCTTCCGGGTCGGCGTCCGTAATATTCCCCGTTGCTTGGGAAGTGACAAGCTCCATGTCAGGCGGATCAGCCAGTACAAGGGTGACGGTCTCGTCGTCCTCGTCCGAATCGACGATCGCAGTTAGCGTGATGAACGCTTCATTATCGTCGAGAACGATCGTGTACGTACCATCGCCGTTGTTGGTCAGCAGGTCTTCCGTGGGCGCATCACGGGAGGACAGTGAATAGTCGCCCGATTCCGCCGTTGAACTAGCAGCAATGCTGAACGTCACAACAGCCGGGCTGGTCCCGTCCCAGCCCTCGACCCAGATTTTGAACTCTCCCTTGTCTTCAGTTGTATTGCAATAGTATTGATCGAACGGTTCCTTCGCTTGACCATCCGTCGCGGTGATATTGAGTTTGGGCTGTTCCTCTCCGTCATCGATAATCGTCACATCGATTGTGTCGTTTACTTCGCCGTTAACCTTTGCTTTCAGAACAAAGACTTCGTTCGGGTCGATGATGCCATCGCTAACCGCCTCTACAATTACGATCTGGGTCTCAACCGAGTTTGGAGTCAAAACGAAGGTATCCGGAGTAATTATGTAATCTGAACTCTCGGGTTGAGTGCCCACCTTTGGAGCGGCTTCCAAGGTTACGGTGACCGGATCGGTGTCCATGCCAGAGCCGATTAAGGTCACTTCGATCATCACCGACGCGCCTTCAGTAACCGATTCCTCCGATTTCACGAATTCAACGAGTTGGTCCTCGTCTTTAATCGTGATCGTAACCTCTTCAGTCCCCACCGAGATCTCGATGGTCTCATCACCTTCCACCAGCGAATCCGAATTCGCATAGACGTAGAGGGTGACATTCGCCCAGTAGGTGCTTCCAGAGCCCTCGAGTGTGATTGTCCCGCCGAAGGGCGAGCCGGAGCTATCGGTCACGTAGTAGTTGTCATCGGGAGTCGCACTCCCCGCGAAGTCGACAATCAGGTTGTCTGGTCCATCGGCAGTGACGTCGATGGTGACGATAGCCGACGAAGCGTTATCCTCCGGAATCGAGTCAGAGTTTGTGGCTAAATTAATCGTCGTGATAGTTCCGGACGCATAACCACCCGGTAAAATCTGTAGCGTTGACTTTCCGTAGTCGATGTAGTCAGGATCGACGGCGTCGTCTTGGCCGAAGAGAAGAACGTCGCCGGCGGGAAGATTGTCGGCCGAGTTGCTCTGCAAGACCAACGCGCCGGGGGCGTCGGCTTGTAGGAGGGCGCTGAAGAGGAAGCGTTCGCCGCCGCCGGACGGCGTCGTCGTGCCGCTCCTGCCGCCCGCTTCGTCAATTAACCCTGGCAGAAGCGTTCCCGTGTGACCCGCTCCGAAATCGCTGCCCCAATAGGTGATCGCGAGCGCCGTCGCAAGTTGGGCATTGAAGGCGACGTCCAGGTAGCTCGCATATAAACCGTCTGCCGGTGTGGTGAGATCTTCGGCGTAGACAAATAACTGGAACTGCTCGCCGACTTCGGTGGCAACGATGGGATTGCCTTGCAGGTCAACTGCTTCCAGCCGGAAACGCACGAGCGGCTCGACACGCGGGACGGTGACGGAGATGCTTTCCGTGATGTTGGTCGAACCGTCGTTGACGATCACATCGAACGATAGGTGATAGTCCTCGTAACCTCTCAGAGCCGTAAACGTCGCGTCCATCATGTTGGCCCCGCTCAATTCCACGACCGGCCCACTGGTTTGCACCCATTGGTAGGTAAGCGTCTGAAACACGCCACCGTCTCCAGACTGGCCCCAACTGGAAAGCCGGTACGACTGTAATCGATCCACCGGAACCAACTCGCCGCCAAACAACGTCTCGCTCGGGGTGGAATCGCCGAAATCATCAGCACCACCACTCCAAGTCGAAACGCTGAGAGCCGGAGCGCCGCTGATTTGCAGTGCAAGTTGATCCACGATCGCGCTGGCGGCTTCGGCATCGAGGAGGCCATATCCAGACTGGAAGTCGAAGCCTGCCGCTGCCATGTCGACCGTTGTATTTCTGAACGCTGCGTAGATCGCGGCTGGGGAAGCATTGGGCGACGACTGACGGATCAAGGCTGCGGCTCCGGCAGCGTGGGCTGCCGCTGCGGAAGTGCCGGGAAAGTTCGGCAGCGAATCGGCATCATACGCGGAATCGATTCCGAAGAACGTGTTGTTGCCGCCATCCGGGGCCACGACATCGGGCTTGTTATAAACAACCGGCGATGCCAGCACTTGGCCCACGGGACTAATCCGAATCCCCGTGCCGCCCTGCGACGAGTAGCCGCGAAGTGTGGGCGGCGAGACGCCGAACTCTGGTGTCGCGTTCCAAGCGGCCGCACCGACGGCCAGGGCTCCCATTGTGTTAGCGTGACCGTACAGCGTGCTGCTGTCGGTATCGTACTCCAGGTTCCCCATGCCGGCGTTGCCGTTCGTAATGTTGATGTACTTCAGCCGATTCGGATCGGGACCGGAGTTCTTGACGATCAGCAAGTCATAGCTTTTCTGGACGGGACTGGTGTTCTCGAAGGTCAGGATCTCGACGGGATCGGCGTTAATGTTGTCGTCGATGCTACCCGCCACGATTTGACCGGCGGAGTTAAGCACGTAGATGTCCATATCGGTCGTGGCTCCTGCACCACCTGTGACCGAAGCGAACGACTGATCCCACTGGAACGATAGAGTGATCGATTGGCCTGCAAGGAGCGTGAAGTGCTGAAATTCATCAACGCCGCCTCCGGCATCAAAATCGTGAGCCGTCCCGCCCGCGAACGAGGGCGCACCAACGACGGAAGGGATCGAACTGAAGGCATGGAGGGTGCCGCTGCGGTAATCGCTTTCATACGAATGCGTTCCGTTGTTTCCCGCCGCTGAGAAGTAGGCCACACCGTTGACAAACGCACTGTTGACCGCTTGAGCAAGGATGCCGTCCTGAAAAAGGGTTCGGCATAGTACAGGATGTCGTCGATGATGACATCCGCGCCCGCGATCGGGTAGTGGTACAGTTTGCCTGAAATACTTTTCCGTGCCTAGAACTTCGGCACTGTGCATTGGATCTAGGCTTCCTGTAAACTGAGTGCGTAACATTCAACGTCGGGTAGCGGGTAGCTCCCGCGCAGGCCCCCGGCCATGCGTAGTTCGCGTACTGTCTACGCTGGCTGGGGTCCGGCCCGACCTTCAACAGTACGCCAATGTCTCGCGAATACGCACTCGCGCTTCGGAATCTCGTCGACTGCCTCGACAAGTTCCGCACGATCAACTTCAGTCCTGACGCCACGCGTGATCCATCGTTGCCTCCCGACAGATCTGCTGTTTCGATCGGTGGTTATGTTCACGACGCGATCCAAGACGTTGCGCGTCACTGCCCGACTGGACAACTGCCACAAGAACTCAGGACTAACTGGCACCAGTTGTGTCAGTCCAAAGACAACGACGATGATCGCCAGTGGCAAGGCATGGCCTACATCGAGTCCCAAAGCCTTCGGACTTGGGCTTACGGTCTTTATCGTGGCGAGTGTCGTATGCGACTCACAATCGCCGGTGAACCGGTTCTCGTGCCAGATGGGAGCGATCCCGATGGTCCAGAGGCGAGGCGAATGGAGAATCTGTCGTTCGCAGAATTACTCAGGCGGGTATCTGACCCAGAGGTCGAATATGACGACGCGCTGGTTGATATGGTGATTGAATGGCTTGAGCAAGGTCATCAATCGACCGTAAGGCGTGTCCAGTTGTCCGCAGCCGTGCATGTAGAACGCACGTACAGGAAGCGGGCAGCCGAACTGCTGCCTGGATACAGTGGTCCTGACGACACGTATAAAATCGCCGCTCTGGTGTGCAAGCACTGCAATTTGCAACCGAGTGAGTTCAACCGAATGAATGTGCGAGAACGGACTCCATTCGTCGAGATGGCTCTCGCCGCCACCGCTCCCCAGATACCACTCTCAGCCGACCACACTCCTGGCGATTCAGCAACGACAACAAAAACGGAACGTCTGACCAAGGCGCTCCTTTTGCTGAAGCAGAATCCTGAGTGGACGAATGAACGCATCGCTGAGGAAGTCGGCACAAGCCCCGGCACATTGAGTAGGTGGCCCGAGTTTCGCCGGGCAGTCGAAATACTCGCGGAGGATGGGAAGCGAAAGCTTCCGCGAGGCTGGAAAACCGACGACGACATCGAGGCCATCGACGACTAAGTTGCGCGCTAGGTTGCGCGCAACTTACTGCGCAACCCAGGTTGCGCGAGGCGGCGCAGGCAGATTGCGCAACTTCTGAAAAAAACTCGGGCTCGCCTTTGCTTGACTTTTATGGAAATTCTTCCCTCATTGCGCCGTGAGTAATGCAATCTGACGCCTGCTTTCATAGAAAGGAGGTCGCACAAATGAGAATACCGGGAAGCGTCACTGAGGCCCCTGCCACCGCTCAGTGAGGCGCAAAAGCACAGCCCCGAGACTGTCCGGCTAGAACTGGCGTCTCGGGGCTAGGTGGCTCTTTTGGGCGTGCCAAGCGGGGCCGTGCGATTTATACCCGATCGGCCTTGGCTGCAACGCCAACACGTCCACTATTTTACGAGTCGCTTCGCGGCTTTCAATAGGACGTCGCGCGCCCACGTTCCAACGCGGGGCGTGGCGGCCTGTTTAATCAGGTCGTACTCGGCATCGGTCAGCTTCACCAAAAACGCCCCTTTACGTTTCTCTGAATCCGGTAACTTCGGACGCCCAATCGCCTTCTTTTTAGCCATAGTAAAAATATATCCTAAAATGGTTCGCAAAGCACTTGCATCGACTTGATAAAAGGATATACTGAAAGCGTTGTTGTTGGCAAGAGGACGCCAACGAAAAAACCCGGCAAGTGTTGAAGCACTCGTCGGGTCAGTGAAACCCAGGCTGACGCCCGAATCCCGCTTGAGAACTGGATTCTACCGCGAGTCAGCCGCAGAAGCAAAGGCTGATTCATGGTCAACGTCCTGTCCCGAGAAAAACAAATCGAAGTTCTCCACCACTTGGTCGAAGGCAACACGCTCCGATCAACTTCGCGGCTCACCGGCGTTCATCGAACCACCATGATGAAACTTCTAGTCGAGTTCGGCGAAGGCTGCCAGAAGCTAATGGATAAGCGATTCACCGGCCTAACTCTGAACCACTTGGAGCTGGACGAAATTTGGACGTTTTGCCAGAAAAAGCAGTCTCGATTAACGATCGAAGAGAAGGCAACTCGTCACGATATCGGCGACATCTACCTTTGGACCGCGATCGACCAAGAGACGAAACTCGTCCCGGCGTTCGTTGTCGGCAAGCGGACTGGCGACAGTGCCAGAAAGTTAATGCGACAGTTGGCCAGCCGGTTGACCTTCCCGAATCCTCATGACAGCGACAACCACTTGTTCGAGAAAGGATCGTACACGCCGGTCACTCAGATCAGCACCGACATGCTGGCCGCGTACCCCGAGGCCGTCGATCAGTTCTTTGGCCCGTACGCGAAGTATGGCCAGCTCAAGAAGGAATATCGGAACGCGACCATGCAGTACACGCCGTCCGAGATGGTTGGCACCGAGCGGAAAGCCATCTTCGGTATAGACCCCGACAAGCTGTGGTCGATTTGCACCAGCCACGTCGAGCGCCACAATTTGACGATCCGAACTCTGATGAAGCGGTTCACCCGATTGAACCTTGGCTTCAGCAAGAAGCTCGACAACCTCGTTGCCGCCTGCCAAGTTTTTCTGGCATTTTATAACTTCGTTTGGCGAACCCGGTACGACGACAAGAGCGGCAAGCGTGGCATGTTGCGGCCACCGGCCGCCATGCTGGCGGGCGTGACCAAAGAGCTGTGGGATTTCGAGCGGCTGTTCGACGAGGCAATGGCCGCGTAACGCCGGTGATACTCGGCGTGCAATCCGGTTGTGGGGCTGGTACAATCCGGCCCCATGAACCAACTCTTTTACGGCGACAATCTAGGCGTGCTGCGTGAGTCGATCGGCGACGAATCCGTCGACCTCATCTACCTCGACCCGCCGTTCAATTCCAAACGCGACTACAACCTCTTGTTCAAATCGCCCAAGGGCCAGAAGAGCGAGGCTCAAATCACGGCCTTTGAGGATTCGTGGCACTGGGGCGAACAGGCAGAACGCGAGTTTGATGAAGTGCTTCATCAGCCGAATACAGACGTGGCCGAAATGATGCGAGCCTTGCGATCGTTTCTCGGCGAGAACGACATGATGGCCTACCTCACGATGATGGCCAACCGGCTGCTAGAACTTCACCGCGTCTTGAAGTCGACCGGCTCGCTCTACCTTCACTGCGATCCGACAGCATCACACTACCTAAAGATCGTTTTGGACGGCGTGTTCGGAAAAGAGAACTATCGAAACGAAATAATTTGGAAGAGAACGACCGCCCACGGTGATTCACGAACACGGTTTAGCCATGTTACGGACACGATCTTTTTCTATGCCAAGTCAGACAATGTGCTTTGGAATCCACTGTTCCAGGAACACAAAGAGTCTTACTTGAAGTCGCATTACAGGCATAAAGACGAGAATGGGCGAGTTTATCGACTGGATAACATCATTCGCTCACAGAGCATGGGACCGCGACCAAATCTGACGTACGAGTACAAAGGCTTTACGCCACCATCAGGATGGCGCACGGTACGCGAGAAACTCGAAGCAATTGATGCGGATGGACGACTTTATTGGTCAAAAACTGGGACGCCCTATCTCGTCCGCTATTTGGACGAACAAGACGGTGAGATTCTGGACAATCTGTGGGACGACATTCCGCCCGTGAACTCAATGGCCCAAGAGCGACTAGGCTATCCGACGCAAAAGCCGCTCGCTTTGCTAGAGCGGATCGTCAACGCCAGCAGTAACGATGGCGACGTCGTACTAGATCCGTTCTGCGGTTGCGGAACCGCAGTTCATGCGGCGCAGAAGTTAGGCCGACAATGGATCGGCATCGACGTGACTCACCTTGCTATTTCGCTGATCGAAAAACGGCTCAAGGATGCGTTCAAGACCGATTGCAAGTTTGAAGTCCACGGTACGCCAACTGACCTCGACTCGGCGCGCGATCTAGCCGCACGGGATAAGTACCAGTTTCAATGGTGGGCTGTGTCGCTGGTTGACGCGCAGCCGTTTCAGGGCAAGAAGAAAGGGGCTGACAGCGGCATCGACGGCTTGAAGTTCTTTCACGATCTTATCGGGGACGCCAAGAAGATCGTTGTCAGCGTGAAAGGAGGCGGATTGAAGGCCGATGACGTACGGGCGCTAGAGCACGTCCGAACGCGAGAGAAAGCGGAGATCGCGTTATTCATCTCGCTTGCCGAGCCGACGCGCGGGATGGTAAGCGACGCCGCGTCCGTGGGCTTTTACACCA
>JAQBZB010000130.1 GCA_027622275.1 Planctomycetota bacterium | reverse complement strand
TCTACACCCTCCTCAGCCCAAAACACGGCTCACCTTAAATTCCGCTCAGGTCAGGAGTTCTGAGGCTGCGGTCGAACTGAGCGTTGGGGCGCTGGTGCTGGTTTCGGTCGGACTGACACTGCTGGAATTCACCTTGCACTCGTCCGGTACTTCGACGGATGGCGATCCGGGACTCGCGCGGCTCGAATTGGCCAACGACGGCATCACGTTGATCTTCGTCATCGAGCTGACGCTTCGTTATGTCGCCAGTCCGAGCAAACGCCGCTTCTTCGGCGAGTACTGGATCGACATCGTCGCTGTGCTGCCGTTGTTTCGCGTCTTTCGATCGATTCGCGTCTTGCGGTTGTTCCGCCTGATACGCCTGTTGCGGATGTTTGGCGTGGCGTCGCGGTTGGCGTTGCACTTTCCGGACATCTTGCGGCGGGGGGCGCTCGAATACATTTTTGTTTGTGGGTTGCTGGGCTTGACGGTGCTGTTCGGAACGGGGGCCATGATGGTGTTTGAAGGCGGCGAGACGGTGAATTCAGAACAGCCCTTCGATTTGCAGAACTCGTTTTGGTTCAGCGTCTACTCGCTGTTCGCCGGTGAACCGATTCCCGGCCCGCCACAAACGATCGGTGGAAAGATCGTGGCCGTGTTTGTGATGTTTATGGGACTGACGATCTTTGCCATGTTCACGGGAACCGTGTCGGCGTTTATGGTAGAGCGTTTGAGAACGGAGAGTGGAATTGTGAATTGGGACACGCTGGAGAATCACGTCATCATTTGCGGCTGGAACAGCAAAGCCGAGATTATCGTCGCCGAATTTCACGCGTCGGCGGCGGCCAGCAGTCGGCCGATTGCCGTCATCACACAATTCGAAGGCGAACCGCCGACACTCCCGGCCGAGATCCGTAAGACCGTGCAGTTTCTGAACGATGACTTCACCCGCATCGCTGCCTTGGAGCAAGTAGGCGTTCATCGCGCCAAAACATGTATCATCATGGCCGACATATCCGGTGGACGGAGCGAACAGGATGCCGACGCGCGCACCATCCTGGCCGCACTGACCGTCGAGAAACTGAACCCAGCCGTCTATACGTGTGCGGAGCTGATGAATCGTTCGTATGCGTCGCACTTGAAAATGGGACATGTCAACGACTTTGTGGTCAGCGGTGAATTCGGCGCGTACATGCTGGCCCAGGCGGCCATGAATCGCGGCTTGATGGGAGTCTTCTCGGAATTGCTGACGTATCAGCGGGGCAACGAGTTCTACCGGACGTCCTTGCCAGCCGAATGGTTTGGCAAGAGCTTTAACGAGTTGTTCGTTCAACTCAAGCAGACCCACAACGCAATCCTTGTTGCCGTCCACGTGGCGGCGGGCGAGATGGTCGTGAATCCGGTCAATCACACATTTTCCGCAGGTGACGAGATTGTGGTTATTGCGGAACATGACATCACGCTTTGACGATTCCTCCAATCGTTTAACGGCAAGTATCGAAGGCGGCTGAGGATGAAATGAAACGAAGTCGCCTTCGGCCTGCCGTTAAACAGCGAAATCTCAGGCGAAAACGTCCCCGACTTCAATTGTCTCGCGGGCCGCGTCGAAGTATAACTAGGGACCGACCCAGCATGCTGTCGCCGACTCGTTGTACATCAGCGGCGACAGCTCACGCCGCAAGCCTCCCCCACCTTACTACAAGCCGCTGGAGACCAACGACCATGTTCCGAATCGAAGCCGGCAAGACGGGCCGCTACTGTGATGGAATGAACCGACGCAGTTTCGTTCAGCTGGGCGTGGCCGGCATGGCCAGTGTTGGCCTCTCGGGAGTGCTGCGGGCGCGAGAAGCTTCGGCGGCCGCGAACGATAAAAAGAAGACGTCGGCGATCCTGATCTGGCTGGACGGCGGGCCGGGGCATATGGATATGTACGACATGAAGCCCGAAGCGCCGTCGGAATACCGGGGCCTGTGGCGACCGATCCCGACGAATGTTCCGGGCTTCGAGATCACGGAACTTTTTCCGAAGCAGGCGAAGGTGGCTGACAAGTTCTCGATCGTGCGTTCGCTGCACCATGACACGGGCGATCATTTTGCCGGCGGTCATCGCATGTTGACGACGAAGGACATGGGTGTCAGTGGCGCGAACAATACGGGCCGCTTTCCATCGATCGGGGCCATCGTCGCGCATCAACGACAACACCTGCCGTCGACCGTGCCGCCTTACGTGGCCGTCCCTGTTGCGTCGAGCATCGGGCTGAATCCGGGTTATTTCGGCGGCGACTTGCTGGGTGTCCAGTTCAATCCATTCCAGACCGGCGGCGATCCCAACAACGCCAACTTCAAAGTTCAAAACTTGCACTTAACAACCGGGCTGTCGGTGGATCGGCTGGACGACCGGCAGAGCTTACTGTCACGGTTGGATCAGATTCCACGCGTCGTCGAAGGGCGTGGCGAGTTCGATGCGATCGATCGCTTCGATCAACAAGCGTTGTCGTTCGTCTCGGGCGAGCAAGCGCGCACGGCTTTCGATATCGCCAGCGAAGACGATGCGACGCGTGACATGTACGGTCGGGATAACTGGGGACAAAGCACGCTGCTCGCGCGACGCTTGGTCGAGTCGGGAGCCTCGTTCGTGACCGTTCACTTTGGTGGCTGGGATCATCACTGGGATCTGCAAGCGGGAATGGATCGTTACCTGCCGATGGTCGACTCGGCCGTCTCGGCGCTGTTCACGGATCTCGATCGCCGAGGATTGCTCGACACGACGCTGGTGATCTTGTGCGGCGAGTTCAGTCGCACGCCGCGGATGAACGACGGCGGCAACGGCGGCCCGCCGATGAGTCAAGGAACACCCGGCCGCGATCACTGGGGCAACTCGATGTTCTGCCTGCTCGGCGGCGGAGGTGTGAAGGGCGGCCAGATCGTCGGCTCGACGGACAGCCGAGGCGAACGACCGGCTACGCGTCCCGTTCGCCCGGAGAACATCCACGCGACGATTTATCATTGCCTCGGCATCGACCCGAAGTTGCAAATCCTCGACCACAGCGGCCGGCCGACGTCCGTGTTGGATGATCCGACTGCGATCGAGGAATTGCTTTAAAGCAGATCGTCGATCCCCGTGTGTGAAATGAAAAACCACCTCGTCCGCCGCCTTCTGCCAGCTTCCCTTTTGCTCCTCGCGGTCCTTAGCGTTCGAGCCACAGCAGCCGACGTCGACTATCTCCGCGAGGTGAAGCCAATCCTTCACGAGCGGTGCTTTGCGTGCCACGGAGCGTTAAAGCAGGAAGGTGGGCTGCGACTCGACACCGGTTCCCAGATTCGACAAGGCGGAGATAGCGGCGCGGCGATCGAGCCCGGCAAATCGTCAGAGAGCTTGCTCGTCGCACGAGTTGCCGCGGAATCGGCAGACGAGCGGATGCCGCCGGAAGGGAAACCGCTGACGCCGGACCAGATCGAGTTGCTGAAGCGTTGGATCGACGGCGGTGCGGTCTCGCCGACGGACGAGCAACCGGACGAAGATCCTGCGCGGCACTGGGCCTTCCAACTGCCGACGCAAACTGATTTGCCCGACCCGATAGATCCGCTGTGGAGCCGCAACCCGGTCGATGCATTCATCGCGGCCCAGCGAGAAGCCCACAACCTCCAGCCCGTGCCTTCCGTCGATCGGCAACTGCTGTTGCGGCGAGTCTATCTTGATTTGATCGGACTTCCGCCAACTCGTTCGCAGATGCAGCAGTTTCTCGACGACACCCGTGATGATGCGTACGAGCGCGTGGTCGACGAGTTGTTGGAGAGTCCTCATTACGGCGAGCGGTGGGGCCGCCATTGGATGGACGTCTGGCGATACTCCGATTGGTTCGGGCTCGGCGCGCAGCTGCGTTACAGCCAAAAGCACATCTGGCATTGGCGTGACTGGATCGTCGCATCGTTGAACGAAGACAAGGGCTATGACCGCATGGTCGTCGAGATGCTGGCTGCCGACGAAGTCGCGCCGACCGATCGCGATACGCTCCGCGCGACGGGCTTCTTGGCTCGCAACTACTTCCTCTTCAACCGCACAACCTGGCTCGACGACACGATCGAACATACGTCGCAGGCTTTTCTGGGGCTGACGATGAATTGTGCGAAGTGCCATGACCACAAATACGATCCGATCTCGCAAGTCGATTACTACCGGATGCGTGCGATCTTCGAACCGCATCAAGTGCGGTTGGACGCGATGCCAGGCCAAACGGATTTCGAGAAGGATGGATTGCCGCGCGTCTTCGACGCTCATCCGGAGGAACCGACGTACCTGCACATCCGCGGCGATGCGGCGAATCCCGACAAGGATCGCGTCATCACTCCCGGCGTCCCCGCGATACTGGCGGCGGGGGAACGAAGTATCGAGCCGGTCGAATTGCCGGCCGAGTCCCGCAATCCGGCGCTTCAGTCCTTCGTCTTGGAAGACCATTTGAGAATGGCCGAACAAGCGATCGCGGCCGCCCAGCAGTCACTCGTACAGTCCCGCGAAGTGTTGGCCTCGCTGGAAACAGCATCCGTCGCTGCAGCTGCGTCCGCGGAAGCTGACGACCCGGCAGAGCCGAATCTGTTCTTGAAGGACGACTTCAAACAGCTTGACGCCGAGCAGTGGGAGATCGGCGCGGGCAAGTGGAAAATCGAAGGCGACACGCTGACCCAAACTCAGATTGGAGCGAGCCGAGCCTATCTTCGCACCCGCCGTGAACATCCCGCTGACTTTCAAGCAACGTTGAAGTTCACAACAACCGGCGGCGCGCAATGGCGATCCGTGGGGCTGGCGTTTGACGTGGCTGGGGCTCGCGAAAAGATGGTCTATTTGAGTGCCGTCTCGCCTGGCTCGAAGTTGCAGGTCTCGTACAAGACGGGAGCCGACCAGAGCTATCCGCCCAGCGGAAAGATCGACTTGCCGGTCTCGCTCGACACGCCTTATGAGATGTCGATTCGCGTTCGCGACGGGCTGGTCAATGTTTCACTCAACGGACAGCATCTTGTCGCCTACGAACTGCCGGTCGAACGTAGCGTCGGGCGGATCGATCTGGTCGCTTTCGACGCGGCGGCCAAGTTCCATTCGATCGAGATCCATGAACTTTCGGCGAGTGTCAAATTGATGCAGCCCGCGCCGGACGGTTCCGTGCCCCAGAAGCCCATGACCATCGAGCAAGCGAAACTCGCGCTCGTGGTTACTGAACTCGCGTTGGCAGCCGCCGAAGCTCGGCCTGTCGCGTTGCGATCGGCTCACGCAGCGGACGTTGCCAAACATCAGCCCACTCCGCCCGACAGTTCATCGCAGTTGATTCACGAAGCCGCTGCCGCGGCGCGATCGCTCGACTTAGCGCAAGCCGAGCAGGCGGTTGCGGTCGCACAGCAGAAACTGGCCGAGGCGACCGAGCAAACGAAAGCGAAGGCCGAACAAGATCTAAAGACCGCGCAAACGAACGTCGAGAAGGCGCGTACCGCTTGCCAGCAGCCGGGCGAAAGCTATGCTTCCATCCGCGCTTCGCTCAAGGCGCTCGAAGGCCCTGCTGAAAAAGATGATTCACGTTTCGCTCCCTATCCCACGACCAGCACCGGACGCAGGACGGCGTTTGCTCGCTGGATTGCTGACCCGCAGAACCCGTTGACGGCCCGTGTCGCCGTCAATCACATTTGGACGCGGCATTTTGGCCAACCGCTGGTCGAAACGGTGACCGACTTCGGACGTCGCGCGCCGAAGCCGGCGCAGCATGCGTTGCTTGACTGGCTGGCGGTCGATTTCGTGTCGCACGATTGGAGCATGAAGCGTCTGCATCGGATGCTCGTCACCTCGCAGACCTACCGGCTGAGTACCTCGGTCGCGGACGCCGATGCCTCGACGCGCGACACCGACCCGCAGAATGATTACTACTGGCGGCGCAAGCCGATTCGGATGGAATCGCAAGTCGTGCGCGACAGCTTGCTGCAACTGGCGGGCACCTTGGACCCGACTCTCGGCGGCCCCACGATCGACCCGAGCAAGGAAGATACGGCGTATCGTCGCAGCCTCTACTTCACGCACTCGCGCGACGATCAAAGCAAGTTCCTGACGATGTTCGACGACGCCGACATCGGACGCTGCTACCGACGCGACGAGAGTATCGTCCCGCAGCAAGCGCTGACGCTCGCCAACAGCAAGCTGTCGTTGACGCTGGCCCGCAAGATGGCTGAGAATCTACAGAGCGAGTTGGGCGAAGTCAGCGACGAGCAGTTTGTTGTCACGGCGTTTAAGATGATTCTCGCCGTCGCCCCAACGGCTGACGAGACATCCGCCTGCGTCGAAGCGTTGCAGCAAACGAAGGATGTCTTGGCGAAAAGCAACCACGCTGAAGTAAACTCACGGGCTCGTGCCGATCTTGTACACGCCTTACTGAACCACAACGATTTCGTAACGATACGGTAAACGCAATCATGTTTCCCCTCTCCCAATTTCATTCTCGCCGCTCTTTCCTTTCCGGCGCAGGACTTGGATTCGCCGGTCTCGCCTTATCGGCCATGCTGCAACGCGACGGCCTCGGAGCGAGCAGCACGCATCGACCGCCGGACGGCAAGCCGCACTTTACGCCGAAGGCGAAGAGTGTGATCTGGCTGTTTATGCGCGGCGGCGTTAGTCACATGGAAAGCTTCGATAACAAACCGATGTTGACCAAGTACGCCGGCAAGACGATCAACGAGACGCCGTGGAACGGTGTCCAGGATCCTGAACGGCTCAAGAAGGTCCGTGTCGTCGTGGTCAACGATGCCAATGGCCAACAACGCAACGAATTGTTTCCGTTGCAGATCGGCTTTCAGAAGTACGGCCAGAGCGGTATCGAGGTGAGCGACTGGTTTCCGCACATCGGCTCTTGTGTCGACGACATCGCGTTCGTGCGGTCGATGTGGACCACCGATGATAATCATGGCGCTCAAGTTCAGTTCCATTCAGGCCGCCACATGCTGGATGGCCGTTACCCGACAATTGGCGCTTGGGTGAAGTATGGGCTCGGGACGCTAAACGACAACTTGCCGCAGTTCATCACGATGGGACCGCGCTTCTTCGATACTCGCGACGGCCATTACCTTGGTCCGGCCAACGATGCCGTTCCGTTGAAAGTCGATCCGAACGATCCGCTGCCGTATGCCAAGCCCGAGCTGGATCTGTCGCACGACGAGCAGAAGATCGAGTTCGATCTGATCAACCGGCTGAATCGATTGAACGAGACGAAGTACCCGGACGATGAAGCGATGCGGGCTCGCATCAAGTCGTATGAACTCGCCTTTCGCATGCAGGCCGCCGTTCCAAATGTCATTAACTTCGCTGACGAGACCCAAGCCACGCAAGACTTATACGGCTTCGACGATGCCCAGACGAAGCCGTTCGGCATGCAGTTGTTGGCGGCTCGGCGATTCGTCGAGAAGGGAGTCCGGTTCATCCAGATCATGCACGGCGATGGAGCGGCTGGTGCCTGGGACGCGCACTCGAATCTGAAGACGAATCATGCAGGACTCGCGGGCCAGGTTGATAAACCGATCGCGGGACTGCTGAAGGATTTGAAGCAGCGCGGATTGCTCAACGAGACGATCGTCGTCTTCGCCACCGAGTTCGGTCGTACGCCCGGTTCGCAAAGTGGCAACGGACGCGATCACCATCCGTACGGTTTTTCAATTTGGATGGCGGGCGGCAGCTTGAAAGGCGGCATCGCTCACGGAGCAACGGACGAAATCGGTTTTCACGCCGACGAACATCCTCATTACGTGACCGACGTCCACGCCACGATCATGCAGCTGCTCGGGCTCGACGCTCGGCGTCTCGAAGTCCCCGGGCACAAGCGGCTCGAAATCGATTTCGGTCAGCCCATCGATAAGATCATCGCCTGAAACGCCATTTGTGTTTTTAGTCGCGAGCGGCTTCAGGGCTTGTTGCGAACGAGCAGCAGGTTTCCCGACACAACGGAATGATTCCAGCTCTGGCTTTGACCCAATAGCTTGCCGCACTGCCGCCGATGAACGCTCTGGTCGCGACCTAAAGTTGCCTAGCGCCAAGTATTTCGTGAATTTGCGTGGCTGGTTTATCCGTCGGGGTTTTCGACGTGGAAGATGCCATCCAAATGCATTGCCTGAAGGATGGCCTGGATCAGCGGAGAAATGTTTCGCAACCTCATCTCAGCTCCATTCTTTTCAGTTGTCTTTCGTATCTGAGCAATTTGTCCGACCATGGCGGACGAGAAGTACTCGACGTTTTGAAAATCAAGGATTAGTGCCTGACCGGCCGCTATCTTGCTCGCTATCTTGGTCAGGTCGTCGCCAATTTCCATGATCCGCACTTCATCGCTGATCCTACCATCCAAGAAGACCACAACGATCGAGTCGCCATCTTTATCAATCGTCATCGAGCGCATGGGAAGTCTCCGGTGGAGTGGCAAACGCCGAAGAGTATGAGGTTCACTAATTCAAGAATGAAAACATCAAGCCGATTCGGGCTGCCGCGGTTCGGAAACGTCCATCAAGGTTCGGCATCCCAGTTCGTCGATCCCGTCAGCCGGAATCGGACATTGTTCATCTATTCTCCAGTCTGGTGCGACAATTGCAACATGACCGGGGCTTGCCAGCGGTGCACTTCCTAAACTTCTTACGGCCGCCACGCCTTAGTGGCCGATGTAGCCCATCAGCTTGTCCCACACGGTCCACAAGCCGGTGATCAGCATGCCGACGGCGGACAGCCACAGGAAGGCATCCCACGTGAAGCCGGGCATGATCCGCGAGTCACCGCGTTTATAACGGAAGAACAACGCCGCACCCGCGAGCATCGGCAACATCACACCTTGCATGACGCCGCCGATCAACACCAGCACGACAGGCTCGCTGAACAAGCAATAAGCCGCCACGCACATAAATGGGAAGAGGACGCTCATAATCTGGATGCCCCGTTTGTAACCGGCTTCCGTTTTCGGGCCGATCCCCATCACTCGCGTGGCGTCGGTTACCACGCGGGCGAGACTAGCGGTCGCGACAAAGAAGGTCGAGTACAACACCGCGATCGCACCGAACAGGAAAATCCAGCGTGCGATGGAGCCAAACACCGGCTCATACATCACGCCGAGCGTCCGAATCATGTCGGCACCATTCGGGTGCAGGCCAATGCGACCGAGAATGGCGGCTCCCAGCAAGTAGAACGCCAAGGTCGCAAAGGTGTAAACCACCATCGAGCACCAGGCGTCCCAACGCATCACTCGCATCCAACCTCGCGCGCGCTCGCCCCATTCGGGCGTCTTGTCGAGTTTTCCAGTGAACCGGGCGTAGCCCTTTTCCAGACACCAATACGGATAGGCGATCAACTCGTTCGCTCCGACACCGATGATCCCGAAAGTCGCAAGCGCGATCGCCACGACACTTAGTTGTGTTTGACCGGGCGGCGCTGGTGGCAATTGAAAGCTCATTCCGTCAATGATGTCGCCGGCACTCACCATCCAATAGGCATTGCTCTGTAACATGAACAGGTTGATGACAGTGATCAACGTAAACGAAGCAACCATCACCGTCGAGAAGGACTGGATGAATCCGTACCGGCCGACGACGAGCACGACCGCCGTAAAAAGGGCAATGACACATGCCCAGATCTTGTCGTCGTTGGCGGAGCGCCGCCCGAGTCCTTTCACGGCGGCTTGCAGTTCCGCCGGCTTGCTCTTGTCGGAATCGATGTCAAATACATGTTCGGGTTTGTTGCCGAATTCAGCGACACGTGACTCGACAAGTTCGACTGCCTGTTGCAGAAGGACAGCCTGGCCGCCTGCTGCGTTGTGGAGTTGCTCTTTCGCAAAGGAAAGTCGCTCGGCAACAATTTGCGGACCGAGGCGATCGACGACGGCACGCACTTGTTCCACCTGCGCGGCTCCACCGTCACCATTTTCCGTTCCTGCTTCTCCAGCACGTCGCTCGGCCAAGCCAAGCTGCGCGGCCGCCACGCGGTACTCCATTTCCGCATCAAGCTGTGTATTGAATTGGCGCCCCGCATCGGTCAGCGGAATACTGATTTGCAGTGATTGACCGACACCGCCGACGATCCCGCCGACTTGGCCGATCGTGGCCAGGAAGACGAGTGCCCAAAACCAAATCAACCAGTTACCGCGGCCTTCGATCCGGGGTCCGGGAACTTCGGACAAGGCATCGAGCGGTGTCTTGCCGCTGATGATCGTGTAGCGGCCCATTTCAACTTGCACGAAGACTTTGATCACGCATCCGATCAAGATCAACCACAACAACCAAAACCCTGCCTTAGCGCCTGTCACCGTCGTCGCGATCAATTCGCCCGAGCCGACGATCGATCCGGCGATGATCAAGCCCGGTCCAAGCCGACCGAGGATTCCAGCGATCGTTTTCGGCGGAGCTTCGGTGAGAATGACATCATCGACGGGTGGCGCGTCGTGCCCTTGGTCACGGCTGGTCATGGTGTTCTACTCGACGGTTGATGGACGGGGAGGTCGCAAAAAGCGAAGCCTAACCGTAACTCAGCGGCGAGCAGAAGAAAAGAGTGCGCGAGGCTTTGTTTTACGCCCCGTAGGTCACTTCCGCCGGAAGTGACCTGCCGCTACTCAATGTGCTCTACTCAATGTACGACGACACCTCGTCGTAGCTCACCGGTCGGAGGTGGTTGTCACCCGGAAGAGGTCCCGGCTCGGCGGCGGGTCCGACATCGAGCATATTACCGCGTGAGTCGTAGCCTGCCTCCGCGAAAGCTGAACTAACGCGGCCGCTCGACATTTCCTGCCGCTGCCATCGCCCACCGTAAGCACCGTAGTTGTAATCGTCCGGGCTGCAACACATCGCGCAGCCCAAGGACAAGGAAACCAACGACAACAACCCGATGCAGTAGAGCTTGCGAAGCATCGATACGCCTCTCGTGATAAGTCTAGCGCGGACAGAACCAGCCCGCCGCAAATCAACTTCGGCATCTCAAGAGAGGAACTTTAGAGGGAACCTAGCGGTTGTATCGATTATTCGGCAGCAGGTTCCCGCTAGCAACACAACCGCTTGATTCGAGGCCTCACTCGGCGGCGGAACGGGCTCGATTCAGCGACGCCATTTCTTGCCGCATCTCCGGGTGATCGGCGAGTAGCTCGGCGATGCGCTGCCAATCGAGCCGCTCTGGACCCAGCGCGTCGAAGATGACATGGGCGTGTTCCCAATCCTGTTCGTGATCAATCGCCAGGCGAATATCGTCACGATCGATTTCTACTGGAGCAGGAAGGAAACGCAGCTGGAATTCTTCGGGGTGCAACGAGACGTAGCGAGTCGATTGTTCTCGATCGAGCGAATCGGTTGCATTTCGATCGGCCTGGAAGATCGACTCCGCACGGCACCACAGGGCAAAGATCCCCAACTGGGACTGAAGCAGTTGGCCCCCGCCGCGCGACACGTATCCGATGTAATCACAACGTGGATGAGCGTGCGCATCGCAAATCAGCCGATCAATGAGCGTTGGATCTACGAAGGGCCGGTCGGCACGAACTCGAACGATCGACGACGCGTCTGCTTTGCGAATCGCGGCGGCGAGGCGAGCCAGCGGGTCCCGTTGCTTGCCAAAGTAGGCAGCCACATCAGGAGGGAGTAGCGGACCGATCACGTCGCGTAACGACGGATCCGCCACGACCAGCACTTGATCGACACACATCGCTTCCGTCACGCGACGTGCAACCCATTCGAACAACGGCTTGTTGCCAAACTTTCGCGTCGTCAACGAGTGAGCCATCGACGGGTTGGAGAATGTGGGAACTTCAACAACGCCAAGAGTATGTGACATCCGTGAGACCCGCCTTTCCAGAAGCTCCATTCAATACTGCTAACGTCCTAAAAGTCTATCCCTCGACACGAATTGAGGTCAATACGAACCCGATACTGTACGATGGCCTTCCGAGGCCGTCGCCCCTTGGCCTTGCCATTGTCTTGGCGTGAAGTATCGTAACAGTTCCGTTGCCGCGTTCTCGGAGTTCGTCGCGTGAAGTTAGTCATTGCTATCATTCAACCGCTCAAGCTGCGTCCTCTGCAGGAAGCCCTCGCGCGCGTCGGCGTCGAACGGATGACGGTTTGCGACTCGCAGGGTTTTGGGCGCCAACGCGGGCAAACCGCGATGTATCGCGGGAGCGAGTACAAAACGAATCTGCTGCGAAAAGTGACTCTCGAGATTGTCGTCAATGATGACTTTCTCGACCGCACGATCGAGACGATCGAAGCCGTCGCCCGCACCGGCCCCGAAGGAAACATCGGGGACGGAAAGGTGTTTGTCCTGCCGGTCGATCAGGTCTATCGCATCAGCAATCGCACAACAGGCCCAGAGGCCGTCTAAACCAGTAGGTGGCGTAGATGCATGTGATGTATTTGACGAAGGATCTCTTCTTTGCTTCTCGCGTTTGCAGCCTGGCTCGCGAGGCCGGCGCAACCGTGGATGTCATCGCCTCGATCGATGCGTGTGTTGCGAAAGACGATACGGCGCTAGCCATCATTGATCTTGGCCTAGCTCAGCTCGACATCGCGTCCGCCGTTGGCAAACTTCGAGAGATCGGCAGTCACCTGCAGATCATTGCCTACGGCCCACACGTGGACACGGCGATGTTAACGGCCGCCGTCCAAGCAGGGTGCGATAGGGTACTGCCGCGTTCACAGTTCGATCAGCAAATCGCTCAAATCGTGCGAGCATCGATGGGATCGCAGGCAGACGCCGATTTATAACGAGCCTCTTTTACGACGCAGGGTCGTCGCCTTGAGAGGCGGACGCGCCGTCACTTTGCTCGGCTCCTGAGTTCGTAGCAACCGGCGGCGAGTTGACTTCGTTGGATTCAAGCGGCGGAAGGCTGTAGGTTTGCTGCTTGTCTTCCACAAAGACTTCGTCGAAGTCGGTCTTATCAACGTCGCGCCGAAGCACGAGATAGATCGCTGTCAAGACACAGAAGAAAAAGCTGAAGTTGAAGGCCATGGCGATGATTCGGACGAGTCCGTTGAACAGGCGAATCAGCCCCACTCCCGTTCCCAGGTTGCCCGTGTACTCGCCAAAGGCAACCAACTCGACGCGCTCGTTCGACGCGCCCCAAGAAGTTCCATAATAAGTCAACTCGATGACCGCTTCCGAAACATTGGAGACAACGAGCCAGCCGAGACCGCCAATCAGACCGGCAATCAACAGGTAAAAGAGATATTGGAGTGGCCGTTGGAACACATAGGAAAAGCTGCGGCTGAACGCCTCAAAGGCGTCCCCATGCTCTTCGCTGCTGATCGTCGGCCACATCAACGGCCAACCCGCAAGCAAGCCTAGCAGCAGAATCATCATGACCAGCCCGCCAACCAGCGCGAATGGCCAGATCACTCCTGCCACGATCATGCCGACGTCCGCTCGCATGACGAACCCCAGCACGATCAGCGGCAGGCTCGCTAGGAAAACGCCGAAGAGCGGAAACAGCGGAGCCGCACAGCTCCACCCATACTGTCGCGCTGCGTAGACGACCGCAGTCCGAAGATCGACACGTTCCTCGCGGCCCAGTTGAACTGTCGCAATTCGCGTGATGGCACCGGCGAAGAACGCCCAAATGGCGATCGACCACATACCCCGGAATAGATGATACGCGGTTTCACGGACCGTGTTGCTGCGATCGAACAGCTGGACGAAGGGATCGGTAAAGTGCTCATAAACATGAACGATCGGATTGGACGTCGATGCAATCGTTGAAATGCCGGGAATTGCCTGAAGCGATTCAGATCTCGTCACAAAGTCGCTCAGCGGTGTCGCCCACTGAGTGGTGGAAGCATCCGCGTTGCCTAAGAAGACCGCCGACGCAATCTGCGAACCGAACGGCGTCAACAACCAGCCGACAGTTGCGAGCGACAGGATCGGCAAGCTGACCGAGATGCGAAACGCGCGGAAGATGATCAGCCACGGCAGGATCTCGCGCCACACGATTCGCCGCACAACTCCGACTTCTTCCGTCATGCTCGTTCCTTCCGGAGACAGGCTATTTTGAATCGTTCAACCAGGCTTCTTCAAAATCGTCGTCGGGGTTGGGAACGTGCGGAACACTTGGTTCTTCGTTCAGCCATCGTCCCAGATCGATCAGCCGACAGCGCTCACTACAGAACGGCATCGCCTTCGACTTCTCGATGGTAAAGAGCGTCTCACAAGTCGGGCAACGTAGGCTGGTCAATGTTCGGCGTCCATCAGTTTGGTAGGCCGGAACAAGCTTCGCAATTCCGGCATCCACTCAATATCTGCCGGAACTGCGAAGCTTGTTCCGGCCTACTCATCTCTCTAGGAATCAGACTTGGGGCTCTTACTCGCGCTGGTCGAGTCGCTCGTCGAACTAGAATCCGACGATTTGCTCTCCGATTTACTCTCTGATTTGGAACTCGATTCGCTGGCCGGCTTCGTATCCGCAGCGGCGGCTTTCTTGTACGAGTCGCTCCGATAGTCCGTTTGGTAAAAGCCTGATCCTTTGAACATGACGGCGGCTCCCGTGCCGAACAGTCGCCGGAGCTTTTGCCTTTTGCACTCGGGACACTTGCGCTTGACCGGTTCGCTGATCGACTGGAACAGCTCAAATGCGTGACCGCAAGCGTCGCACTCATAATCGTAAGTCGGCATCTTGGCGTTCCCTCCGTCGGCTCGTGACAGTTATTCGTTCGTTGCTTGTGGTGGAGCGCCCGTCGAGACCATCACTTGCGACGGACGAAGGACGCGATCGTGAAGCCGATATCCAACCCGCACTTCGCGTGTAATACTCCCCGCGGGCACCTCTTCGCTCGGCTCCTGGGCAATCGCTTCGTGGACGTTCGGATCGAATGGGTCCCCGATGGCCGCAACACGCCGACAACTATACTGCTGGAGGACCGATTGGATCTGAACGGCAACCATCTTAACGCCTTCCAGCAATCCTGTCGCGTTCTCGTTCTGCTCCGCGGCTTCCACCGCCCGATCCAAGTTGTCGAACGCAGGAAGTAGATCCGAAACGAGCGGGAGATTCGCATACTGCCTTTGCTCGTCCATGTCGCGACGGGCTCGCTTGCGAAAGTTCTCCAACTCCGCCTGCGCACGCAAAACTCGGTCGTTCGCCTGATCAAGTTGCTCTTGCAACGTCTCGATCGTGACAGGCTGTTCGCCAAGACTGGCTTCCGAAACTTCCAAAGGCTCTTCGCCATTCTCATGGACTTCAGAATCAACCATTCCTACTCATCCTCCCCGTTCTCCGTCGCTGGTGCAAAGTAATTGCGAAGTGTCTTCAAAAATGACTTTCGATGTGGTGTAACGTCAGCGTGTTCCAACTCGGCGAGTTCGCGCAACAAAGTCTCTTGCTCCGTGGAAAGCCTTTTGGGAATCTCGATGAACGTCTGCACAAGCAAGTCGCCGCGCAGCCCGCCGCGTGGATCAGGCATCCCTTGCGAGCGAATGCGGAACACATCGCCGGGTTGCGTACCGGCAGGGACCTTCAGTTCGTAGGGGCCGTCGAGCGTCGGCACCTCGATGGTGGCACCAAGTGCGGCTTGTGTATAGGTCATCGGCAGACGCAGAATTAGGTGGCTACCGTCCCGTTCGAACAAACGATGCTTGCGGACGCTGACAAAGCAGTAGCAATCGCCCGCTGGTCCGCCGTCCGGGCTGGGTTCGCCTTCGCCGGGCAATCGGACGCGCATTCCGTCATCGACGCCAGCAGGAATCGCCACGTCCAGCGAAACTTTCGCGGGAACATACCCTTGGCCTCGACAGTCACGACACGGATCGCTGATGATCGCTCCGGCACCCTGACAAGCGGGGCAGGCCGTCTGAACTCGCAAGATTCCGGCGGATTGAACAACCTGTCCGCGCCCGCCGCACCGGCTGCAAGTCTGCTTCGTTGATCCAGGGGCAACTCCACTGGCACCACAATTCCCGCAGGCCTTGCTCCGCGCAAACTCGACGGTTTTCGTAACGCTGCGGGCCGCTTCTTCCAGGTCCAACGTGACGTCACAGCGGACATCGGCACCACGCCGCTGGCGTCTTCCGCCACGCCGTCGACCGCCCCCGAAAAGATCGCCGAACAAACCACCCGAGAACATGTCGCCGAACGCTTCGAAGATGTCTTCGACTTCGTGGAACTGGCCGCCGCCGCCCTCCACACCCGCGTGGCCGTACTGATCGTAGCGGGCGCGTTTCTGGGTGTCGTTCAGAACTTCATACGCTTCTGCGGCTTCCTTGAATCGAACAGTCGCCTTGTCGTTGTTGGGATTGGCGTCGGGGTGGTACTTCAGCGCCAAATTGCGGTACGCGTTCGCGATCTCCCGATCCGACGCGGTGCGCGAAATACCGAGGACTTCGTAATAGTCGCGTTTTTGAGCCATTGTCGCCATGGCGAAAGGAACACGGAGGTATCAGTAGGGTGGGCGGTGCCCACCGGTCCAGATGGTGGGCACAGCCCACTCTACGAAGAACAACAAACCGGCGATACCGCGAATCTAAAAAGCGGGCCACCTCGAAACGCGAAGTGGCCCGCTATCGCTTCTAGCTAAGTGACCTTCAACTAGCGAATGCTACCTTCGATACGTTGCTTGTCTTTGTCGTCTTTGTCAAAGTTCGTGACTAATGCTTCCGTGGTCAATAGCAATCCAGCGATGCTGGCCGCATTGCTCAGTGCCGTCCGGACGACCTTCACCGGGTCGATGATACCGGCCTTGTACATATCGGTGTACTCGCCGGAGTTTGCGTTGTAGCCTTGGTTCTCCGGCTTCTGTGAGACTTCATCGACGATCACCGAGCCATCGATGCCACAATTGTCAGCGATCTGACGGAGCGGACCATCCAGAGCACGCAGGATGATGTCGACACCAATCTTCTCGTCGCCTTTGGCGGCAGCGACAAGAACCGTGCCGCTAGCGTCCTTCAAGGGCGAGCTTTTGATCGCTTCGACAGCGTCCTTACAACGCAGCAAAGCAACACCACCACCAGGCAGGATGCCTTCCTCGACGGCAGCACGAGTTGCGTGCAGGGCATCTTCGACACGAGCTTTCTTTTGCTTCATGTCGGTTTCCGTCTCGGCACCCACCGAGATAATGGCGACGCCGCCCGACAGCTTGGCCAGACGCTCTTGGAACTTTTCCTTGTCATACTCACTGTCGCATTGATCGATTTGGTTGCGGATCTGCGTGATCCGCTTATCGATTTCGGCTCGCGCGCCACCACCTTCGACAATCGTCGTGCTGCTCTTGTCGACCGTGATCTTCTTCGCCTTGCCAAGTTGTCCAAGTTCAAGGCTCTCCAACTGAATGCCAAGATCTTCGCTGATCATCGTTCCGCCCGTCAGCGTTGCGATGTCACCAAGCATTGCCTTGCGACGATCGCCAAAGCCGGGAGCCTTGACAGCACAGACGTTCAACACGCCGCGCAGTTTATTGACAACCAACAGCGTGAGGGCTTCGGCGTCAACATCTTCCGCGATAATCAACAACGGCTTGGCGGACTGGCCAACCTTCTCCAGAATCGGCACCAAGTCGCGGAGATTGCTGATCTTCTTCTCGTGAATCAGAATCAACGCATGCTCGAGGACACAGTTCATATCCGCGGGATGATTGATAAAGTACGGCGATACGAATCCCTTGTCGAACTGCATGCCGTCGACGTACTCGACTTTCGTGTCAGCGGTCTTACCTTCTTCGACCGTAATCACGCCGTCCTTGCCGACGCGATGAAGCGCATCAGCCAGCAACTCGCCAATGACCATGTCGTTGTTGGCGCTGATCGCACCGACGTGAGCCACTTGCTGCTTGTCGGAGACAGGCTTTGCCATCGAAAACAACTTGTTCTCGGCAACAGCAACGGCCTTTTCAATGCCGCGGCGAATCGCCGTCGGGTTACTGCCGGCAACGATATTGCGAAGACCTTCTTTGAAGATCGACCGGGCCAAGACCGTTGCGGTCGTGGTGCCGTCGCCCGCGAGGTCGGATGTTTTCTGAGCCACCTCGACGACGAGCTTGGCACCCATGTTCTCGAAGCGGTCTTCGAGTTCGATTTCCTTTGCCACAGTGACACCGTCTTTCGTGACGGTCGGACCACCGAACGATTTGTCGATGATCACGTTACGGCCGGTCGGACCCATCGTCACGGCCACCGCGTTGGCAAGTTTATCGACGCCCTGCAACATCTTTGCACGGGCGTGGTCTTCAAATAGTAATTGCTTCGCCACGCTGGAAGACCCTCATATTGGAGTGTTCTTAGAAGTCGATCGCGACGCAACCATGTTGCCGCGCCGCACGAGCTTGACTGGGTTAGTCCTGGACTGGGATTAGTTGACGACCTTGGCCAAGATGTCGCTCTCGCGAAGAATCTTGACGTCGTCGCCGTTGATTTCGATGTCTGTTCCGCCGTATTTGCCGTAGATCACTTCGTCTCCGACGCTCACGGACAACTCACCGCGTTGGCCACTGTCCAGTAAGCGACCGGGGCCAACCGCGAGCACCTTGCCTCGCTGTGGTTTCTCCTTGGCGGAGTCGGGCAACACGATTCCGCCAGCGGTTGTCTGTTCCGCTTCAACCGGTTCAACCACCACGCGATCATCCAAGGGGCGAATCTTGATCTTTGCCATTGCTGGTATTCCTCCTACGTGTATTGCTAATTTGCCAATTTGTGAATCAAACGTTCCATCGGTTACTCGGACGGACTATTACATCATTCCGGGCATGCCACCCATGCCTCCCATGCCACCCATTCCTTCCATGCCACCTCCCATGCCGTGATCATGGTGGTCGTGATCGCCACCTTCGTCTTCGGTCGGGATCTCGGTGATCAGCGCAGATGTGGTGAGTAACAACGAAGCGACACTAGCTGCGTTTTGCAAGGCGGTTATAACCACCTTGGCAGGGTCAATGACGCCGGCTGCGATAAGATCGCAGTAGGTCTCCTTATCCGCGTCGTAGCCATCATTTTTGCCTTTCATCTGCCGCACGCGGTTAACGACAACGGCACCATCCAAGCCAGCGTTGTTAGCGATACAGCGAAGTGGCTGATCGAGGACATTACGAATAATCTGGGCACCGAGGCCTTCGTCGCCTTCGAGCTTGAGCTTGTCGACAACCTTCTCGCAGCGAAGCAACGCCACGCCACCACCTGGAACGACGCCGGATTCAAGAGCGGCTTGCGTAGCAGCCTTTGCATCTTCCAGCAACGCCTTGCGCTCCTTCATTTCCGTTTCGGTCGCGGCACCAACGCTGATTTGAGCCACGCCACCAGCCAACTTGGCAAGGCGCTCTTGCAGCTTCTCGCGATCGTACTCGCTGTCGGTTACTTCGATCTCACGGCGAATCTGGTCAGCACGCCCGTCGATGTCAGCCTTCTTGCCAGCACCACCGACGATAATCGTGTGCTCCGAGGTCACCTTGACCTTCTTGACGCGACCGAGATCCTTGAGGCCGACGCTTTCCAGTTCGATACCGAGATCTTTGAAGATTGGCGTGCCGGCTGTTAACACCCCGAGATCGCCCATTATCGCTTTACGACGATCGCCATAGCCAGGTGCTTTAACCGCACAAACCTGAAGGATGCCGCGCATCTTGTTGACGACGAGCGTGGCAAGAGCCTCGCCTTCGACGTCTTCGGCGACAATCAACAAGGGCTTGTTGGCTTTGCTAATCGCCTCCAAGAGCGGAATCAGCTTTTTGTTGGTCGAGATCTTTTCCTCGAACAAGAGGATGTAGCAGTCATCATATTCGACGATGACTTCGTCTTGATTGGTCACAAAATGAGGTGAAAGGAATCCACGATCGAATTGCATACCTTCGACAACCTCGACCGTCGTCTCACTGCTGCGTCCCTCCTCGACGGTAATGACGCCGTCCTTGCCAACTTTCAAGAAGGCATCGGCCAGCACTTTCCCAATCGTCGGATCACTATTACCGGCGATCGTGGCGACCTGCTGAATTTCTTTCCTGTTCTTTTCGTTGATCGGAGTAGCGAGCTTAGCGACCGCTCCAGTCACGGCTTCCGTTGCCTTCGCGATACCACGCGCCAATGCCATCGGGTCGCCACCCGCGGCGATCATCTTCAGGCCTTCACGGAAGATCGCTTCCGCCAGCACGGTCGCCGTCGTGGTTCCGTCACCAGCAACGTCGTTGGTCTTGCTAGCGGCTTCCTTCACCAACTGGGCTCCCAGATTCTCCGCGGGATCGTCCAGATCGATGTCTTCAGCGACGGTCACTCCGTCCTTGGTGACTTTAGGAGATCCCCAGCCCTTGTCCAGCACGGCGTTCCGACCACGGGGGCCTAGCGTGCTGCGGACAGCTCGAGCCAGCTTCGACACGCCAGCCAACAGCGGTTGGCTAGCTTCATCGTCAAAAACCATCTGCTTTGCCACGTGAGGTTTCCTCCTCAAGGTAATACTTGAAAATCAATGTGCTTGAATGTCGCCGAAAGCCGGATCTTGGGTCTGCTTCGCGACGACCTGATACTCCAATTGCAGAACAATATGGCAGGTTACCATATAAGTCCGCCCTTTAGAGCAAGCTCTGTGCCAATCACGCATTAACTCCCGTAAGTGATGTCATAGAAACGCCTTGTGACTTCGGCGTAACTCACGTCAGGAAAACCTAGAAGTGCTCGCTGAAGCTCGCATGTCAATTTGACAGAACTTCTTAAATCAGTCGGCTAGCGGTCTTCAGTCGACAGAAGATTGAGGCCAGCTAGCCCCGAAAGAACAGGTCGTTCCTTCGTACGATGGCGTCCATGTCATCCACTCACGGTCTAGCAAAGCACCATCCTGAGCCCAGCCACGAGCGACCGTTAGTCGCGCCACCAATCCGTTGATGCAAGGGCGGCCAGTTCCGCGAAGAATTCGTCTTTTTGCGACGATGTGTCTGGCTCCGATTTACGTTGCGAGACGGCCTGCGCAAGTTCGTCGAGCAGAGGAAAGACGTAAACCGACTCATGCTTGGGTGGAGTGATCGACGGCAAAGTTATGCGGCGTGCCATCGTCGAGGTGTTTGCACTCGCTTGCGATGGTGCCGACGAAGTTACGAGGACGGGACGAATCGGTGGGAGATTATCTGAACGCGTCTCCGCGGCCACGGCTTCTCCTTCGGCGAGTCGGTGACTATGTGCCTCGAGAGCATTCACGATCAACAACACGTCGATCGGCGATATAAATCCGTCTCGGTTCACGTCGGCGGCGAAGCGGGTGGCATGAGCTTCGGCGGCAGCGGCTCGGAGGGCATGAATGACTCCGGCATTCACCGGGCCAGCGCCATGGCGATTGATGTGATTCATGACGATCAGCGCATCGAGTGGCGTCATCTCGCCATCCATGTTGGCATCCATCGGTTCTTCGTCGTTGTGCAGGAACTCGACGACTTGGATTACGATTTCGCCAAAACGAATTCGGTCGAATGGGATTGGTGAGTTCAATCCAAGTAACAGCGAATCGTGTGCGGGGAGTACGTCGGCGGCTTGCGTCGTGAAGCGAAGTTCGCCGGAACTCGCCGCCACAAACGGAATCGAAACGACAAGCGTACTGGCTGAATCTGCCTCGCTGTTGAATCCACCCAATTCGTCAATCAGTCCGGCTTCGTCAATTGCACCCGACAAGCCATCACCGAAATCCGCGCTGTGATTTACCGAGCCGAACTCCGCAATCTGTGCCGGATCAAACAATACGTCGAAGTAGGCGGCGAAGACGCCCCGCGCATCGCCTCGCAAGTCGTACGCGTGGATCTGTAACGTGGCCTCTTCGCCAACGAGCAAGCTGGTGGCCGGTTCGCCGGCTGAATTCAAAACCTCCGCTCGAATCTGGATTAGGTCCTCGGTTTCGACCACCGGATCGTCGACCGCGATAACTCGATCGCCAGTGTCGGTGTGGTAGATATACTCCGTCAGTGCATACTCGAAGACGATCTTGAAACCTGGTGTGATGACTTGCGCACAGACAACGTCTTCGGCCGCAACGCCGAGGCAACTGTCCGGCCACTCTCGTGGGCTCACCTTGGTAAGCCGAATGTGGTGCGCGGCATCGGCATGTCCGAGCCGATCCGTCAGGTCTGCTTTGGCGAGCCGCACCATGCGGTCTGCAACTTTTTCATGCACAATGTTAACTTGCACCACGGTCGTGTCGCGTCGGCCGCCGGATTCGACGGTGTACTCAAACGAGTCATTCCGGGCGTCCGAATTCTCCGCCGGCGTGTAGAGCAACATCTTGCCGTCGCCGGCGATCTCGATGATCGCTCCCGTCGCACTCGAGCCAACTTCGACGATCCTTGCGTCACCTTCGAGGCGATCGTTGTGCAAGACGTCAAGTTCGACTTCGCGCTCGCGGCTGTCAACCGTCACATAGTCCATGAACGCGATCTTGCCAAAGTACAGCTCGTCGATCAGCGAGTTGGGCTGCAACAGTTCGGTTGCTTTGACAGTACCCGTGGAAACCGTAATCAGATACTCGCCGATCCGTACGCTCCGTAGCGGTGTGTCCTCGTGTTCGATCGTGCCCAGCAAGTGCAATGACTTCTCGTCCGATGCAGTATCAATCTGAACGACCCAAAAGGCGTTGGCTTGCCTCGGGTAGCAGACGCCAAATGTGGCTCCATCGACACAAAAGCCATGAGAACCTTGAAACGGGACAACCGCGATTTGCGAATCCGGGAAGTAGCTGATTGCATGGTGATTGTAGAACGCCTCAGACCAACTCGCCCCTTCGAAAACAAACTTATCAATTCGTTCTGGAAGACTGAAGTCGGAGACATCAAACAACGACAGTTGCGGCGGTCCCCTGAAGCCGCCATCGTCCCGACCGAGCCCAAGTATCAAGTCCTCGGAGATTGGGTGCAGGTAGTTCGAGAAGCCGGGGATCTCCAATTCGCCTGCGATCGCTGGACTCGTCGGATCGCTCAAATCGATCGTGAACAAGGGATCGATCACGCGAAACGTGACCACAAATGCCTCGTCGCCCAAGAAGCGAACCGCGAAGACCGACTCGCCCGTTGCGATCTCGTCGATCGAACCGACGACATCGAGACTCGTGCCAAGCTGCTTCAACACAAACAACTGGTTGGTGCGTTCGGAGCCCCAGCCCGTTGATGTCACCACCCGCAAGTGGCCTTCGTACTCGTCCAACGCAAATTGGTTGAGGAGCGTTCCAGGCACGGTTCCGACCGCGACGAGGTCGACCGACTTGCCGTCATCGGGAATCGCGAATTGTTGCAGCGTGGTCGACGAGTTCCCTCCGCCTTCATACGAATTGGTGGCGACGTAAATGTTCTGCGCCGATGCGTAAACCGTCGAACTGTAATCCGTGATCAGGCTGGTCGATGCCGAGATGCCGCTTGTCTCCGTCGACAGGTCGACAACGACGATCGACGTGACGTTGCCTAGTGCATCGGTCAGCGGTTTGTAGGTATCGGCTGGTTTACTAATCAATCCTGACGCGATTACTTCGCCCTTCGGATCGGTCGTCTCAAACGAAGGCATTGCCAAGTCGAGTATTTCGTTCTCGACATGGGCAAGATACTCGTCCTGCGTCTCGTAAACGCATGACTCTTGCGGGAACTCTGGCCAGAACGCCGGAAGAGCAACAAACGAATCGGCCACGAGATTGTCCGTCGGGGAAGTGTTGGTCTGATTGTCGTAAGGTATGGTCTCGCATTTCATATCGGGCCGAGGCAAGTGGAGCTGGTCGGACGTAACAAGGTAGATCAGATCGTCGATCCGCCGCGAAGCCGTGAGGTTTCCATCGAAGGTCGTTTCCTGAATAAGTTTGGGGGAAGTTCGGTCGGTAATATCGTAAATCGCGAGAGACGTGTGCGGCCCATAATCGTCGCTCGGAAACCACAGACCTCGAACGACGTAAGGGGTCACCGAATACTGATTCGACAACAGCACGAGCCGATCACCACTGACGTACAACTCACCGGCATAGGTATCGAGCTGAATCTCGGCAGCCAACGACAACTCGGCCGGATTCCGTACATCAATGATCAAAAGTCGCCCGTCGTTCGCGACGTACAAGTACTCGCCGTCGGTCTTCACGAGATCCGCTTCGTCGACTCCGTTTACCTGAATGTTAGTGCCGTCAAACGATTGACCGAGCGTTTGCGGTACGCTCGCCGCATCCGCAAACGCCGGGCTGTTGCTGATGAGATCCAATCGCTCATCATAGACGGGCGTGTATCTCCACCGATTCGTTTCGGTACCGAACAAGTCTTTCCACCGATCCACCGCCGCGTCGACCAGAAACTGTTGTAAGTCATCCGTCGACTCGAATCGGGCGAAGTCGGCAGGATCGGCCGCAATTTGGGCAATCTCGGTGCCTAGTTGCCCATCGAGAACGATTCGCGGTTCAAGAGCTTCGAGCGCAAAGCGGCACCGTCGCGCCCGCTCACGCCTGACCTTTCCAGTTCGTTTCGCTTTCATGACGCTTCTATCTTAGTAGTGACTCAGGAGTTATCGATTTTAGCCGCCGTGTCCGGATGAATTCTCGTTCGTAGCTCTAGAGTAGCAGCCCTTGGCGATTCCAACAATAAAACTGTACGGTGGATAGTGTCCTAAGAGTGTAGTGAGGGCCAATTGCACTCATCCAACTAAAGGCGTAACGTCGACCGTGCTCTGAAATGGACGTGGGGCTGCTGATTCTTTTGGTGGCGGAGTTCTCTTCTTCCTGCTCTTCTTTCTGATAATTGGTAGCGAACTTATTCTGCCGTTCGAGTTTCAATTCGAGCTTCGCTTGTTCCAGAGCTTTTTCGAGCCGCAGATTCTCTTCCACGAGCGTGGCGTTACGTTCTCTTTCCGCGTCGATGGTCGTGTACAGACCATCCATCGTGTCCCCGCTGGTATTCGCGATCAACACCAAGGTCCCGAGCGCCGCCCCACCTAGCCTGCATTTCTCATCACATCGGAAAATGTGGAGGGGCATCGGCGTAGCGCGGCGTTTTTTT
>JAQBZB010000494.1 GCA_027622275.1 Planctomycetota bacterium | reverse complement strand
CCGAACCTCGAATCGGGAAGTTGTTGATAATCACTTTCTTAACGCGGCGCGAACAGCTTTTCGAGTCCGCGGTTGAGCTGCTTGTTCAATTCGTTATCCAGCTTTTCGGCTCCGCCTTGGATGTAGCGGTTCGCGGCACCGGTGACGGTCTGCTGCGTGATTTGAGTCAAGGCGCTTTGATCGAGCTTGGGGCTGGTCAGCGTACCACGGATCGGAACCTGGATCGTTTGACCGCGAAGCGCCGCAAGATACTGGCTCCGCGATAACCACTCGTCGCGAATCGGGACTTCCGCAATGAGCGAGATCGTTTGATCGGTGCCAACCGACCCGCTCGTTCGAATCACGACATCCTTGACCGCCATCTGTAACCCTTGGTGGTAGACGCGATTCTCCGACATCTGGAACGCCACGCGTTGCGGCGGCAGATCGAGCCAGCGCTCTGTCGGGGCAGTCGGCGCGGCGAGCAAGTTGCCATCGGCAATGGCCTTGATCTGCGCGGCGAGCAAGAGCAATTGTTGCGAGAGCGGTCCGGGACCGATTTGAGCGGTATGTATTTCGAGAACGCCTTCGATCTGACCTGCCGTCGGCACGTCGAGCGGAATGACGGCTTGGTCGAGCGAGACGGAGAAGTTTCCTTGTGCCGCGGTCGCGTCCGCTACCAAGGGCGCAAGATACTTGAGCCAGCTGCCGCACATCTGCGGCGAAATGCGGACGCGTTCGGCAACGGGACCGGCGGGCAAGGTGACGACCATCGGCGAACGATCAAGCAGCACGGTCGGAGCGAGATGAACATTGCCTTCGCTGACGGAGAGATCCATCGGGGCAAATACGAGTCTTCCGTTGGATAGCTTGGCATCGATTTCACCGGCTCCGATTGCCACGCCTTGGACGGAAGCGGAACTCCAACCGAGGCTCGCTTGTGCGATCATTTGGACGAACGCCGATTCGAACGACGCGACGTTGCCTGCCGCTGCGGCCGTCGAGACCGGGTGCATGCCGTCTGAAGTTGGCCTCGTGCCAGTGCTGAACAACGGTCCCCGAAAACTGAACGGCCGCGTGTCACGCCCCGCGATCTGAAAGCCGGCACCGAGCTGTTGGCGGAACCGCGAAGCAAGCTTCTGAAGGTCGTAAGCCACTTGCCCATCGAGTTCGGTCGTGCAACGAGTCGCCAAATCGGACAATGTGCCTCGCGCCGCGAAGCTAATCGTTTCACCAGCGGCCTCGACGCGCGAGATGTCGACACGGCTGTTCGCGCCGTCATACACAGCCGTCGCCACGAGCTTGAGTTTTGGTTCTTGCCAAAGAGCATTCCAGCTCGAACTAGCCTGAGAAGCCGTCGTGACTTGCCCTCCACTGTTCGTCGAGGGAACGGCGTAGACGAAGTCGCTCACGTCGGCGGACCATTCGCACGACGTGACTTGGCCGTCATGCCGCAATCGGGCGTGGCCGGTCGCCTTCCCGTAAATCTGCCGCGTGGCGGGCTGTTTAGGATCGGTGAACAAATTTGCGAGCTTGCCGACTTCACCTCGGTAATCAACATCACCGGCGAACTGCGTCCCTGTTGCGCCCATTCGGACATCAATGTTCGTCGCGCGTAATGAAATGGACGAACTCGCGAACGTCGTGTCCGGCGAGGTGAACGCACCGGTCGTTCGATTGAATGTTCCCTGGGTATCGAACTGAACTTCCTGTTCGTTGATAAAGACGCTGCCGTTCGACGTGCGGAAGTTGACCAATTGGGCATGCGCTCCGCCGATTTGCACTTGGTTTGTCGCGACGTTCGCGTTGGCGTTCAGGTCAATCGTGCCGTCGACATCCCAGCCGGGTAACACGAAGACCGGTTGCAGTCGTGCGACCCAATTGCGAAGCTCTCCCGTCAGTCGCAGCTCGACGGGCAAAGCCGTTTCGCGCACGGTTCCCGCAAGTGTCGGCAACAACGTCAGATGAAGTTGGTCTTGTCCGGACTGGACCCGCAGCTCGCCTTCATCGACCGCGCGAGCCGTTTTGTCGGCGATCGTGCCGACTCCAGTCAGCTGGACCGTGAGCCGATCTTCACGCCATGCAGGGCGAGTGGCCGAGACTAATTCGAACTGCTCGGCGGTTACTGATGCCGCCAAACGAAGCCGTCGATCATTCGCTGTTTGCCAGTCAACTTTGCCGTCCAACCGGCCGGCAACTCGCAGCTCACCGAGATCAACGAATTGGCTCACTTCAGCCGCGAGTCTTGCGAAGTCACCGTGCAGCGTCGCGGAACCTCTTTCGGAATTGCCGGACGCAGCGAGCGTGAGAAAGCTCGATTCGCAAGCAGCGTCAACCGTGATGACTCCGTTCAGATCGCGAGCCGTTGCCGTCAAGACAACGGGCTGATCCCAGGTCAGGTGCCGGCCTTCATACATGCCCGAAAGGTTTCTCGCTTCAACCCGTCCGTCCCAGCGTTGCCCCGTCGCGTCGGTCTCGCTTCCCAGTGCGAGTGTGACTTCGCCCGTCGCCACATGCATCCCTTCGCGGAGCTTCAGCGTTGTTGGCAGCATCCTCGCGATGCGGGCCAAGTCGATTTGACCATCGACTCGAAAGCGACCGAACGGTAACGCCTCGATAAATGTCTCTGCCAAACTCTTCTCGTCGGACGGGGTAACTGAAGCCGTTCCGTTGGCCGTCACATGGCCGATGTCCGAGTCGAGCGTGAGTTGTTGAACTTGCCATGCTCCGCCCCGTTGAGTGATTTCGCCACTCGCTGTGAGATTCTCCAACTCGACTCGATCCGAACCAAACCACTCTGGCGCAGAAACGCGAAGATTCTGGGCAGTCAGTTGACCGAGGCGGGCCACAATACTCGTGTCATCCCAGTCGAGTGAGACGTCTCCGTCAAGCAGTCCCGACGCCGCGGTTCCTGGAAGCACTCGCTGGAGTCCTGGGCTCGCCAGCTCGATTGGCACCGCCGTCGCCTGAACCGACAATTTGCCCTTGCCGACGGACGCATCTTCCCGCTGCCAGAGCATGTCGGCAACGATCTTGCCGGTCGTGCCGCTCGGCGGATTCAGATGCGAATCAACATGCAGCGTCAACGGTGCGGCCGGATTGTTGGGAAGGCTGACGCCAACATTCAACTTCGTCGCGGTCCATTGCGAACCCGTTGTCGCGTCGGTGACTTGGAGCACACCTTCATCGATTTCCACTTCGCACCCCAGGTTCGATGGCTCGTCGGACGGAACAAGCCACGGCGCGATCGCATCTTCGATGTTGCTGCCGTCAGGTCGCAGGACGAGGTTCACAATCGGTTGCTGCACGCGGATCGTCCCTAAGTTCGAACGGTCGCGAAGCAAAGCGATCAAGTTTTTATTCAGCTGGATCGATGCCGCTTCCACGAGCCGCTCGCCTTGCACGTCAAATACAACCACGTCCTTCACACTCAGCTTGGACAACCACCCCGCCGAGATCGATCCGACAGAAATCTTTCCCTGAAAGTCACCGATCGCGGAGGCGATTATCCGATGTTTCAGCGGACTATTGGCAACGATCGCCGGCGCAAACCACACCAGCGCACCAAATGCCACACCAAATCCAATGACAAACAATTTGCGGGATCCAAACCTGCGGACAAGCGATTGACGATGCTGACCTCGCTGGCGCGCGTTGAAACTACGTTTGGGCATGATAAACCTCGCCGACCGTTGGGGGCCGGGATCGAAAGATCCAGAGAGAACAGGGCGCGAGATTCTAGGGAGAAACCTAATCCGGTCCTAGATAGATTTGCGCGTAGTGATACCGTTTGAAGGATCCGTAGGATGGACGCCCTCGTCCGTCCGGTATTTCAAGCGGTTTCCTGTTCGGACGAGGGCGTCCAACCTACAAATGGTATCACTACCAGCAATTCCAGGCTGGTCGATAACGACTCTGTTTCCTTGGCGAAAGAACAGCTAGCATCGCTGGCGGTTCGTAGCGATAGCATGTTGGCAGTCGATCGGTGTTCACTTGCCTTTCAGGAGGGA
>JAQBZB010000129.1 GCA_027622275.1 Planctomycetota bacterium | reverse complement strand
GCGAATTGTTTAATCAATATCTAGTTACCGCGCTACCCCAAGTTGCCTAAAGTGCGCGTTGGCCGTGCGGGCAGTGACGACACGACGGCAAAAGTGTGGGATCTCGTCACGGGAAAGGAACTACTAACGTTGCAGGGCCACACTGACTGGGTCACCAGCGTTGCTTTCAGCCCAGACGGAAAGTGGCTGGCCAGTGCCAGTAATGACCACAGCTTGAAGGTGTGGGATGCGAAGACGGGGCGGGAGATCCTGACGCTGCAGGGACATGCAAATTCCGTCAACAGCCTGGCCATCAGTTCTGACGGAACGCGTCTTGCCAGCTGCAGTGACGACGGCACTGTGAAAGTGTGGAGTACTCGGACATTCGTGGACCAAAAGTAGACACTCACTGCCGACAGCGCGACTGCGGTTTTCACCACTTCGAAGCTGGACCGGGCAAGGGCCAAATCCTTTACCGAAACAACGGCATAACCGGAAGTCCTTGCACGATGTAGTGCGGTCGCCCGGTATAATCGATCACCTTGGTGTTGCGGTCGTAGCCGAGTGCGTGATAGATCGTCGCAACGAAGTCGCTGACGTGTACGGGGTTATCTTTCGGCATTGCGCCCTGTTTGTCGCTGCTACCGTACACTTGACCGCCACGGATTCCGCCGCCGGCAAACAGCGTACTGTAAACAGACCCCCAGTGATCGCGCCCTCCGTTCGGATTGATAGCAGGCGTGCGGCCGAACTCGCCGGTACACACGACCAACGTTTCGTCCAACAAACCACGGTCCCGCAGATCCTCCAATAACGCGGAGATTCCCTGGTCCATCGGCGGAAGATTCTTCTTCATGGTCGGGAAGTTATCCGCGTGCGTGTCGAAGTGAGTAAACTCCTTGGTGATGGGCCAAGTCACAGTAACCAGACGAACCCCCGCCTCGACCAAACGCCGGGCGACCAGGCAACTGCGGCCAAAGTGGTGATCGCCAAACCGCTCGCGCGTCGTCTGTGTCTCGTCGTCAATGCAAAAGGCTTGCCACTTCGGCGAGGATCGCAACACGCCCATGGCTTCTTGCTGGAAAAAGTTCGAACGACGTTCGACGCTCGTGTCGCCGGAATATGCGTTCCGGTCCAACGAATGCAACAGCTCCACCCGTCGCTCGAAACGGGAACCCGTATTCTCGGCTCCCGGCACAAAGTCCGGAGGCAAAGTGCCTGGTTGGCCGCCTTTGTAATCCATCATCAAAGGGTCGTAGCGCGGCCCCAGGAACCCGGCATGTTGGCCGGCCCATTCTTGGCCAGGCCCGTCCTGCGTAATCCACATTGGCAATTGCACGGCCGCCGGCAACTTGCCGCGGCCGCCTTCTAGCTGCTGCAACACGCCGCCAATGGATGGCGAGTCGCGCCGACTGAGCAGCGGCTGGCCGTTGCGCGGCGCGTGTTTCCAACCGGTGAGATTGTAATGCACTCCCGTGGCGTGAAATGTCCCGTCATGATGGACGGAACGAATCAGCGAATAATGGTCTGCGAGGCCGGCCAAACGCGGCAGATATTCGCAGATTTGCAGACCGGGAACCGTCGTCGAGATCGGCGAGAACTCGCCTCGCACACCAACATCGGCCTCCGGTTTCATGTCGAATGTCTCATGCTGCGGCGGGCCGCCGATCATGTAAAGCATGATGCACGATTTGGCTGTCGCAGAGCCAGATCCCGCGGCCTGAGCGGTCTGCGCAGCCATGAGTTGCGACAAACTGAGACCGAAGGCCGAGATCCCACCAGCCTGTAGAAATGTGCGGCGCGAAAAATACTCGGCTTGTTTAAGCGTGCTTGATGGCACTTGGTTTACACTCGCGGGAGTTGCGCAGTTCGCAAGAGTCGATGCTCCAGAAACCTTACCGCAGTTGAAGCCTCAACGCGAACCGAAATCGGTGCAGGAGCCCGTCGGCAGTTCTTCACGCCTGCCGTTTCTGGTGACTTCTTTCAGCGCGAATTAACCCCACAGATCGCACATGTTCTCTGTCACCGCAAGATCTAAGGTGGTCCGCTGGACGGCTGTTTTGGCCCGCAGAAAAACAGCGTTTTGCTCCGGCGCAAGTGACTCCGACCAAGAGGCAGGTTTCCAAGCCGTTATGCGACTCCTTGGTCATCGCAGTTCTGCCAACGACTTCATTGCAAATGCGACATGCAACGCCACTCCCAATGGCAAGGCGTCTTCGTCGACCTTGAACTTCGGATGATGGACGCTGTAGATCGCCCCCTGCTCTTCGTTGCGCACCCCAATCGCGACGAAGCAACCAGGGACTTGTTCGGTGTAGAAGGCAAAGTCCTCGCCGCCCATCGTTGGTGGTAATTCTTGGACGTGGTCCTCATCGGTGAGTTCAACCGCTAATTGCTTGGCCACACTCCAACACTGCGCGTCGTTCACCGTGGGCGGATAGTCGTTGCCCGGAAAAGTGATACTGGCTTCGCAACGATGTGCCGCCGCCACCGCCGCGGTGATTTCGCGAACTCGTTGTTGCATCTGCTGTAGCGTCTTCATCGAGAGCGCGCGAATCGTGCCGCGCAGTTGGACGGTCTCGGGAATGACGTTGTACGCTTCGCCGCCGTGAATCGTGGTGATGCTGACCACACCCGGATCCAGCGGGTCGAGTTCCCGCGAGACGATGGTCTGCAATTCGGTCACGATCTTGGCCGCGACCACCACGGGATCGATCGTCAAATGCGGCATTGCCGCGTGCCCACCACGACCGTGAACGGTGATTTCGACGGCCCCGGCGGCCGCCAAGAAGACTCCGGGGCGGGAACCGAAACTGCCGACGGGAAGTTGCGGCCACACGTGAAGACCGAAGATCCGCTCGACGGCTGGATTCTCCAGGGCACCTTCGTCACGCATCCGCTGACCACCCGCCCCACCTTCTTCCGCGGGCTGAAAGATCAGCTTCACAGTTCCCTGAATTTCCGCTTCCCGTTCCTTCAGCAAGCGGGCCGCACCCAACAGCATGGCCGTATGACAGTCGTGACCGCAGGCATGCATCTTGCCCGCAATCTCACTGCGAAACGAAACATCCGTTTCCTCGTGAATCGGCAGCGCGTCCATGTCGGCGCGCAGCGCCACGCACGGACCATTGCCGTTACCGAGCGTGGCCAGAACGCCCGTCTCAGCCAGCGGGTGCTGGTAAGCGATTCCCAGTTGGTCGAGCGTCTGACGGACCAACTGACTCGTCTTGACCTCCTCGTACATCACCTCGGGAAAGCGGTGCAGCTGCCGTCGGAGCTGGACGATCCAAGTTTGGATCGCCAGCGCATCCTGGTGGTAAACGTGATTGGACATGCGATCGACCTTGAAAGGGCTCATGAAGGTGTTTTGGAATGCGACATTTTACTTCGCGATGCCCGCGATACTTGGCGATGGCCGCGAAACACCGGCGACTTCCGGGGGCGAGTCGCACTTCTTTTCCTGGGCCAGACATCGTAGCAGAGAATTAGAATTCCTATCAGTCAGAGAATTAGAATTCCTATCAGTGTGACACGATGGCGCGGGTACGCCTGCCATGCGTTATCGGCTCAGCGTTGCGGAGTGGCAAGCAGAATCGCGATTGGAAGTCTGCAAAGGTTCTGGCATTTCGGCCTGTGAGCCGATACGCACCGCTGAAGTTTCTAATTGCAAAGCGACTGATAGTCCCAACAAGCCGTCAGGCGTGAGACGCGCCAACAAACGATCTTTTTTGAAACAACTTTCGTCTGGTCTTTCTCTTCCCGGCTACACTAAGCTGGAGTTTTACAGAATCTCAATCTGCCCCCACGCCGATCAACTAGAATACACTCACCTCGAATCCGCGGAGATTGCCTGTGTTATCCATCCAAGGAATGGGATGCACCAAGACTTGTGCCGGACTGACGCGGCGCGAGTTGTTGAAGGTCGGCGGGTTGGGACTGGGCGGCTTGACGTTGCAAAATATGCTCGCCGCGCACGGCGCGGCGGCGTCGTCGCGGTCGCCGCTGACTGGCAAGTCGGTGGTGCTGTTGTTTTTACACGGCGGACCCCCGCACATCGAATTCTTCGATCCGAAGATGACCGCGCCCTCGGAGTTTCGCAGCATCACCGGCGAGGTGCAAACAACGCTGCCCGGCGTCACGTTCGGTGGCACCTTCCCACGGCTGGCGACACTCGCCGACAAGTTCACGGTGGTTCGCTCGTACGGTTCCAACAACGCCAGCCATACGTACGGGAAAGTCGCCAGCGGCGATAACTCGAGTAAGGCGGCAATGAGTGCGATCTATGCGCGAGTTGCCGGCACCAATCATCCCGCGACCGGAATGCCACGCAACGTCCATGTCTTGCCCGAAGCGGTTCAAGAAGGCTTGAAGCTGGGCAGTAATTTTGAAACCAGCGCGCTGCCATCAGTTGTGGATGCCGGTGACTTAGGCAAGACGTATCAGGCGTTCGATCCAAGCGGTGGCGGATCGCTGACGGAATCGATGCAGTTGCAGATCAGCGAGCAGCGGCTGACCGATCGCCGCGGCTTGCTGACGGGGCTCGATAACTTGCGCCGACAGGTCGACGACTCGAAGCTGCTGGATCCAGTCGACGGCTATCAGCAGCAAGCGTTCGAGATCATCACGCGCGGCATCGCCGACGCCTTCGACTTGTCGCAGGAAGACCCGGCGACGCTGGCCATGTACGACACGACGGGCCTCTTCCGGATGGAGGAGTTGACGCGTTACTACGACATGAAGCGTGCGACCAACCTGTTAGGGCATCAGATGCTGTTGGCGCGACGGTTGTGCGAAGCGGGCTGCGGCTTTGTGACCGTTTCTGATTGCGGCTGGGACTATCACGCCAACGGCAACAGCCCCAAGCAGATGACAGGCATCTGGCCGATGGGGAACCAGGTGGATCATGCGGTCGCGGCGTTCCTCCAGGACTTGCATCACCGCAGCTTGCAGGACGACATCCTGTTGGCCGTCACTGGCGAGATGGGCCGCACGCCGCGCATCAACAACAACGGCGGCCGCGACCATTACGGCGAGTTGACAACCCTGCTGCTGGCTGGCGGCGGGCTGAATACGGGCGGGGTCATCGGCCAGTCGGACCGCACCGCGTCGCGTCCAAGTACAACGCCGTACACTCCGAAGGAATTGTTGGGCACCATCGTCCGGACGCTGTTCAACGTCGATGTCTTGCGTGTCACACGCGGTATTCCGCGCGATCTGCTATCAGCGGTCGAGTCCAGCCGACCCATCGACGGGTTATTCCGCTAGGGTTGAAAACCTGCCCCACGTCAAACTGTACCTCTACCGGCGGTTCCGACGTTTTGCATCTGCCGGTCGAGTCGGTTAGGCTTCTGATGGTTGTAGGTACCTTGCTTTCGATTCCACGATGATGAGATGACAGCCATGACGATGTCCAGACGAATGTTCCTTAAGTCTTCCGCCGCGATTGCACCGGCGATTGTTTCCGCTTCTGCACTTGGCGGCCCCGATCGCACGCGACCGAGCGACCGGATTAATGTTGCCATGATCGGTTGCGGAAAGATGGCAAACGACTATCACCTACCCCAGCTGCTGGCTCAGTCGGACGTGCAGGTGGTTGCCGTCTGCGAAGTCGATCAGAAGCGGCGGGAGCAGGCGAAAGGCCGCGTCGAAGCCAAGTACTCAAGTGCGAAAACGGACTACAAGGGATGTGACGCGTACGTTGATTTCCGGCAGATCATCGAACGCAGCGACATCGACGCGGTTTGCATTGCGACTCCGGACCACTGGCACGCAATCCCCCTCATCGAAGCCTGCAAGGCGGGCAAGGATGTCTACTGTGAGAAACCGTTGACGCTGACGATCGAGGAGGCCAGGCGATGTGTTGAAGCAGCTCGCAAGTACAAGCGTATTGTGCAGACGGGCAGCCAGCAGCGGTCCAACGTGTTTGGTCCGTTTCGAGAAGCCGTGGAGATTATTCGCAGCGGTCGCCTGGGGAAAATCCATCGCGTCACGGTCGGCGTGGGTGCTCCGAGCGTCCCCTGTGACTTGCCCGAAGAAGAGCTGGAACCGAATCTAGCCTGGGACATGTGGCTTGGCCAGGCACCGCTTCGGCCTTACAGTTCCGTTCTCAGTCCGCGCGGCGTTCACAATCATTTTCCGGCTTGGCGTAACTATCGGGAGTATTCCGGAGGCGGCCACACGGACATGGGGGCACATCACTACGACATCGCGCAATGGGCGCTGGAGATGGACCAATCGGGACCCATCGAGATCATCCCGCCGGACGATCCGCAGGCGACCAGCGGTGTCCGTTTCATCTATGCGAGCGGCGTCGAGATGATTCATGGTGGACCGAGCGGATGCACCTTTCACGGCGAACGCGGAACGCTGCATATCGATCGCGGCCAACTGACAAGTGACCCCGAAGACATCGTCAAGACGCCGCTCGGCGAGGACGATGTTCACCTGCCCAAGTCGCCCGGGCACCACCGCAACTGGCTCGATTGCATCAAGAGTCGCGAAGCACCCGTCGCCGAAGTGGAAAAAGGTGCCCGCACCGCGAGTATTATTCACCTTGGCAATCTAGCTTACTGGAATCAGAAAAGTTTGAAGTGGAATCCTCAGCAATGGGAATTCACCGATCCGGCGGACAACCATTTGCTCGACCGACAACGTCGTGACCCGTGGCAGTTGCCGGAGCTGTGAGTCATAACGAGCAAAAGATACTTGCCAACGCAAGTACGATCGTGCTGCGCAATGAGACTCTTGCCATGCGATGGGCGCGCAGCAGGCCGCTGTCTGCTGTGGAACCAACGTACTCCGTTAATTCACCGCACGAATCATTGGGAATCGCCAATTGTTGAACCGTTGTCGTAGGCATCTCCAAGTCCTTTGCTAGAACGGCAGGACACGCTTGGGGTTATCGATCAGCATCGTACGAATCTCGGACTTCGAAACGCCGAGCGTTGCCAGCGCAGCCACCAACTTGGTCGTCACGGTCGTGTAATCCGGTTCGAGGGCTTTCCAATCCTCGGGGCGTTTCTGCTCAGCCGTGTAGTTGGGGAAGTAGTACGGTGCGTGATCGTGACTGAGCAGAACTTGCGCGACAAATCCAGCCTCGACCAGCTTCGCGATCTGTCGAGCTTGCTTGTCGATCCCGTAGTTCTCGTGGTCGACGCGGTCAAACTGAACGTAGCAGCCAAGCCGGGCGATCAACTTGTGATAATCATCCGCTTCGTCGTTCTCGCGATCGTCCTGGTTCCCCTGATGACCGATGATCACTTTGGAGGGAGCCGCGCCATGCTTCAACAGCAACTCGGCCTCTTCCAGCCCACCGCCGTTGGTGGTGTGAGTCGTGACGGGACAGCCCGTTGTTTTGCTCGCGATCGCGGCGGCAATATGGCACGCCCGCTCGCTTGGTCGAAGAAACGTGCTGGTCCCGATTTTGATGATGCCCGCTTTGATGTTCGTGAACTTCTCGCCCCACTCGCCGCCGGGATCTTCCATTCCTTCGGTGACTTCACGAATGAACAATCCGGCCATCTGTTCGATCCCACCCGCGTTGACGCCCAATCGCACCGCCCAGGGATGCTGAGGAGCCAACGCTTCGCACCAAAATCCGCTCGACGCGATGATGTGAACCTTCGTGCGTTTTGCCAGGTCGACGAGCAGCTGCGGATACCGGCCGACGCGAATCGGAGTCGTTTCAACGATCGCACCAGGTCCTTCATCCGGCGCGAGTGTGCCGTGAAACGCATCGAGAAGACTGGCCGTTCTCGCTAACATCTGCTCTCGAACAGGAGCAACCGGTGCCGGCTTCGTCTCGTACAGTTCGGACCAATCGACGATCGGAGCATGTTCGTGCATCAGGGTGGCACCGAGCTTATCAGGTGCGACGGGGCCAAGCACTGTTTGGACCATCGGGCTCTTTTTGTCTTGCGACAGCAGCGATGTTGCAAGTAGTCCAGCCGTTGCACCCGCCGCCGTAGCGATCATGCTGCGCCGTGTGAGCACGTTGGCCGGTCGTCGCGTCATGGATGTTGTTTGCATGTCGTTGACCTTCTGTTGTTGACAGGGTTGGATTGCTATTTCGGCTTCGCGCCGAGAATCTCCGCTGTGTCGGCAACCCGATGCCAGTACACGACATCTTCGGCGAGGTTGTTCATTCGTCGAATTCCTTGCGTGCGGCATTTCGAGGTTTTTGTTTTGCACAGGTCGCGATTACGATTCTAAACGAGCACACGCGCCTTTGCGAAACAAAACGATGTGCCCAGGTTGGATTTGGGAGTCACGTTCGAAGTAGGATTGGGCTACGATAAGTTGCTCGTCAAATATGCCGCCGCAGAACGACAGTCGATTATGATTCACTCGCCCCGAAATCGTTCGTATTGGACCAGCAGAATGCAAAGCTACCTCGCGGTTTGGTGGATCGGGGGCGTTCTGTCATTTTCTGCGATTGGTTGCAGCGGCGACAACCCGCCAGCTGTCGAGTCGTCTGAAGTCGTCAATGCAACGCAACCGGATGCGCAACTTGCCAGCGTGGTGACGAACTCCATCGGTCTGAAACTTGTGCGGATTCCTGCCGGAGAGTTTCTCATGGGGTCGGCTGTCTCCGATCCCGGTGCGCGGGAAGACGTCGAGCGTATCCTGTGTTTCGACGCGGTCACAGGGAAGCCACTGTGGTCGCACGCGTATCCGGTCGACTACAGCGGCGTCAGCTACGACAACGGCCCCCGCGCGACACCGACTGTTTTTCAAGATCGCGTCTATGCGCTCGGTGCCGTCGGCCAGCTGTTTTGCCTTGATGCCGCAACTGGTGAGTTGGTCTGGTCGCAGGATCTTGTCGCCGACTTCGGGACCCGCGTGCCGAAGTGGGGACTGAGCGCGTCGCCGGTTGTCTTCTAGGATCTGCTGATCGTCCACGCCGGAGGAGAGCCGGACGCCTGTTTTATTGCTTTCGATCGGACGACGGGTGAACCGCGCTGGAGAAGCCTGTCTGATCCAGCCGGTTATGCGACACCAATCCTCATCGAACACGGCGGGAAACGACAACTGGTTGCTTGGACTCCCACGAACGTGCGCGGACTCGATCCAGCGACCGGAAAACTGCTCTGGACAATTCCCTTCGAAGTGAACTACGGCACGTCGATTGCCAGTCCGATCTTTCAGGAGGGGTTGGTTCTAGTCAGCAGCTACTACGAAGGCAGCCAGGCGATCCGGCTTGGCACGGATGCGGAACCGGCAGAAGTTGCGTGGCATGATCGACGCAATCTGCGCGGCCTGATGATGCAGCCACTTTACCGCGACGGACACGCTTATTTGCTCGACAAACGACATGGACTTACATGCTTCGATTTTGCAACGGGGAAGAAGGTGTGGGACGACGACAATCGCATGACTCCCAAGGGACGGAATCCGCAGGCCACCATGATCTGGCTGGAGGACGAAGACCGCGCGATTGTGTTGAACTCGGACGGCGATTTGATCCTGATTCGCCTTAACGCGGAAGGCTACTTGGAAGAGTCGCGAACTAATATCATCGGCCGCACTTGGGCTCACCCGGCGTATGCCGGCAATTGTGTTTACGCGCGCAGCGACACCGAGATTGTCTGCGTGTTGCTACCGCGCGCAAATCGATGACGGTGTCCGAGATGACTCTCACGTAAGCTGGGCCAAGCACGGGTGCCAAAGCATAGCGTGAGGCAGCCGACTCGCATGGGCCGTCTCATCACTCGCATCTGCTCCGCGACCTGCGCTGCGATGTCCTTGGCTCGCGGGTGGAGATCAGGGGGTGATCCGTGCCTCCATTAGGCCGTTGACGCTGGCGGCATAACCTGCGGTTGATTGTCAATACGCGTCGCAAGACGAATCAGTTACCGAGAATTGAACGCCGATCATCGCTTAAGACCGGTGCCACTTGGAGCGACTTGAGGACTACTGGGGCGTCGCGACAACAGTAAACGAAACGGACGATTCGCTTGGCTCCTGATCGGCGACACGTTCGTCCTTTGGCCAGTTGTCTGGCGGTCGACCAGTTCCGTCGAAATTGCTGAACACCAGTGTTTTCGTGTTCCAATTCGCCTGATACTTGCCGGGTTCAAGTTTGCCCAGGTTGACACCGTAAACGTTGTAATACGTGAAGTTCTTGCTGTACCGCCCCTGCCACACGGCTTGGCTGACAACGACGGTAAACCGATTTTCGCGCCGCTCGATCCGCTCGATCCAAACCCGGTCGTTGTCGTCCAATTGCTGGGTGCGAAACAACAGCCAGTGATCGTCACCGCGGCTCTGTTTGAATTCCTTCGCGAGCAATTGATCGGCCCAATCGTCGAGCGATACGTCGGCTGGTTTTTGTTGCATCGGTGGCGCATGTTGCAGCCGCGGCTCGTCGTTCCATTTGCCGCTATCCCCACGGACTTTTAGAAAGCCATCGTGTAACGTGTCGCGTTTCGTTCGATCCTTCAGGACTTTGGTCCACGAGTGGTCCTGTGCCAAGAGAGGCACGGAAACGACGGCAACGGAAACAACGAGTAACGCGGCGACCTTCCTCATGCTGCTCATCATTGATCCACGTCCTCTGCTTTCTGGATTCGATAAAGACCCGTGAACGTCCGAATAAACAAACTGCCGCGCGCGATGGCGGGAGTGGCCCAGGCGTTGTCTTCGAGAGAGTTCTTGCGAAGCACTTTGAATTCGGGGCCGTCTTCGACGACCCATGTATTGCCGTCTTCGTTGAGCAGAAAAATCTTTCCGTCGTAGGCCCAAGGCGACGCGTAGAACCGGCCGCCGCCGGTGTTCAATCGCTGGCGCGGAAAAATCGTCTCGCCCGTCGTAGCGTTGTAACAGATCAAGATTCCGGCGTCGAACAACACGAACAGCCGCTCGCCGCTGATCAGATAACAGGGATGAATGCTGGAACCGCGCGGCTGGGACCAGACGATCCACTTGTTGCTCGTCTCGCCTGACTCCAGGCTGATGTCTCCGGACGCTCCGGGACGAATCGCGTAGAGCGGCCCGTAATGATAACCGGCTCCGAGATACAGAAGGCCCTGCTTGGCCACCGGCATCAGGCTCACCAAACCAGATGTTCCTGTCAGCTCCCACAACAGCTTGCCCTCCAGATCATACGACCGTACCTTGCCCGTGCCGATCGTCACGAGTTCGGTGCGCAGATCGGTTTCCCACACGTAGGGAGTCGACCAGTTGCTGCGTTCCTCGCGTTCGACGCGCCAGATTTGTTTTCCCGTCTTCTTATCCAAGGCGACCATGAACGACTCTCGCTCGTTGTCATTGACCAAATAGATCCGATCTTCGTGCAGCACCGGTGAAGTCCCCGGTCCCCAACCGCCGCGCATGGGAAAGACGCCCCACTTCCGCTCCCAGAGCTTGTTGCCATCCATGTCGTAACAGAACATGCCGATATTGCCGATATAGGCGTAGACTCGCTCGCCATCGGTGATGGGCGTGGCATTCGCATACGAGTTTTTGGGATGACGCTGCTCCGGCGGCACGCCCTTGTAGGCTTCGCGCTCCCACACGATCTTTCCCGTGTTGAAGTCCACACAATAGGTCATCCAGCGATGAACATCGGTCGGCTTGACGTTGCCACCTGGGTAACCGCCAACAAGTGGTTTTTGCAATACCTGCTCGCCAACCGCCGAAGTGACGAAGATCTGATCGCCCCAGATCACTGGCGACGACCAACCCCAGCCAGGAACGTCAGCCTTCCAAACCACATTTTCAGTCGCACCCCACGTGTCCGGGAGCGTGGCTCCCTCAGCCAATCCATCGGACTGCGCTCCGCGGAACTGCGGCCAGTTCGTGGTTTCGGCCAGGGCGAACGAAGGCAACGTCGAAACGATCAGTAGCGTAAGTGCGAGTTGCCTCATTGTTTGAATCCTCGACGTTCATGGAAACGTCTTGCGCTCAAGTTTCTAACGAAGTTCAAAGCACACGACCTCTCCCGCATAGCTGCGGCAGCAGATGCGGCCGTTCGCGAGTACGGGGGCAGTAAAGGTGTGGCCGTCGGTGTCGAACACGCGCGTGCGGCGCAATTCGCGATAGCCAGTGGGGTCGGCGTCAGCGATGATCAGGTCGCCCGATGCGCCGGTTTGAATGAACACCTTGCCGTCATGGACCACCGGATCGACGCCCATCGCGCCCCACTGTTCCTTCCAGCCATCAAACCGCCACAGCTCGCGGCCGCTGCGCGGATCGACGCCCACGAGGCTGGCGGCCGAGCGATCAGCGTTAATGCTGACGACGAGCACGCCGCGCCGCCCGTTGTGCTCGAATGGCACGGCCGAGACGCAGGCAGCCTTCTTGCCGTCATCGCCCCACGCGATCGATCCGTCGCGGGTGCGAATGGCCAGCCCGCGCGAGCCGGCGTTCAGAATCAACAGGTCACCTTCGATCAGCGGCGACCAGGCGAAGCCGTAATCGACATCGGGGTTGTAGTCGTCCGGCAAGTCACGCTGCCACAGCGGCTTGCCGGTGCGCGCGTCCCAAGCCCGCAACTGCCCGTGCTGTCCGAGCGTGTAGACCGCGCCGCCGTACACGGTCGGCGTCGCGCGCGGGCCGGGCCATTGCAGGATTGTCTTGCACGGATACGACTGCTTCCAAACGAGTTTCCCCGTCGCGGCGTCGAAGCAGAACGTGGTGTCCTGCTCGCCATCCCAACCCATTGTGTAAGCGCGACCTTCGGCGATCGACAGGGCGGAGTGTCCCTTACCGACCGCCGATCGCCAGGCGACTCGTGGCGTGCCGCCCACCGGCCAGTCCTTGATCCATTCGGTTTCGCGCGACATGCCATCGCGCCCTGGCCCGCGCCACTGCGGCCAATCTTCGGCACGCAGCTCCGCGGACGGCAACAACGGCAGGATCAGGGCGAGAATTATGAACGTCTTGGAAAAGCAGAGCATTGACTAACTCCTACGATGAGCCTACCAGAACTTCCGAAGTTTCCAAAGACTGCGGGCTGCGAACTGCTCGCTTTCAGATTACTCTTCGATGGATTAGACTTGGCGATTGTCATTAGCTTGTGCCGAGCGGTTCCGGTGGTGTCACTGACACCCGCAAGTCACATTCGTAGGTGTTGCTTTCGTTGCCTGAATGCCTGTCAGGTGTCAAACAACTCCGTAGCAATCTACGAAACTCACTTACACCCAAAGAACACATGACGGCCGGATGGCGGAATTGGCAGACGCACAGGACTTAAAATCCTGTTGGGAGAAATCCCAGTACGGGTTCGACCCCCGTTCCGGCTACTCTCGTTTTGCATCGCATCACTTCGCACATCATCGCCTAACTTGGCAATTCTTAGGGGCTTGTGAGAATCGGAATCGGAAGAATCTCGATTCTCACGATCGTTCTCGTTTCGCACGTCGTCGCATCCAGCACGCACGATATCGCGTTCTGCGCGCTGCGCCAGGCGCTGCGCTCGTTCCAGGGGCGCAGATGTTGCGTGGTCGGTTCCGGTCGCCCGCAGGGCTTCGGGTGGGCCGGCTAACAGGCTTTGCATCCGACCAACGGCATTCGCCTCTTCTCCCGGGAACAGATGGCCGTAGGTGTCCATCGTCAGCGTAATTGAACCGTGCCGCATCACGGTCTGAATCACCTTCGGATGCTCGCCGACCATTGCCAGCCACGCACCGCACGTATGTCGTAACGCATGGAAGTCGATTCGCTCCCCATCGTGGTTTGCCACCGCCAGGAAATCACTTTCTTCCCGACGAGCGTACTCTTGGGCATCATCCTTCGCTTCGGACAACCACAGCTTTCGCGCGGCCGCAAGATCGTCTCGCAGCATTTGGGCAACCTCGGTTCGATGTGGCATCGAGAATACCGGCGCTGCTGGGGCCTTTGTCTTGATGTGCTTCCGCAACTGGCCAGCGAGGTCCGTCAGAATGAATTGCTGCGCAGCCTTCTTGTTCTTTGTTGAGCCAGCCTTGCAGGCGATGTATGGTCGATTCCCTTCAAGACTCAGCCGGCCTCGGGTCAGGCTTCGCAACTCGGTGGATCGCAAGCCGGTCTGGATCGCCGTGGCGTACAGCATCGCACGTTCCGTTCCGGTCATGTCGTGCCGAACTGGACCGGATAGCGTTGTCGTTTCCAACCATCGCCATTCTTCTGGAAGTAACATTCGGCGTTCCCGTCTACGGTCTGCTTTGGGGTTCGGCTTCTTGACCGACGAGAGCGGATCGCGAGGCAACTTGTGATGTTCGGTCAGCCACTTCGTAAACCCTTTGACTGCGGTCAAGTGAGCTTGGATCGTGCGAGCCGATCGTCCGAAATCCCGTAACATTCCCGCAAAGCGACTCACGCCGTCCGCGTTCACATCGGAAGCAATCGTGAACTCGGCATACTTGGCTATGGCACGAATACAGCCGACCGTTCTGGCGATGTGTTGCTCAGAACGATTGGCTGCGTTCATCTTGGCTTCGTAATCGGTCAGGTGCGCTTCGATCGTCCGCTGCGATTCCTTCCCGATCGCATCTAGCGTCGGGTCGATCACGCCATCACGGCGCAAGGCCGCGTCGGTTTCGTACTTGTTGGCGATGCGTTCGGCCGTTGCCTTGTCAGTCGTCCGTGTGCATTTCGTTTGCCGCTTGCCATTGTGGTCGGACCACGATGCGTAGTAGTAGCCCTTGGCTTTCTTCCCGCCGCGTTTGAATACTGATGCCATCGTTCACTTGCCTTTCTATACGTACTACGGCTTCACCATTTTCTTCCCGCATCGCCAGCAGCCGACGACACCGCCGCGCGGGCAGTCAAGGCAAATTCCCGCGTCACAATGCGGACAGTAGAAGTTGTTGGCGTTTTCGCGACTCAGCCGTGCGTACAACCAGTAAATACCCAAAGGAACGCCGACGAAGAATAATGGATTTAACGCACCAGCCAGCATTTTATCTTCAATTTGACGACCGCCACCCACCGCCGCGCTCGCAATGAAACCAGCTACGCCGGTGACGACCGCAATCACACCTGCTGGCGTATACCACTCGGGCGCGGACTTGCGAATTGCGAACGGACCGTCAAGCTCGGGTCGTTCCTTTGCGGCCACGGAAGGACTCGGTCGCCCTGCGTCCGGGTCGTCCTTTGCTTCAGCCCGGCTTGGCCGCCATGCCACAGCAGATTCAACGTCTACTTTTGTCGAACAGTTCGGACACACGACAACCGGCTGTGATAACGTAGGCGGTGTTCCAATTTCGCCATTGCAACTTGGACATTTGATCCACTGCGTCACTAGTTCACTTGCCTTTCTGCGTGGGCGTGCGGTCCATCACGATCCGCAGCCCGAGATAGTCGCCAAGTCGATCCAGCGTATCGGTCGTGATGCCACGATGCCCGTTGTAGAACTTCGCCAGGGCGGATTCGTCGATGCCGGTTGCTTTGGCGATCGCGTACCGGGATTCGCCGGAATCGTCGATCGCCTTCCGCACCGCGTCACTTAGTTTGATTGATTTTCGCTTTGCCATGATGTTATTATGCCAAGTGCTGGTTTATTTGTCCAGTAGTGCTTGCTTGACATTGCGACGACGTGCGGCGAAGGCATCTAGTCGCCTGTTTAAGGCACACCATCACCGCAGGTGTCCTTTGTCATTTATCACTCTTTGCGATCGTCCTGGGCGAATCTGTGCGGTCGGTTTCGGTGTTTAGGATTGTCACCACTGGGCAACGGCCTTTCTTGCATATCAGGGACACAAGGCTGGCGTCGGCCAACCGCTGCAGCGCTCGCCGGCCCGTATGGCGCTCGATTGCGAACATTGCCAGCAAGCGGGGTGTAACTTTAACGCATCGAGTTTTGGTGCGGCCAGCTTCAAACCATAACGCCAGCCCGGTGGCCAAAGTCTTGCCGGGCAGCTCCGCGGCTGATGTGATCCAATCAAACGGGATCGGCCCCTTGATGAACCAACTGCCGGCCCGATGTCGTGGCGGTCGTTTTGATTGCTTCGGTTTGGCCTTCCCGTTGGCTCGGTAGCGTTCCAGTTCCATCTATCTACCTAAATGAGAGATATAAGATTGCACGGGTGGCACACGCTGTTCCAGGTTGCCGGCACACGCTGTTCCAGGTTTGTTGGCCGGCTTCGCGGCCAAGGTGGTACACGCTGTTCCATGTTCATGGTTAGAAATCCTCGACACCCGCGAATTCCACCTGCGGCATTCCGGCCACGATGGCCGTTACCGTTTCCCACATTCGCCGGCCACGTTTGTCCATGTAGCGATCGGGCGATCGGACGATCTCGGCATCGCTTCGCAGTTCAAAGCCATCCAGCACGATTCGGCTGGCTTCCCGCATCGAGGCTTGTGTCGCCGCTACAACGGCCTCGATTTCATCGGTTGGCCCTTCAACCAGCAAGGCATCATGTACCGGGCAACAAACACCGATGCCGGCCTCGGTGGCCAGACAACACGCCAGCCGCAACATTTCGGCCCCGTTCGCCTGCATAGGGAAGTTTGCGAGTGACCGCGGGTTGGCGTTTGGGCCAACGTGAACACGCCAGCCGAATACCGTATGCAGCCAGCCTCGCAGCATCGCATGATCTACGCACGCCTCGGACCACCGCCAAAACGTCGGATAGGTCGTCCGATGCAACCGTAACAACTCGCGGGCTACGGCCGTTGGTTGCCCTAGTGTTTGGGCCAACGAATCTGGCCCCATGCCGTATTGCACGGCCAACGCGCAGACTTTGAATTGTTCACGTTCTCGCGGATGCGATTGCTTCGTTGCGTCGCTGGGGACCGCGCCGGCTTGCTTCGCGAACGTGAGGTAAGGATCGGTTGACAAGTATGCCGCCTGCATCGCCGCGTCGCCAGACAAAGCCGCCGCGATGCCGAATTCCTGTTGGCTCCAGTCAACGTAGGCCACGGCTCGACTAGCTTCTGGCTTTATCAAACCACGCAACCAACAACTTGGCCCAAAAACAAACTGCGCGTTGCTCGGTTGGTTGCGACCTGTGACGGATCGAAATGGGGACAACAAACAACGGTTGCGGCCGTCATGGCCAACCGCCAGATCAGCAAACAACCGCAGTTCGCCAAGGGAATGCCGCAACTCCCGCAACGGCGCTACCTCGGGGAACATGCGAGCCATTTGGCGGAACGTGGCATCATCCAACGCCAACGTACCGCTTGCCAACCGCGGCCACGGGATGCCGTTGCGAGCGAGCCATTCGGCAAATCGCATCGACGAAAACGACAACGGGCCGGTCTTGAACAATTCACCATCCGGGACCACAGCCACCCGCTCTGCCGCTTCGCTCATTATCTCGCCATCGTATTTTCGTATCGGTCGGTCATGTTGGCAGCGGAGCAGATTCCACAATTCGGCCGCATGGTCAGTATCGTCGTAGGTTTCATCGGCAACATAACCGCGGCCGATGCCCAATGCCGGATATTCCGCGGCCAGTTCTCTCGCCTTCACGTCTAAGTCGGGCCATGTTGAATGATCGCGGCCTTTGTGTTCCCAATCTTCGATGCGGTTGATCGTCAACCCGGTGGCCTTGCGTGCTGCCTTGATCGCATCGCGAAAATCGCCGGTTTGCTGCTGTCGCTCTCGCCACACTTCGCCAGCCGCATCCGCTAGAAAATGCGGCTCGATGCCCCACTCAGCCGCCTCGCTCAACACGGCCGCGCCGAAGCTCGATTGGGGATTGATCGACGGGCTACCGGTGGGAATGAACACGCCATACTCAGCATCGATCGATGCAATCAACCGCCCCTTAATCGCGTCCCAGTTTTTACGAAACGAGTCGAGGGTTTCCTGGTCGATCGGTACTCCGCACGATTGCATGCGAGCCACCGCAGCCATATAGCGGCCCCGTAGCAGCGCTCGAGGAAGATCGATATGGCCGGCCATCGCGGGCAACAGCTTTGCCAACGCCAACACGTCGCTTTCGCAATAGTCCAACAAGGCCCGCCGCTCGTCCTTGGCAAATGGCCCGCCGCGAATCGCCAAATCTCGCATTTCGGATTTCTCGGCTGAGTCGATTGCGCTCAATCCGTAGTGGGCCATTGCACCGAGCAGCCCATTACCAGCCACCGTCTGGTGACCGTTGGTCAAACAACGAAACTCAGTGAACAGATCCAATATGCGAGCCGGCATCGGCCAACCCAATGCCAGAAAACAACTCAACTCGGCCGATGCGAAGTATGCCACGAACAACGCTTCCACATCGGTGCGAAACGGGGCCGCGTCGCTGCTGGCCAAAGCATCGGCCCATAGCCGCATGGTACGGCCCGTGTGGTATTCACGGGCCACCATACAAATTGGAGTTGGCCGCTCGCCAGGTGGTGCGGTGAATTCAAAATCCACCAACCACACTTGGCGAAACGACCGCAACAGATCGACCGTGTTCATCGTTCCCCCCGCAACGCTCGCAATACGGGGTGATCGATGTCGTCAATGAAGCGATCGCGAAAGCAGAGTTTCAAGATCGCTCGGAATTCCAGTTCCGGCCAGACTGGCTCGGACAACTCGCCAGCCGCTTGGAACGTGTCGTAAAGGCCGGCTGGCATATTGGCCGCGACGCGAATCCAATTCGTTTCAGCCAACCGGGCCGCAGCCAACGCCGATTCGTTCCACGAATTCGAGCGGCCATCGGCACCGGGCAACTTGACGGGCCACAGGAACACGTCGCCTTGCCGATTCGCGGCCAGAAATAGGCACACCGGATAGACTTCACCAGCCAACTCAGACCACAGATCATTGCGTACGAGGTATGTATCGCGGGTCACCTTGTCCTCAAACGCCGCGGTTTCAAGTCGCCAGCTTTCGCCGGGCCGCACCCGCACAAATTCGTGTCGATTCGGCTTTCGGCAGGGCACCGTGGTCAGCACCTTCTTGACGCCCACGCTGGCGGCGAAATCTTGGCCGAGACGCAATGCCGCGGGGTCAAATGGGTCGGGGACTGGCTCCGCAGCCGTTTGTGTACGATTCTCGCCAACTGGCTTGGAATGCTGGCCGTTGCCGCCGCTCGCTTGGTCACGTTCTTCGTTGAGTAAACTTTCTGTTGTCATATCGTCGAATCCTTATCGGTTAGGGGTTCATTGGTTGCGGGCGGTCTATGCTGGGCCGCCCGTTTTTCGCTTCGTTTTCTTCTGGTCCTGCGCAATCTTCTGAAGGCATCGCCCGCAAACGTCCAAGACTGAATCGCCGCACCGGACGCAAAACACTTTGACCGGATAACGGTGGCACCGCTCGCATTTTGGGGGTCGTCGCAGACTCACGCCTCACCCCCTTTCGTTTGTTCGTCGATCCAACGCTGCAGCTCATCGACCGGATAACGAACCGACCGACCGATGCGCAAGTGTGGTATCAAGCCCGATGCCGTCATCGCCCACAACTTGCGAGGGCTGATCGCAAGGGCCTCGGCAGCTTGTTTGGGGGTAAGTAGTAGTAGCCCGGATTTTGTGCCGACGGGGAGTTTACCGTTCATGGTCGCTGCCTCCCAACGAATCGGCCAGCCCGTCGCAAAGCTGGGGTGTTATTCACGGTCCACCTCCTCGTCGCCGGCGTCGAGCGCCAATGCTTCAAGGCGATGCCGCACAATGTCGAATGCCTCCCGGTCGAATACGCGAATTTCGTCCGCCCGGCTCGTCGGCCGCACGACGGGAGGAATCATTAGTGCCAGGGACACGTCCTCCTCGGTCACCCCCAGCAGGCTCGCCATTCGTCGAATTGTGAGCAGATTGGAAACCATCAGGTTCTTGCGCCTCCTTTGCTTCTCGTTGGGCCGCTACGTCGCGGCCGTTTCCATACTCGGCATGGGCGCAAAAAAAGCCGTGACCAACGCGCCACGGCTTCTACGCAAGGCTCAGATTGTTCCAATCTGGTCGCGACCAAGGCGCGACCAAAGTCTATTCCGTCACATATCGCCGCTCCTAAAGCCCTGGATCAGTTGGGCAATCGCCTCGTCCCGCGCCTTCTCGTCGGCCCCGGCTTCCTGGAGTGTCCAGGCGACGGCCGCCCGCTCGTCGTCCTTCAGTTGCCTGTAAAACTTCTCCTCGATGTCGAGCACCGCGTTCGTTACCTCCTCGTGCGGCATCTCAACGTCTGCGTTCTGGGCAGGGGACACGCCGCTTTGTGCTTCATTGGTCGTGTGCGGTTTAGGTGTCTTCTGCGGGCGGTTCTGCCAAGCGTAAGTCTTGCGCAGCGTCGCCCGCGCCGGCTCGCGCTTGCGGGACTTGGCGGCGATGCTCGCGACGGCATCCCGCTCTGTCGGATACTCGACTTCTTTTAGCACAGCAAAAACGTACCCTTCCAGCACGGGCACCGTCCATCGAAACTCGGCTTCATCGTCACCCTGTGCCCCATTGCCGGCCTCGATGAGCGCTGGGCTGCGGTTTGTGCTCTCCTGCGTCTCGGCTGCCAGCTTGGCTTCATTCGCGGCCGGGGCTGGCCCTTGCAGGTTACGGTTGAAGTCGCGTATCAGCTTTAGCTTGTTCCGCTTCGCGTTCGTTTCAGATTCGCCGGTCGCCTGCTTCTCCCGCTGGATTGCTGCCATAGAAACCGGCTGTTGCAGATACGCTTCCAGCAGCGCCAGTTCGCGGGGCGACAATTCGGCATCGTCTGGACCGGCAAGCAATCGCTCTATAAGGTCGCCACCGTTGGCTGCGTTGCCTGTCAGCGTGGCGGCTGGCTTCGGAAAGCCTTCGCGGAAACAGGTGCAGACATTTTCCAGCTTCGCTTGACTCCCAACCCAATGAATTGTTTGACCGGATTTGACCATGCCGCAGCGTTTGAACACTTCGAGGATTTCCGGTAGCCATATTGCGTCAACCGGGCGATCCGTCTTTGGGCACACGGAAGGTGTATCGCCATCGACAACGATTGCGTCAAAATCCGAAATGGGAAACTTGTTGCCAAACGCTGGTCGCGGGCCAAGGTTTATTTGGTGCAGCAGCACACCATGCGCGGCAACGGCCCAGTCAGCAAGTCGTATCTGTCCATCGCCCGCAACCTCCATCGTCGCCGGCAATTCCGAAACAGGATGTGGATCTTCTGGAATCGTCCCACCCTGCTTTGCGGCGGTCCAGCCTCGTTGTGCTGCTTGCTTCAGGGTTCCCAGTCTCCTGAATATGTAGATCGCAACATCGGGATATGTATTGCACTGAGTTCCCGTTCCCTCGTAGATAGCGGCAATCGTCTGAACCGCCTCGGGCAAATCTTGACCAGGGAGTTGGTCTGCGCCCGTTTGCCCTAACGCTTGTCCGACTTGACACCAGAGTTTGCTCTTGTCGCAGGCGAAGTGTTCGATCGCCTCGTCGTCATTCGTCGCTTGAGACAATTCATCGACCAACGCGAGCGTGGGTACGAATAGTTCGTCGATAAGCCGACTGCAGGAATCCGCCATGATTTCGCCTTTCGTTGTTCGGGCTGGCCAGGGCCGGACGGGATGAAAGGCGAATAACTTCCCGTGCCGGCCGAAGCCTCCAGGCCGGTAGCTAGCCGGCCCTCCCGATTCCGTGTTCCGACTCTATTCCGCGTCGGAGGTTACTGTTGCGTTTGCTACGTTGACTTGATTCTCGCCGATATTCACCTGGAGTACGGGCAAGCCCAGCTTGCGAACCGTCGCCAGTGTCTTCATGCCCGTCAAGAATCGCCGGTGGGCACGATCCTGTCGCCGCAGGTGGTAGTCGGCCTGGGCGAGGCTGCAGTCGCCGGCCTGCGCGTATCGCAGGTCCGCTTCCTGCACCTGGAACCAACAAGCGACGACCCGATCAACAAGCAGCCGTTCCGTGGGACTGGGCGTAGGCCCTTCCAACTCCTCCCGCAGCGCCGCCAGTTTTCGCTTGATCGCTTCTCGGAACGCAAGGTTGTCCTCGCCGCCGAGCGACTTGCTTATCGAGTATTCAACCGTTCGATCCAGGTCCGCCCCCAGCACTTCCCGAATGGACGGAACGCGGTCCAGTATTTCCCGCAGGGCGGGCATCGCATCTTCGTCACCCGATTGGGCACGCTCGATAATCGCAAGCGCCCACTCCCGGGTGTCTTTCAATTCATTCTTTTTCTTGGACACGTCTGCGTCTCCATTCACCACGGTGACGATGAAACCCGGCAGCTACCATCGCCGCTTTTGCGATGATGTCGGCCATCTGGCATACCTTCGCCACCGAAGAGTCGAAGGCTTCCATTTCTTCCTTTTCGAGCCGCCAGCACTCGCGCTCCCATTCGCGGCGTTCCCGCTCAACTGCATCCATCTGCGCGACAAGGGCACCGACTTCGCCGCCGCCGATGTATTCACGAACGACGCGGCCGTTTACCTTTCGTGAGCGTGTGTAATATCGGTCTTTTTCCCAGCCCATTATGTTACCTCTCGCCGATTACCCCGCTTTATCCGCCATTGTACCGGGTATCGCCGATTTCGTCCCCTGGAGCGTCGTAGCACCAGCAACAGGGCCACCACCTCGGCCACTTCTCGGCCTCTTAGCCGGCCAGCCCCTGAACCTGGGGCTCCAGCGATTTCAGCGTCTCGAACACCGCATTGATCACGACCTCTTTGCCCGCGAACAACTCGTCGGGTCCGCCGGCGTGAAGGTTGCTGAAGGGTGGCTCGTAGATCGCTGAGGCGTCCATGACACCTCGCGCGGTGAGCTGGTCAATCACCATCTCGACAAAGCGTATCTGCTGGGGCGTTAGGCTTCGGTCATTCAGGAATTGCGAGAAGGCCGCCTGGGCCGTCGAGCGATCCATACCGACCAGGCTGCGCACGAAGTGGGCCAGCGATGGGGCCTCGCTGCGGGCCAGCAGATCGGACAACAGCGTCTCGCCATCATCTTCGCCGATTTCAATGAGCGTCTTTTCCAGGGACTTCAGATCGTCCCCCGTGAGCGGCTGATTCATCCGCAGGCGGTGGATGACGATGTGGGTCAGGTGGTTGCGCAGGTAGTCGTTGACCTTCTTCGCATATTGAGCGCCGGTCATCTTCGGGATGTGGACGGTCTGCTCGTCCCTCACTCCCAGCACCTCGTCCTTGAAGTCGGTGTAGACGATCTTGCGTTTCTTTTTATCGAGAAACGGAACCAACCCCCTCAGCCGCAATCGCATGTCCTCCAGCCCGGCAAGCGTGATACCTTCCCAGAAGGCGCTTTCCTGCATGCTGGCAAGATATGCAAGCTGGGCCGCGACGGCCGGAATCGTACTCTTCTCCTCCAGCAGCATGGCGATCTCGACTACCCGCTTGCGGTGGCTCTCGAATCCTCCCCCGTCGCCCTCGACCAGGGCCAGTTGCATCCGTAAGGCGGTCAGATCGAACAGACGCGACTCGATGTCGTCCGCGGTAATCTCGGATGGCAACCCCGCCACCTCGCGCTGCAGCGTCTCGCGGTCGTCGTCGCTCAACTGCTCCCAAGCGCCGCGATCCTGGAAACGCTCCACCGCCTCCAGGTGCATGCGCACGATGAAGTTCTCGCGGTTCATCGCCGCAACCTCGCCATGCAAGCCATCAATGATCGCGCTCCGCAAACTGGCCTCTGGGTCGAGTTCGGGATTCGTCTGCACATGGCCAACCAACTGCACGCGGGCGCGGAACAGCCGGGTGCCGAGCGGGGCGGTGTCGCCGGCGTTGATGCCCTCGGGATTCTCTTTGAAGAAGTCGAAATTGAAGCAGAAGTCGAACACCCGGAAGTCCTGCTTGTCGTCCTCCGGTCCAAACAAACCCGGGCACAGCCGTGTGCCGCGCCCGATCATCTGCCAGAACTTGATCTTCGAGTAAACCGGCTTGAAGAAGACCAGGTTCGCCACCTCCGGCACGTCGATGCCGGTGTCCAGCATGTCCACCGAGATCGCGATGTGCGGGGCCTTGTCCTTCAGCGAGAAGTCGTCGATCAGGCTCTGCGGATACTTCGCATAGTGGTCGATGATCCGTGCGAAGTGGCCGGCGTGGTGCGGGTAGTGGTGGTTGAACCGCTCTTCGATGAACTTCGCGTGTTCGTGGTTGCGGGCGAAGATGATCGTCTTGGCCAGCCGGTCCCCGCCCTCGACCTTGTGCCCGTGTTCCATCAGGTGCTGGAGCACCAAGTCCACCGTGTCTTCATTAAAGAGCCAGCTATTGATTGCGGCGGCGTTCACCCGGTCGGGCAAGGTTCCGGGTTCCACGTCATCGCCCCAGTCGAGGCTCTCCCACTGCGCCTTCTCCTCGTCGCTGAGTTTGTCGTAGTCGATGCCCTCGCGCGGGAATCTCAGGTCTACCTGCTGCACGCGAGGCGGGGCGAGGAACCCGTCTTTTACCGCCTGCTCCAGCTCGTAGGCGTCCGTCGGCACGCCCGGCTCCAGGTCGAACAGGTCGTAGGTGTTCTTGTCCACCTCCTCGCGGGGCGTGGCGGTCAGGCCGACCAGCAGCGAATCGCAGTAGCGGAAGATCGCGCCGTACTTCTGGTACACCGAGCGGTGCGCCTCGTCGATGATCACCAGGTCGAAGTGGCCCACGCCGAACCGCGACTCGCCCCCCTTCGTCTCGTCGATCATCCCCATCATCGTCGGATAGGTGCAGACGTACACCCGCCCCTCGGTCTCCTTCTCGGTGACGAGGTTCACCGGGCTGGACTCGGGCAGGTGCGCCTTGAAGGCATTGCACGCCTGATTCACCAGCGACACCCGGTCGGCCAGGAACAGGGCCCGCTTCACCCAGCCGGCCCGCTGCAGCACGTCCACCAGCGCGATCGCCGTCCGCGTCTTGCCCGTGCCGGTGGCCATCACCAGCAGCGCCTTCCGGCGGGCCTCGGTGAACTGCTTGGCGATGCTGCCGATGGCCCGCTTCTGGTAATACCGCTCCACGATGGCGTCCTTCACTTCTGCCACGTCGAGCGCCTGCCGCTGCGTCCGGCGGAGGATCAGGCGGGCCAGCTCGTCCTTCTTGTAGAACCCGGCCACCCGGCGCGGCGGGTAGGCCGTGTCGTCCCACATCCAGGTCGTGTAGCCGTTGGTGTAGAAGATGATCGGACGCTGGCCGTGCATCTGCTCCAGGCAGTCGGCGTAGAGCTTGGCCTGCTGCTGGCCCACTGCTGGGTCGGCGGTTGTCTTCTTCGCCTCGACCACCGCCAGCGGCTTGCCG
>JAQBZB010000128.1 GCA_027622275.1 Planctomycetota bacterium | reverse complement strand
CACGGCCAATGCCTTACGCGCTCACCGCATCCGCGTGAACGGCATCAATCTCGGCTGGACCGACACCCCCGCCGAACACGACGTCCAACGCAAGCAAGGCAGCCCCGATAACTGGCTCGAGATCGGCGAGTCCGCATCGCCGTTCGGCCGCTTGCTAAAGCCGCTCGACGTCGCGCGGCTCTGCACTTACCTGCTGAGCGACGAATCCGGAATTCTCACCGGATCGTGTATCGACTTCACGCAACGAGTCATGGGCGTCTTCCCGCCGGAAGGTTACAGCAAGCCCAGCTAATCTTGTCGTATGTCGGGCAGGGATGCGTTAAGCCGAGCGAGTCCGACCGAAGCTGAAAGGGTGCATTTAACGTAGTTTGATTCGCACAGAGGTCACGCGAGGGGTAGCCCTGCCGGAACCAGTTACAACAGCGATCGGAGGTCTCGCGCTGGGAACGCTGGCGAGCTACCTGGCCAATCGCGTCGATGACGCCCAGCGGCCGTTGCTGCAGTTGATCACTGCGCGTTTGCAACATAGTGGGGCAGAACTGCCGCCGAACCACGATGTCGAACAAGCCTGCCGCAATGCCCTGCGACAGGCGATTGAACTGATGGCCCAGGCGATGGACCTGCAGGTCGTCGAGCCACAAAATCTACTGCAAGCCGTCAAGAACCGCTACGACTCCGGCGGCAACTGGAAACCGCTGTTTGACCGATGGCATACGGACGAAGGCAATTGGCTGCGAGAGTTTCTCAGTGAGGTCCGATCCGACTCGCTCGGCCGATTCGATCTCAAGCCGATCAGCGATGCTGCGTCGCTCGGCCGTGCGGTCCGCAGCGATCCCGACGAAGCACTCCAGCAGCACTTCTCGGCTGCCATGCTCGATTGGTCCGAGCGGCGAGTCCAAACCGGCAAACAACCGGCGTTCTTTCCAGAGTGGGTGACCGAGGGCTGGCCGCTCGCGGCCGACATGCCCAGCGTCCGCGTGACGCTCTATCAGGCCTGGTGTCTCTTCCTTGATAATGCCTCTCGAAACAGATTCGTTGATTGGTCGTGCATGTCGTTCGCCGAATTGCATTGTTTTACTCCTTGTTCACTTTGCCGTTTTCACTGCCCCCGGCCGTGCGAATGCACAACTGAATGCCCCCGACCTCGGCTCGTTTTCCAAGTGGGAAAAGATCGAGGTGGCGATTACCGGCCCGACTTCTGCCGCGTTTGGCGAGCCGAATCCATTTGCCGAGGTCGTCGTTGGCGTCTTTACATCGCCCGGCGGCAAGAGGTTCATCGTGCCCGGCGTCTATGACGGCGACGGAAAAGGCGGAGTGGACGGCAATGTTTGGAAAGTGCGATTCGCGGCGGATCAAATTGGCCCGTGGTCGTTTCGCTCGCTCAGCGAGAACAAGCTGCTCGAAGGAAATGCTGCGTCGTTCACCGTGACAACTCCGCCCGACGATGCTCCCGACTTTTATCGTTGGGGTCACCTTGAAGCGATCAGCACGGCCGAGGACAAGATTCGCTATCTGAAGTTCCGCGACGGACCGTATTGGCTGAAAGCCGGCTGCGACGCCCCCGAGAATTTTCTCGGCATGTATAAGACAAAGAGAGTTTCGGGGAAAATGGTCCAAGAGAGCGTTGGATGCTCCCGACTGACGTGTCTCGGCTCGGCCTCGGCGCGAGAAACTCGCAATGCGGACGCGTCGCAAGTTGTTGCGAGAACTGGCGTATCAACGAAAAAAGCCGGCGTGGTTAGCGTCGGCTTGATCTCTTAACCCTGGGGTAGCTGTTGTTCGCTACGCCGGATTCAAGTTGCGGGGGCAGGATTCGAACCTACGACCTCGAGGTTATGAGCCTCGCGAGCTACCGGGCTGCTCCACCCCGCGTTATTTAGTCATGCATTCTAGTTCGTCCGCAGGAGACGCCAAGGGGTCTGCAAACGATGATCCGCATTACAGCAAGTGAAGATGGCGATGGCAGACGCAAGTGCCTTGCTGGTCGAGACTTCTTGCTTGGCAATCGGAATTCAGAGTGCTAGACTTCATATCAGATGATCGGATTTCGGTGTTCCACCAAGGCTTTTCTGCATGTCCACACGCGACTCTCGAGGGCGGGATCTCTCACCGCAACCGCCACGTGCAGTCGATGGATCGGCCGGGTTGTCGCTGCCGCCTAACGTCGAGCAGTTGCCGCCGCAGGCTCCGGTCATTCCACAACTGCCGCAGCCGACCGGGCCACTCACCGCAGTCCCGACACCTCAATCGCGACAACAACCGGTGATTCCACCTCATCTCGTGGCCGCGACACCTCCTACGGTACCGATCGTCCCGGCATCGGTCGCGCCCTCCGTGCCAATCGTTCCGCAGGTGCCAGTGGCGGCGACTGGACCGATCGTCCCCACCGTTCCGCAACCCGTTCCCGCGGCACGCCAACCGACAATTGCCGTGCAGCCGCGGTCGGAAAGTTCGCCGAAGCCGACCAAGCCCGTTCCGGCCAAACAGGCTGTCGTCGCCAGCCAGCCGACGCAGTCGGCGAACGCCGCCGATTCGGACGACGAAGAGATGGATCTTCGCCAGACGATTGCATTGTGCCGGCAGAAGATCATCGATTTCGTGACCCAGTTCGCGATGCCGAACGCTCCGCCCTGGATGGTCAGCATGTTGATTCATCTCGCGGTCTTCGTCGTGCTGGCGTTAATCTGGCTGCCTCGCGCGATTGAGTCGGCTTTCGTGCTCGAAGTCTCCTACGCGGATGAGCTGGGTGAGCAGTTGCTAGACGATACGCAGTTCTTTGAAGCCATCGAGCCGGTCGAGGTTGATCCTGCGCTCGCGTTCGATGCGAAGGAAGTCGAGGATCCGCTCGCCTCTTCCGCGCTCCCCGAGATCAAACTGGATCTCTTCGACGCCGCTTCCGAAGTGCAAACGCCAACGGTCGGCGTGGCGTTGAGCGGGCGCGAGCCGGGCGCGAAGAAAGCGATGCTCGCAGCCTACGGCGGCACGGCCGAGACGGAGAACGCTGTCGAACTGGCCCTCGACTGGCTGAAACGCAATCAGCAGAGTGATGGAACGTGGAGCCTCGCCGGGCCGTATGCGGATGGCGTTGCGGGGACGGAGAATCCATTGGCTGCCACGGCGATGGCGCTGCTTGCGTTTCAGGGTGCCGGAAATACGCACCGGTCAGGCAAGTTCAAAGCGAACGTCAAGAAGGGAATGGACGCCTTGTTGAAGATGCAAGACCGCGACGGCTGTTTCTTTACGACGCAGCGAGTCCAGAGTTCCCATCAGCTCTACAGCCAGGCCCAAGCAACGATCGCGATTTGCGAGCTGTATGGAATGACGGAAGATTCCGCGCTGCGTGATCACGCGCAGCGGGCGATCGACTACGCGGGAAGCATCCAAGCGGATGACGGGTACGGCGGCGGCGGTTGGAAGTATCAACCAGGTTCGAGGGCTGATACGTCCGTCACCGGTTGGTTCGTGATCGCTCTGAAAAGCGGCGAGTTTGGAAAGCTGTCAGTGCCGAGTCCCGTCAAGGATCGAATCAGCCGATTCTTGGACAACGTGGCGGCAACGCCGGGCGAAGGTGAACCGTTCGTCCAAGGCAGCCGCTATCTGTATCAAGTCGGCGAAAAGGAAGCTCGCGTGTCGATGACCGCCGAGGCATTACTGTGTCGCCAGTATCTTGGTTGGGAGCGTGATGACCCGCGGTTGCTGGCGGGAGTTCGACATGTCGGCGAGCATCCGATCGACTGGAACGAGCCGCACGTTTACTACTGGTACTACGCGACGCAAGTGATGCACCATATGGGAGGCGATGACTGGGATGATTGGAACGGCGTGATGCGCAAGGCACTGCCAGCCGCACAGATCAAGACCGGCCGCGAGAACGGCAGCTGGAGTCCCGCCGGCGACCAGTTCGGTTACACCGGCGGACGGCTGTTTATGACTTGCCTCTGCACGTACATGCTGGAAGTCTACTACCGGCACATGCCGATCTATCAGCATTAAGATGCGTCCAAGAACAGGTTTCCATTTTCCGGGAGGGCGAGGCTCCTGCCGAGCCGGCTCAGCGGGAGCTTCGCCCTCCCGCAATGAACACTCCCGCAATGAAACTCGCTTGTATCGAAACGTGTTACTGCCGACAATGAACTGACCGCCGAGCATCCAGCCCCGCCTGGCTCCACTCACCATTCATCGTCCTTCCCGCAGAACGTATCATGCCGCGCCTGTTCAGCCTACTCGTCGTCATCCTGGGAATCGCTGTCGTCGTTCGTCCCACGCTGGCAGCAGAGACGGTGGACTATCAACGAGACATTCGTCCACTTCTCTCGGATCGTTGCATTCTCTGCCACGGGCCCGACACAGAACGCCGCGAAGCCGACTTGAGGCTCGACGTGAAGGGCGACGCCTTCCGCGCGTCCGAATCGGGTGACGGCTCGCACATTATCGTGCCGGGCGAGCCGGGCAAGAGCGAACTGTATCTCCGTATCACATCGTCGGATGCTGACGTGCGGATGCCGCCGCCCTCGTCCAAGCTCGCTTTGTCCGAAACGGAAGTCGCGTTAATCAAGAGCTGGATCGAGCAGGGAGCCAATTGGCGAGAGCATTGGTCGTTCTCGCCCCTGGAGGAGGTGGCGCCGCCCCACGTCGAAGATGCCACATGGCTGCGTAATCCGGTCGATAACTTTATCCTCGCGCGGCTCGAAGCTGACGGCTGGAAGCCCTCCGCCCGAGCATCACGAGAGAAGTTGATTCGGCGACTCACCTTCGACCTGACCGGCTTGCCACCAACGCTCGAAGAGATCGACGCATTCTTGGTGGACGAGTTGCCGGACGCCTACGAACGTGTCGTTGATCGCCTGTTGAAATCGCCTCGTTACGGCGAACGCATGACGTCTGACTGGCTCGACGTGGCAAGGTACAGCGACACGTACGGTTATCAAGTCGATCGCGATCGCTTTGTGTGGCCGTGGCGGGATTGGGTCATTAATGCATTGAACGACAACTTGCCCTACGACCAATTCATCACGCAACAGTTGGCCGGCGATCTGTTGCCCAGCGCGACCGACGATCAGATTCTCGCGACCACCTTCAACCGGTTGCACCCACAGAAGGTCGAAGGGGGGAGCGTGCCGGAAGAGTTTCGGATCGAGTACGTCACCGACCGCGTGCAAACATTTGCCACGGCGTTCTTGGGGCTGACGCTGGAATGCGCCCGCTGTCACGACCACAAGTACGACCCGCTGCTGCAAACCGAGTACTACCAGCTCTGTGCCTTCTTCGACAACATCGACGAGGCCGGTCTCTACTCGTACTTCACCCCCGCCGTGCCAACGCCGACGTTGCGAATGGCCGATGATGCAACCAAAGCAAACATCGCGGAGTTGGACAAGCAAGTCGCCGAGGAAGAGGCGAAGCTCAAGCAGCTCGCCACGGCCAAACGGGCAGCGTTCGGTGAATGGCAAGTGAACGCAAAGTCGATTGTCGACGGCGGGCTTGTTCCTGGCATGCTGAAGCATCTCGCCTTTGACGAGGTTGCGGCACCGAATGAGTTGGTGCCTGGAAAGGTTGGGCCAGGCGTTCGGCTGACGGGAGACGATGGCATCGGTTTGGACGTCGGAAACTTCAAACGGTCTCAACCATTCTCCGTCACGCTCTGGATGAACACACCGGACGTCAAGCAGCGCGCCGTCGTCTTTCATCGCTCGCGAGCTTGGACCGATGCCGGCAGCAGAGGTTACGAGTTATTGCTCGAAGAAGGATGTTTAAGCGCCGCGTTGATTCACTTCTGGCCCGGGAATGCAATTCGTGTACGGACTCGGGAACCGATCGCCACGAACCAGTGGCTGCATGTTGCGATCACGTACGACGGATCGAGTCGCGCTGCCGGCTGGCGGATCTACATCGACGGAGAACCCGCCGACACCGAAATTGTTCGCGACAATCTCTACAAAGAAATCACCGGCGGTGGCGGCGACAACATTACGATCGGCGAACGGTTTCGCGATCGAGGGTTCACCGGCGGGTTGGTTGATGAATTCCGAGTTTACGGTCGCCAGTTGTCGTCTCTCGAAGTCGCTCAATTGCACGACGATCACAGTCTCACCGACGCAATGGCCGCCTCGGTCAAGACGAATCGCGATGCAGCGACCAACGAACTCTACGACTACTATCTGACGACGGTCGATCAGGAGTTTCAATTGCAACTTGCCGCATTGCAACAGGCGCGAGACGCCAAGACGGCTGCCGAAGACTCGCTCCAAGAGATCATGGTCATGCGCGAGTTACCGACTCCGCGACAGACGTACTTGCTGAAGCGCGGAGCGTATGATGCACCAGGTGATCCGGTCTCGCCCGGCACGCCGGGTGTCTTCCCACCGCTGGCAGACGGCGCTCCGAATAACCGCCTTGGCCTGGCGCAATGGCTGACCGACCCAAGTCACCCGCTGACCGCTCGCGTCGCGGTCAATCGCTTTTGGCAAATCGTCTTCGGGAACGGGTTGGTCCGCACGCCGGAAGACTTCGGGCGTCAGGGACAACCGCCGTCACACCCCGAACTGCTCGACTGGCTGGCGCGGGACTTCGCCGAGCACCAATGGGATGTGAAACGATTAATGAAGTTGCTCGTGATGTCGGCCACTTATCAGCAAGGATCGGCGGTCACTGAAACACAACTGGCCCGTGATCCCGAGAATCGTTTGCTCGGTCGTTCGCCGAGTCATCGCTTGACCGCCGAGATGTTGCGAGATAACGCGCTCGCCGTGAGTGGACTGCTGGTCGATCGCATCGGCGGTCCGCCGGCTCGTCCGTACGAAGTGGAAGTCTCGTTCAAGCCTGTCGACCGTGACAAGGGAGATGGCCTGTATCGGCGCAGCTTGTATACCTATTGGAAGCGGACGGGCCCCGCTCCGGCAATGATGACACTCGATGCCTCGAAGCGAGATGTCTGTCGTGTCAAGCGTGAACGAACGGCCTCACCCCTGCAAGCGTTTGTGTTGTTGAACGATCCGCAGTTCGTCGAGGCCGCACGGATGCTGGCCGCGCGGATGCTGAAGCAGCACGGTGACGATGCGAACGCCGCATTAGTCGATATGTTTCGACTGCTGACCAGCCGCCGCCCCCGTGATGCCGAACAAGACGTCTTGCGCTCGCTGTACGATCAACAGCTGATGGCCTTCGCAAACGATGTCGAACAAGCCTCGCAATACTTGAAAACGGGCGACGCCCCGTTAGACGATTCACTCGACGTGCCGCGGCTGGCGGCGCTGGCGGTTGTCGCAAATACGTTGCTGAGCTTTGACGAATGTGTCATGAAACGATAGCCCGAGAATTCATCAGCCGCTTGGCGATAGCCTGCGGTTCTCGTGAACTACGAGAGAACCGCACGCTAGCGCGTGGCGGCTGATTTGCGCGGTGTTGTGGACAAGATAGCCGTAGCTCCTCTTACAAACGAGTGTTTTGAAGATTGTTGACCGGTTCATAAATTATCCTGGCTAGAGTCGCCTTTCGCGGAGCGAAAGGCGACGATCACGATGAGAGATAACGATGCGTAACATTTGCACCGGATACGAACCGCTTGCAGGAATGAGCCGCCGCCGGTTCTTGAATCAGTTCGGCGTCGGACTCGGCGGGATGGCTTTGGGTAGCTTGCTGGCGGACTCGTCATCCGCCGTGGCCGGTGATGGCATCTTAAAGGCGCTGCATCACGCACCTCGCGCGAAATGCGTCATATTCCTCTTTCAGTCCGGCGGCCCTTCGCAGATGGATCTATTTGATAATAAACCGGTCCTGAACAAGAAGCATGGAACCGAGTTGCCTGACGAGATCCGGCGCGGCCAACGACTGACCGCGATGAGCGGCAATCAGTCGAGCCTGCCGCTGGTTGGATCGCCGTTCAAGTTCCAGCAACATGGCGAATCCGGTGCCTGGCTCAGCGAGTTGCTGCCGCACACGGCGAACGTCGTTGACGATTTATGCTTTATCAAATCGATGCACACCGAGGCGATCAACCACGGGCCGGGCGTGACGTTTGTTCAGACGGGTTCCCAACTGCCCGGTCGGCCGAGCATCGGCGCCTGGTTGAGTTACGGATTGGGCAGCGAGAGCGAGAACCTGCCGGCGTTTGTGGTCATGGTCACCAAGGATAAAGGGGGCCAGCCATTAGCGTCGCGTTTATGGGGCAGCGGCTTTCTCGCTTCGCAGCATGAAGGTGTTCGCTTCCGCGGCGGCAACGACCCGGTTCTCTATCTGAAAAATCCGGATGGCATCGATCGCGAGAGCCGAGGGCGAATGCTCGACGCGTTAAGCAAGCTGCATCGCATCGAGCAATCCGAAAACCAAGACCCACAGATCGAGGGCAGGATCGCACAATACGAGTTGGCTTTCCGAATGCAGGATTCGATTCCCGAGGCGACGGATCTGGCGAGCGAACCCGAGCACGTGTTCCAAGAATACGGCGAGGCTGCCAAGACGCCGGGAACTTTCGCCGCCAATTGCCTGCAAGCGCGGCGGCTTGCCGAACGAGGCGTTCGCTTCATTCAACTGTATCATCCCGGCTGGGATCAGCACGGCGGTCTGCCCGCCGCCATCAAAGTCCAATGCCAAGATACCGACCGGGCATCCGCCGCGCTGATTCGCGATCTAAGAAAGCGGGGATTATTGGACGAGACGCTGGTCATCTGGGGCGGTGAGTTCGGCCGCACAAACTACTGCCAAGGCAAATTGACCGGTGGGAACTTTGGTCGCGATCATCACCCGCGCTGTTACACAATGTGGATGGCAGGCGGCGGCATCAAGGGGGGCATCAGCTATGGCGAGACCGATCCGTACTGTTACAACATCGCCGAGAACCCGGTCCACGTCCACGATCTGCAGGCCACCATCCTGCACCAACTTGGCATCGACCACGAGCGGCTAACCTTCAAGTACCAAGGCCGCCACTTCCGGCTGACCGACGTGCATGGTCAGGTGGTCGAAGATATTCTGAGTTGAGGCCGCATGTCAGCGCCGGGATACAAGTCTACGGAGCTTCTGGTTGACCGTACTGGCCTGTGTACGTTGAATGAACTTGATATGGCGAGCTATCTTACATACGTCTCATGCATTTACTTATGACGCGTGGAAGACAATGCAACTTCGTGAATGCCACACTGCGACTCAAGCGTCCCAAGATCGGCGGCAACGCAATCAATAAAATGGTCGCCGAGTCCCGATTTCTGCCGCTCATAGAACCATGCCGCGTCGGCCAGATCCTGGCGAGCTTCATCTCTCAGTTCGACGCGCATTCAGTCGTTCCTTGACGTCTTTTATAGCATCAGCCAAAGGAAGACTCGCACCAGTCGAAGGATTGGCCAACCGATCGGCAAGCACGCTCCCGTGCCATTCAGGTGACTCATAACTGTCGCCAGCCTTAGATAGATCCCGCCACAGAAAGTCCATCGCCTCCAGCTTCTCGCTGGTACTCAGTCCGCTCAATAATGTCTCGATCGTCATGTGCAATCCTCCGCTCGTATTGTAATGCTCAGCACCAATGTCGGCAAACAGCAGTGACATGGCAGGCGAGATCGCAGACGCAAAGCGACGTCTCGTGTTAGTGGTTCAAGCTGACAATTTGCAGACCGGGTTGCCGCAAACGATCGTGGCTATGATCAGCAGCAACATGTCGCGAGCCGGCCATCCGAGCCGAGTGACGGTGATGCGAGTCTCGCCGGAGGGTCAGCAAATGGGTCTGCACTGCGATTCGGTCATCATGACCGACGATCTCGCGACCGTACTGGATCAAGAAATTGACCGTGTCATCGGCAAGCATCCGAATATGCAGCCAGTCGACATCGCCCTACGGCACACGTTGGGGCTGTGATACTCACACTGTTTGTCCCGACTAATGAATCGACCGAAACACTGGGATCGTCGACGACCGCGATCAGGCCTTCGAGGTCAAGTTCACTCCACTTCTTGACATTGGTAGGTTTGCCGTGCTTCTTTCGCTTGTGAATCACTCGGTCGGGTAGCGGGATTGTTGATGGCTCGTCCAACTCTCGGTCCAAGAAGCCGGCGATGCTATCCTTCACGCGAATGTCGAGGATGAAGTTGACGAGCTTTTGCCGCAGTTGCTTATGCCAATTCACATGAGAATCCTTCGACTGCCGCGAATCCGAAATGTAGCCAATCGCCAGCCAACTAACTTACCAGAGAATCTTCCGAACAATAGAAGGACTTCCACGAAACAAGCAACGTGGGCGTCACGACCGCTTGACCGGCTCCACCTTGACGTTGATGACATCTTCGCATCCGTTTTAACTGAATTGACAGTATATCGTATACAGTATACACTTGTGAGGACGATGAAGGAGTCGAAGGGACATGGCCAAGGCTCAACGCGGCAGCCAAGACGTACCGTTATGTAAGCCAGTACTCTGGCTGTATGGTGAAGTCAAGACGCCGCCATTTACGCCAGAGGGACGACAAGAGGCCGGGATGCTCCTTCGCTTATTGCAGGAAAGCGAGCGGTTGGGGATGCCGCAAGCTGAGCCTTTGCCGGATGTTGGTGCTCGCTGCGGCGCGTTGCGGGTTCGGGATGCGGGGCACAATTGGCGAATTATGTACCGGATCGATTCTGACGCAGTTCTTGTCATTGATGTGTATCCGAAGAAGACTCAGAAGATCCGAGACGAAGTGATCAAGCGGTGCAAGCAACGTCTCCAGCAATACGACGCGGCCGTTAAGGCGTTGAAGAAGAAGCAACCAGATAAATGAGGACACAATGATGGACGCGAAAAAACGCAAAGCACTTGAAGCGGCAGGCTGGAAGGCTGGCGATGCCGCTGATTTTCTGGAAATGAGCGCGGAGGAACGCCAGTTGCTGGACACCCGAGTTAACCTCGCTTTGGCGATTCGCCGACAGCGCGAAGCCCGAGCGCTATCGCAGAAAGAACTCGGAGCCCGCTTGAATACGAGCCAACCGCGCGTCGCCAAGATCGAACGCGCCGCTTCCGACGTGTCGCTGGATCAACTCGTCCGCGCATTCACGGCCGCGGGAGGTAAGATCGTCGTCAAGTCGGCAAAAGCGAAGACGAAGAAGGGAAAACAACCGAAGGGCAAGAAGTCGACCGGGACTGTGGTCTTGGAAGTGGTAACCTCGAAGTAGTTTGATGCTGACCCAGATTGCTGCCTTGACAATTAAAAACATGAGTTCCGAGGATACAGGTCGACGATGGCAGTTCAGCTTGCGAAGCTTCTTCTTCTTCGCCGTGCTGATCGTCGGCCCCGTTGCCGGAGTGGTCGCGCCGATCATTCTGGAATCGATCACCGAGTGGAAGCCGCCACCGCGTCCAATGCCCATCCGACGGGGACCCGGTTCGATCGCTCCTGTGGCGGAGATGGAGAGTTATTTCGAGTCGGGAGAAACGCCGTTGTACTGAGGCGATGTTTTCGAATCCATGTACGACGGCCTCCCGAGGCCATCGTACATTGTAGAATCGCCGGCATCGTGACGAATTGCATTACTCGTCTGCGATCGTCGCCTTCTCCATCACGTCGCCTCCGGCAATGCTGTCGACGACGTCTTGGCCTTCGATGACTTTGCCGAAGACGGTGTGCTTGCCGTCGAGCCAAGGCGTGGCGACGTGAGTAATGAAAAACTGCGAGCCGTTGGTGTTGGGACCAGAGTTGGCCATTGACAGGACGCCGGGGCCATCGTGCTTGAGATCGGCGTCAAACTCGTCTGCAAATTTGTAACCTGGGCCACCCGTGCCGGTTCCTTGCGGACAGCCCCCTTGGACCATGAAGTTGGGGATCACGCGATGAAACTTCAGGCCATCGTAGTACCCCTTGCCGACAAGCTTCTCGAAATTCGCGACGGTTTTCGGCGTCTTGTCGTCGTGCAGCTGAATGCGGATGGTTCCCTTGTTCGTTTCGATCGTCGCGACTTTCATGGAAGCTCCTCGAAGGTTTGAGGTGCGGCTTACGCCGATACACTACGATTGGTTTCTATTGGACGGTTTTCCGTTGACGGGCTGCTCGGTCACAACTCCGTCCTCGATGCGGAACAGTTTGTCCGCCAGCTGCATGACGTCATACATGTGATGCGTGACGTGAAGCGTCGTGACGCCCGTGTGTTCTTGGACATGCTTGAGTAGTGAGTAGAGTTGGTTGCGGGTGTCATCGTCAAGGGCGCTCAACGGTTCGTCAAGCAATAGCGTGCTCGGACGAAACGCCAGCGCGCGTCCGATCGCCACTCGCTGCTTCTCACCGCCGCTCAAGCCGCGCGGCAGGCGGTGCAGCAGATCCTCGATCTCCAACAGCTCGGCCAGCTCGGCCACGCGCTCGTCGATCTGCGGGCGAGACACGCGTCGAATATCCAGCGCGAACGACAAGTGCTCGCGCACCGTCATGGTCGAGAACAACGCGCCGTCCTGCGGCACGTAGCCGATATTCCGCTCGGCGGGCTTCAAACCCGTCACGTCGCGATCACCCAGCAGAATCCGCCCGCCGGTGACTTGCTTCAGGCCGGCGATCGTTTCCAGAATCGTCGTCTTGCCGCTGCCGGTGCGTCCCATCAACATGCCGTACGTGCCGGTCGGGACGACGAACGACGCGTCCTTCAACGTGAATTGACCGGAGTGGGCGGTAAGTTTCTCGATGACAATCACAAGCAGCGCCGTTAGATCGCAAGGTTACGAGTGCCCCAGGCACGGGCCAGAACCAGCACGATAACCGCCGCGGCGACCATGATCAACGAGACGGCGACCGCCGCGCCGAGATCGCCGATGTTCAATTCCAAGAAGACGGTGGTCGAAAGCACTTCGGTCTTTCCACGTGTCGTGCCGGCAAAGATCAGCAGCGGGCCAAACTCGCCCAACGACCGAGCCCAAGCCAACGTGGCGGCCGTCAATACGCCGCGCTTCGCCTCGGGCAATACGACCATGCCAAAAGCTTGCGCGCGGCTGCAGCCGAGTGTCAACGCGACTTGTTCGTGACGGGCGTCGATGTGATCGAAAGTCGCTCGCATCGTGCGGACGGCAAACGCACACGCGACCGCGAATTGTGCGAGAATGACAGCGGGGATTTGATAGACAACCTTTTCGCGCAGCGCGACCGGAGCGAGCTGAAAGAGGATCAGCAAGCTCAATCCAACCACCAACGGCGGCAAGACGATCGGGATATCGAGAATGGCATCGATCAAGTCTCGCCCGAAAAAACGATGCCGCGACATTAAGTAGCCGATCGGAATCGCCACCCACAGCGAGAGGATCGTCGTGATCGTGCAGGAGATGAGTGTCAGGCGAATCGAATCCTGAATATCCGACTCCTGGAGCGCGGTGGTAATGGGGTTGTAGAACAGACGGGCCATTCCCGGATTCTCGCGTTGCCAGCCATCGCGAACTCGCCCGTTCCAGGTAAAGCTCATCTGAGCGACCGCGCCGCCGCTGGGCAGACGCACTTCGAGTTTCGCGACATCCGGATCTCCGATTCCGACTCGCTGCACGCTGTTGGGACCGATGCTTTTGATTTCCCGCGTAGCGATCTCAGCGCCTGCAAGATCGTAGGTGACGACGGAACCGCCAGCGGCATTGACGTCAAGCAGTTGCAGGTCGTCCAGCTGCACGGGATCTTGCCATGTGAAAACCAGCGAGCCCGGCTCGGACAGCGGCGCGAGTTGGCCGGATTCCGGCGGCACGACGCGAACGCTGCCGATGCGAATTGTCTCGCGGCCCGGTTGCTTCAGCTTCGCCGCCATCGTTCCGGCGAGCGTATACTCGACGACCGCTTCCGCGGACAAGGAGCTTGTCGTGACATCCATTCGCGAGACGCCTTCGTCGCCGATCTCGGCAACGAGCGAACCGTCCGCCGCCGGTGGGTCGATCGCGTGACGCTTGATCACCGAGCCGTCGGCCGCGTAAGTGACAATCTCGCCGCTGCCGGCCGTCAGCGCACTAAGTCGTACACGCTCGACACGAACGGGGCTGACCCAGTTGGCAACTAACTGGCCACGCTGCGAGTCTTGAACTTCGGTCGGCGATTCGCCCGCGATCACGAGGATCTTGCCCAGCGGCATCGCGTTGCGGCCCTTTGACTTCGCGTCGCCGCCGTGCCCCACTCCGGCACCACCAAACGCTTGGTTCGGCGTGCCGAGATTGCTGTTGGCGGCCGACGGCTTGTCGCTGTCGATGATTCGTGCCGGATGATCCGCTGGGTCGTGCGTCGAGATCGTCAATCCGTAGCGTGCAAACTGATGGGCGACAACATCACCAATCTTCAGCGGCTTCCCCTCGGCGTCCGTCGAGAAGTCCAGGATGACTCGCTCGCTCATGTCGCTCGTAAAGATATAGGCCGCGTCGGCGAGTAGCATGGCAATGATTAAAACGACGTACGTGCCGCCGATCGTACCGAGAATCGCGTAGAACAGCGGGTCAGTTCGCACGCGACGCAGATTGTCCACAGAGGGTTCCGACACAGTCACAAAGCTCCGGTCAATCGGCCCCCGCGGAGCTACGATTGTCAAGTCGCCAGTTAAAGCCCTTCGACTCGAACTTGTCTCGCGATTGTGCCAGTTTGGCGAACAGCCGTCGGCCGAGATACTTATGATCGCTGGAACGAGCCACACTGAAAGGCTGAATCGCCTTGGCCAATTGCGAATCGATGTCGATCACACCAAGCCGCTCGCCTTCCGCACGCGTATCGGTTCGATACGCCAGGACCGCATCGGCGGCGCCGGTGGTCACTTGCGGAATCAAGAACGCGGAACTCGTCGTTTGATTCACCAGGTTGCCGTCGGCGGTGATCTTCTCGTACAAGCCCTCACTTTGCAGCAACCGCTGGGACAACACGCCGATCGTACACTTATCGGGCTGGCCCAAGACGACTCGAACGCCGGGCTTGGCCAAGTCAGCCAGCGACTTGATGTTCTTTGGATTATCTTTCTGAGTGACGATGACGATGTCCGTGTCGGAAACGTTGACAGCGTCTTGAAACAGTTCGTTCACGGCCTCCAGGTAGTACACGTCGCAGGCCATATAGACATCGGGAAAGCTCCCGGCTTGTCCGCCGACGATCCCGCGCATGGTCGCGGTCAGAATGCCGCAGCCGTTGAAGACGGCATTAACGGTCACACCTTCACGCTCTTCGAACTCCTTGATGATCGGTTCGAGCGCGGCACGATTAACCGCGCCGGCAAAGAACGTCAGCTCGGGGTGATCCTCCCACACGTCTCCATCGACCGTCAGGAAACCGGTCGCGCGAAATGTCTCGAGCCCGCGGTCGCGTGCCGACAAATAGCGAGCGAAGTGAATCGCCGCCATCGGATTCTTGGAAAACGCCACGACGCTGACCTCGATGTTGGCGATTCCCGGATCTAGCTCTGGGGTTTCAATCGCCGTCAGGTCGCCGTACTGCACGACGGTCGAATCCCAAATGATCCCCGCGTCGACGCTGCCGAGTTTGACGGCGTTGGCGATGTCGTTGACCGTTGGTTTGAAGACGCCGCTTTGCGTCACGCGAGGTTCTAGCGCGGACCAATGTCCAGATGCGGACAGCAGCTGGCGCGTCGTCTTGCCGATCGCCGCGGCGTCGGGGTCACCGAGCGCGACTTTCACGTCTTCGCGCGTCAAATCGTCGATGCTCTGGATGTTCTTGGGGTTGCCGACCTTGACGGCGATCACCGGTTTTATCACCGCCAGCGGGAACGACTCGGCCGTCAAGCCTTTCTCTTCGGCCAATCGAACATAGCTGGCGTCGCCGGCCAGATAGAGGTCGCCGGACTTGTTGACTTCCAGTTGATTGAGCAGCGAGTTCGAGCCGCCGTATTGCAGATTGACGCGAACGCCGTATTCGGCTTCGTACTTTTCCGCAATCTGTTCCAACGAATAACGCATGCCCGCCGCACAGTACATCAGCAGTTCGCTCGTTCCGGACGCGGTCCCCTCGGCTGTCGCTTGTGTCGTATTGGTGGTGCCCGCAGTGCCCGTCGTGCGGCCCGTTGGCTTCTTCCCGCCGCTCAGCAGCAGGTATCCGAGCGCTCCGACAAGCACGAGCGAACCAACCGCGAACACGTAGAGTGAATTCGTCGAGCCGCGAGAACGATGTTTGCGAGGCATGTTTTAACCTGGTGAGCCGAAGCGGTGTGCGTCTGCGAAGCGTTGGCGGTGCCGCGAATCCAATATTTAGGAGATGGCCACTGGAACGGGCTTTCATTCTGGCAGCGCGCGACGCGCAAAACAACTACGCACCGTTAAGCCACAGGGCGATTCATTGATTGAAACTGTACAAAGCCCTCAGTTTGAAAAACTGACTGACCCTGGAGCGGGCCAGACGGCGCTTGCAATCTGCCGCCACACGCCGTAGCCTACGCATTGACACATTATTGATGCGTCGGCACTAAAATGTGAATGGAGGGCGGAATCGTGGCAGATGACTTCAAAGCCGGTGATCGCGTGATCATCCGCAACGGCGAATTCGGGACGATCATCCGTATCGACGGTGGCCTCGTTCAGGTTCTACTCGACAGCAGCCTCCGAAAGACGGCGGCGAAAGCAACGCTGAGAAAGATCGAGAGCGAGAGCGACGACAAAGACAAATGATCCTTCGCGGGTAGAGAACTGGGCACACCGCGAGCGTTGCATCCATCGTGCTTTCCGGTTGCAGCCAAAACGCTCCTCGAAGGCGAGAGCCGTGGCAAAACGATGCAACCGTATGCGCGGGCGCAGCTAATTGCAACAGTCGAGGTCTTCAAGTTGACCTGCCTTCGCGGCCCTGCGGATCTCGTGGATGGCGCTGATCCGTTTTTTCCCGGCGAATTCCTGAACGACGCGAAGCATTAACCGAATGGGCACACGGATTGCCTTAACGAACGCGGTCTTGATTGCATCGCCGTTGAAGTGCATTGGTCGTCCGCGTGCGGTTCCTGGGTGACGCAATCGATCGCATCAAGCAGCGGCTTGTGCGGTGTGCTGTCCGAATCTACGTCAATTTCGTGAGGATCATTACGTGATGAATCGACTGGCCCTTCCTGTGTCGTTCTGCTTGCTTGTGTTTGGTTCGTGTGTTCGCGCTCAAGATGACGCGAAACCGCTCGACGAAGGCGTTGCTGCCATTCGCCAAGTCACGTTGTATCGCGATCGCGCACTCGTGACTCGGGAAGTCCTTGTGCCCGCCGGCGAGAAGTTTCGCGAAGTCCTTGTGCCTGACTTGCCAGAACTTGTCGTTGCCGACAGCGTTTATGCGGACGGCGACGAACACACCATCGTCCGGGCGGTTCGTGTGTCGCCCCGCCTGGCCGCCGAGTCGCGACGCGAAGAAGTTAGCGCGCTTAACAAACAATTGGACGATCTCGATCATCAGCGAGCCGAAGTTCAGCACGCGCTCGATGTCGTTACGAAGAACATCGAACTGCTCGGCCAGTTAGTCAACTTTTCCGTCGTCTCCGGACAGTCTGATCTCAACCGAGGTGTGTTGGACGCCGAAACACTGACCAAGCTGGCAACGTATTCGATGACGGAAGGCCGCGACATGGCCGCGGAACAATTTCAGCATCAACAGCAATTGCAGGCGTTGGCGAAACAAATTCAGCAAGCAACCTGGAACAGAGATCTCGCCACGAAGGGCCAACAGACCGCGAACTATCAAGCGAAGATCTTTGTCGAGACGGAGGATGGACTTGCGGGAATGGTACGGCTCAGCTATTTGGTTACCGGTTGCAATTGGTCGCCGCAGTACACCGTTCGCGGCAGCGTCGGCAAACGCAGCTTCGACGTCCGATACAGTGCGCTCGTCCAACAGATGAGCGGCGAAGATTGGGAAGGCGTCCGTTTGGTTCTTTCCACCGCCTCGCCATCGGTCAGCGCCGCCCGACCACTGCTGACACCGCTGCGTGTCACGTCCGTCGAGCCGTCCATCGTCGCTGGCAGAGCCAAACTGGCGGTTCCGCATTCCGACCCATTCGCAGAATCTGCGGGCAGTCTTGCGGGCGACCAGCCGGACTCGCTAACGGGGATGGTTCAAACGTTGCGCACGCAGCAGCGGCAAGCCGAATCAACCTTCGACCTCGGACGATCCGCGAACTCGTCCGATCAGCGGGACTTGGCGTTGAATTCGCTTGCCGGACAGCTGCAAGAGATCGAATTGCAAGCCGAGGCGAAGTCGCTGCGGACGCTCGCCCCCGACGTTGACGAAGACGTTGCGAGTCAGGTTTACACGTTGTCGCAGCCAGTCAGCCTCGATGCGCGGCGCGAACAGCAACTCGTACAGATTCTGGAAACAGAACTAGCCGGAGAAATGTATCACGTTGCCACGCCGCTGCTCAGCACCTTCGCTTACCGCGAAGCCGAGATGACCAACACACAGCCAATCGGACTGTTGGGCGGACCGGCCACGATTTATTTGGACGACCGTTTCGTTGGCCGCACGCAAATCCCGTCCACCGCCAGCGGCCAACGCCTGACGATCGGATTCGGAGCCGATCAGCAAGTGCGAACTCGCCGCGAGCTGTTAGACAAGCAGGACGTCGTGCAGGGGGGCAACCGGCAGTTGAAGTTCGTTTATCGATTGGTCCTCTCGAACTTCAAGAACGAGCCGGTTGCCGTGCGCTTGATGGACCGCCTGCCGAACACTCAGCAAGCGCAGCAATTATCAGTCCGGCTGGAAGATCCAAAACAGCCGCTTTCCGACGACGCACTCTACCGACGGATTCTTCAGCCCACCGGGATTCTACGCTGGGATCTGGCTGTTCCCGAGGGCCGAAACGGCAGTCAGGCATTCGACGTCAACTACACCTACACGATGGAGTTCGATCGCAGCCGCGTACCGACCACGCACCACGCGCTTGACGAGTTGCAGGCCGGCTATCGGGACGTGAATTTCGGATCTGAAATGGGAGGCGGCTTTGGTGGTGGTGGCTTCGGCAGCGGAGGCACGAACTAACGAGGGCGGTGGGAAAATGGTGTACCCGTGCGATGGCCTTCCGAGGCCAGGGCTTTAAACATGACAAGCGAGATGTGCGGGACGCAGGATCGCAGGTGCAGTTAGGTGGTGACCTGAATCCAGGCGCGCTCAGGGTTTGTGCTGGCCGGTCGAGGAGACCGCCAAAATGAGCGAAAGGAAGAAGGACAGCCGAAAGACGCGATAGGCGTTCTAATCGCACCACTGGCGAAGCCACAATTCCAGCACCAACAAGGACCACAACCGATAAGCGTGGTCGAACTGCCGCGATTCGTGTTGTGTGACTAGCTGGTCGACAGCTTCGCGGCGGAAGTAAGTGTTGATGCGAGCCGATTCGCCGAGCAAGGCGTCGTGCGTCAAATCGCGCAGCTCGTGGCGAAACCAATGGTCTAGCGGAACCCCAAATCCCATCTTGCGGCGATCCCAGATCGCGCGAGGTAACAGGTGTCCGAAGGCTCGTCGCAACAAGCGTTTGCCCGTGCCGCGACGGAACTTCAACGATAACGGCAACGAAGCAGCATACTCGACAACGCGATAGTCGAGGAACGGCTGACGCACTTCGAGCGAGTGAGCCATCGACGCGATATCGACCTTGGTCATCAAGTCGCACGGCAGATAGGTTGTCAGATCCGCCAGCGACGCTCCGGTAACGGCGTCGCGCGAGCCGGCTCGCCTCCAAGCGGTGCCCAGAAAGCTGAACGGGTCGCAGTCGGGAAGCTGTTCGACAAAATCATCGCGATAGAGCGTTGCTCGCCGCGATTCATTGAAGATCGCAATCCATTCCAGGTAGCGGCGCTGCGGTGTCTTGGCGAGGAATTCGCCGAAGCGTTTGAGGCGTCGAATGAACGACTTCTGCCGTGAACCAGGCAGCTTCTGCCAAACGGGTGCCGCAAGCAAAGCGCGAATCGGCCCGAGACGATCAATTTGATCGGCCATCCAGACGGCTTTGTAGCGCGGGTATCCCGCAAACAATTCGTCACCGCCATCGCCCGACAACGCGACGGTCACGTGCCGCCGGGTCATCTCCGAAACGTACCAGGTTGGAATCGCCGAGCTGTCGGCAAACGGTTCGTCGTAATTCCAAACGAGCTTTGGCAGGATCGAGACACCGTCGGGCGTGACTTGCAGCTCTTCATGTTCCGTTCCAAGATGCCGGGCCACCTGGCGGGCGTAGCTGGTTTCGTCGTACTCGGCGATCGGAAAACCGATCGTGAATGTTTTGATCGGTTGCCCGCTCCGCTGCTGCATCAGGGCCACGATCAAAGACGAGTCAACGCCGCCCGACAGGAACGCGCCAAGCGGCACGTCGCTGCGCATCCGCAACTCGACGGACGATGTCATCAGTTCGACGAGCCGTTCCGCCGCTTCTGTCGCGGTGATGACAATCTCGTGATTGAGATCCGGTTCCCAATACGGCCGCACTTCGAGTTTGTCATCTTGATAAACCGCCAGGTGACCGGGCGGCAGCTTGCGGATCCCCGTAAAGATCGTCTTGGGATGCGGAATGTACTGATAGGTCAAATACTCGTCGATCGCTCCCGCATCCACCGCGCGCGAAACACCTGGCACTTGCAGCAGGCTCTTCAGTTCGCTGGCGAACAGCAAACGGCCTGGCTCTTGGCGATAGACGAGCGGCTTCTGGCCGATCCGATCGCGCGCCAGCACGAGTCGGCGGCGCATCGAATCCCAAATCGCGATCGCGAACATCCCGTTAAGATGCCGCACGAAGTCGAGCCCTTCGTCTTCGTACAGATGCACGATGGTCTCGGTATCCGAGTTGGTCCTGAACGTGTGCCCAGCTCCTTCGAGCCGTCGCCGAAGTGTCGGAAAGTTGTAGATCTCGCCGTTGAAGACAAGCCACACCGTGCCGTCTTCGTTCGACATCGGCTGATGTCCGCCCGCGAGATCGATGATCGACAGCCGGCGGAAACCCAACGCAACGCCGGGCATCGGCTCGTAGGGAGGGCGAAGTCGGAACTCGGTCGCGTATTCCCCTTCATCATCCGGCCCACGGTGCCGGATCACCTCAGTCATCTTCCGCAGCGTCGGCGCATCGATCGCCCGCTTCGGGTCCGTCCAAATTGCACCGGTGATGCCGCACATGGGAACTGAAGTTACTCATCGTGGGAGTGTCACAACTGCTCAAACATCCGGGCTGACGATCAAAGCTTCGATCCTGGCGACAACCGAGGCCAGAACAGGATCCGGGACGCGGTGAATCAACTCAACCTTCCGCGCCCGCCAGTCAATGTTACGAAGATGGTCCGACAGCACGACACTGCTCGTCCCATCCGGATTCGAGACTTCGACTTCGAAGGCATAACCCTTTTGTTGCCGAGTCGCTGGACAGAGAATACACAGTCCAGTCCGCCGATTGTAGCTCTTCGGACTGACGACCAGCGCGGGCCGCCGCCCCGATTGTTCATGTCCGGCCGTGGGCTGCAAACTAACCCACACAAAGTCACCGCGGTCGGGGATGTATGCCCGCCGTTTCACTCGATCGTCTCCCGTCCAACATCGGGACCGAAGTCCGTTTCCCCATGCAATTGGGACGGCTTGCAGTCCCGCAATAGATCTTCGAGGCTCAGCGAGACGGGCTGGGTGGGACGGACGACAAGTTCTCCGTCACGCACTTCCAAATCGACGGTGGCTCCATCTTTTACCGCCAACTGCCCAGCGATCGCCGTGGGAATCCTGACGGCCAAACTGTTTCCCCACTTCTGTATCGTTGCCATACGCCGACCTCCGCTGCGAAATGTATCTACAAAGAATATACATCGTCCCTTCCATCGCGACAAACGGGAAACCTTAACGCGGATGATTCATCAGCCGCCTGGCGCTAGCCTGCGGTTCTCGCAAACTCCGAGTGAACCCCACTCTAGCGCGTGGCGGCTGATCTACGCGGTGTTTGAAACAAGATAGCCGTAACTCTTTTCACAAACGTATTTTCTGAACAATGCTGACTGGTTCATGAATAATCCGGGTTCACGCAGGCTACGGAAACACGAGTTCTCGATACAACTCCGCGTGGCGTTGCACCATCTTCTCGACCGAGAATTCCTCACGCATGCGCGTCCGTGCCGCTTCGCCAAACTTCGCGGCTCGGTCGGCGTCATCAATGATGAGTTGCGTTTTACGCGCCATCTCGGCCGAGTCGCCCACGGGGACCAAGTAGCCTGTTTGTTCCGGCACGACGAGATCTCGATTGCCGGGAATATCCGACGCCACGACAGGCACGCCGGCGGACATGGCTTCCATGATCGCGTTCGATTGGCCTTCGTATCCGCTCGCCAACCAGAAACAATCCAACAGCGGCAGCAATTCCCGCACATCATCCCGCTCGCCCAGAAAGTGAACGCGATCCGCGATGTGAACTTCGTTGCGGAAGCGGAGCAAAGCGTCCCGCTGCGGACCATCGCCGATGAGCAAGAGATGCGTGTCGTCGCGAGCTGCCTTCAACAGTTCGGCGGCCCACATTAAATCCTTGACTCGTTTCTGCGGCCAGAGTCGCCCCACGGAGCCGATCAGCTTCGCGCTGGCGGGAAGATCGAGTTCGTCGAGCAATTGCTCGCGAGTCAACTCGCCACAGGGCTCGAAAGGTCGGATGCCATTCGGAATGATGGCGAACTTGTCGGCAGGAATTCCGTGTGCGCTGTAAAAGTCGCGGACGCCGGTGCTGTTGGTGACGATCCGCTCCGTCCGCTTGGCGAGCCTTCGATCGATGGCGAACTCGTGCCACACTTTCCACCGGTCAACACAACGTTCCCCGGCCAGCACATGCTTGACGTCGGCCGAGAAGGCGGCTTGCCGGCCGTAACAGTTGGCGGCAAAGATCCAGGTGTGAACGAGATCGGGCTGGAGTCGCTTGATGCAAGCTTTCAATCGCCGGTACGCAAACGGATCGACCTTCCACGTCTTGCCGATGACCGTGACGGGGACATTGTGTGTCCGCAGCGTTTCTTCGTACGGTCCGGTATGTGTGAGTACGGCGACGTGGACCTCGAACTCATCGCGCGGCAACCCGATCGCCAACTCGGTCAACTGCTTCTCGGCACCGCCGCGAACCAACGTTGGAATAATCTGAAGAACGCGAATCGTCATGCGGTCCCTCGCGATGCCGAATAAATGAGCTGCTTAAACAAGGTGATGTGATCCTCGACAACACGAGAAAGTGAAAAACACTCGTTCGCTCGCCGGCGTGCGGCAAGGCCATATTGGAGTGCTAACTCGGTGGCGTCAATCAGTTGGGCGATTCGTTCGGACAGCCGTTGCCGGTCGCCTGGCGGAACGAGATAACCCTGGATCGCATCGTCGATCAGCTCGCGCAAGTCGGGCGTATCCGTGGCGATGATCGGCAGCCCCGCCGCCATCGCCTCGACTAACGCTTGCGACGTGCCATAGTCGGGCGACGGGGACACGAACAAATCGGCTGCATGATACAACTCGCTTAGCTCATCAAAGCTGCCGGGCATCGCGATCTGCTGTCGCAAGCCGAATTCGACAATGCTGTCGTACAGCGAATCCCGCAGCGGCCCGTCGCCGATCAACCACAATTTCGCACTTGGCCAGCGATCCGCGATGGGAAGCCAAGCTCGCACCAGATCCGCTAAGGCGCGTCCTTCGGCAAAGCGATCAACGCAAATCGCAACCGGAGCAAACTCGGCAACTTCGAGATCTTGGTTCGCGGCGGCCAACGCTTCCCGAGCGTGAAACCGGGACGCAGCGCTGCGCGGCTCCAACGCCTCCGCCCCGTAGTCGATTCTGTGGACCGACGAGTAGCCGGCGCGTAACAATTCGTCCGCGCTGACGTCCGTCGAGGCCACAATCGCGGCCGCGCTTTGACAACGTTTACGAATGCGTCTGCCAAAACGGGCGTGTTCTTGCCAATGACAATCGCCAGTCGCCCGAGCCCCTTGGGAACGTAACACGACGGGCGGGTCGAGGGATCCCAACGCCCCGACGACGGCGTAGGCATCCTGCCGCAGATTCATGACGTAGACAACATCAAACTCGGCACGGTGCTGCCGAACCCAACGCGCGAGCGCACGCATGTAACGGAACGTGGTCCAACCGCCTCGCGGCGATCCTGGCAGCCGCTTGACAACGGCGTGACGATGGACGACGGACTCCGGCCAGTTGCTGTGCCATCGCGCTGTGAGAATGGTGGTTGGACAACCGCGCACACAGAACTCGTTCGCGAGCCTCGTGGTCACGCGTTCCGTGTCGCCAACCAACGGCCAATACCGGGGAGTTACCATCAATAACCGCATGGGATTCATGATCTGTCACTGGCCAGATCGTCCGGCTCGAGGACCGCCAGGTAACGAAGATGCCGATATTGGTCCGCATAATCCAACCCGTAACCAACGACGAACTCGTCCGGGATATCGAACGCGACGAACTCGGGACTGAAATCAACTTCCTGCCGTCCCCGCTTGCGAAGCAACACCGCCGTCTTGACCGAGGCCGGTGCCAACTCCTTCAGCTTGGCAACGACTTCGACCAGCGTGTGGCCGGTATCGAAGATATCATCAACCACCAAGACATCCCGCTCGGCGACGTCAAGCATCATCTCCGAGTTGATTGTCAGCGCGCCGCGAGTCGCCCCGCTGCGATAGCTGCTCGCCTGAAGAACGCCGACGCGGAGCGGGATATCAAGCTGGCGGATCAAATCGGCCAACAAGACGATACTGCCGGTCAAGACTCCCACAATCGTGAGCGGCCGCTCGCCATACGCGGCAGCGATCTCGATCGCCATCCGGGCGACGCCAGCCTGGAGTTCCTCTTCGCTGAGTAACGTCTTCACGGTAATGTCTTCAAGTGTGGCGACTTGCAGTTCGCGGTGTTCGATGTGACGTCGCCATTCTAAAAGGGGCATACACGAACGGGTAGTCCAAGCGTGCGCCGTTAGGCGAGCGGCAGGTGAATCGTTACGGGAGGGTGAGGCTCCTGCCGAACCGGCTCAGCGGGAGCTTCGCCCTCCCAAAGAACCGGCTCAGCGGGAGCTTCGCCCTCCCAAAACTCAGCGCTTCGCCCTGCCGAAACCTTCGGTTGGTCAGTTTTCATCGACGACTCACGTTAGCCCGCATTTCTCATAACACGGCTAGCGCGAGGCCCCCAGATTTGTCATAACTTGATTTCTTAAC
>JAQBZB010000127.1 GCA_027622275.1 Planctomycetota bacterium | reverse complement strand
GGTTGGAATACCGATTATCTTGCCCGAGTCCTTGGACTACAAAAGACTTAGTGTGCGTTTGCCGTGCCGATGGAGCGGACTCGGATTCTCCCGGCGGTTACCGGCCTCCTGCCGCCGACCAAGCCAACAACGGGTCGCGTGAAGCTCCACAACCGCTGAACCAAGAAGGTGGGGACGATGAAGCGACGAAGGGTAACGGACGACGGTCCGATGGTGATGATCCGAAAGCGCCGCTCATTATTCGGAAGAGCGACCAGCCGCAAGACGAGATCCCGCTCAACGACGGTCGCGAGCCATCCGCCAAGCCGATCCCCGAGGGGCAACGCGTGGCGGTCGCAGCGAAGAGCGTCGAGCCAGATGCAACTGAACTTGGCCGCGATCCAAATGCCAAACCCGGTGCCGAATTGACGAACCCGGCAAAAGCAACGCCAACGACCAAACCTGCCACGCCAAGTCGCAAGACGCTGGCCGATCTCTCCGAAGCGATTCAAGCCTTGGACAAAGACGGAGACGGTCAACTCGGTCTCTACGAATGGCCACGAGCGAAGCTCGCCGAATTCAAGACGCTTGACTCGAACAAGGATGGCTTCCTGACTCCGGCCGAACTTGTTGCCGGTCAGAAGAAGGCCTCCGACGCGGGAGCGGCAAAGACCGAGAAAGAGCCCGCGGCAAAAACCGACGATAGTTCGAAGCCGGAAGACGCGAAAACGCCCGCCGCGGACACCACCGATAAAGAAGAGCCGAAAGCAGAGACGAAGGAAGAGACGAAAGACGCGACGCCCGACAGCTCGACGGACGGAGCGGACAGCAAAGACGACTCCAGCGCCGACGATCAACCAACGCAAGGAAGCTAAATGAGTGTCTCTGTGAAAACGGATCGACAGGTGAACGCTCTCCCCGGCGATCACTGGGGAGCGCTGCTGCTGGTGATCGTTGCCGCGTTTGCATCGGGTGGTTCTCTCGCTGCCCAGGAGCCGCCCGTCGCTTCGTTTGATGCTGTCGCGCCGGATAATCCGCCTGCGGCAACAGACGACGATGCTCGCGGCGACAACGCCGAAGCGCCCGAATCCACGCTGTCATTCAGTTTCCGGTTCGCTCCTTGGGAAGACGTCCTGATCAAGTTTGCCGATGTCGCCGAGCTGACGCTCGACCTGACCGACGTTCCGCCCGGCACGTTCAACTACTACGACAAAGGGCGCTACAGCCCGCGCGAAGCCCTCGACATCTTGAACGGGTATCTTCTGCAACGTGGTTTTGTGCTGGTCCGACGCGACCGATTTTTGGTCTGCGTGAATCTCGAAAAGGGGATTCCCGCCAATTTGGTCCCCACCGTCACGGCCGACGAGTTGGCCGGCTATGGCAACAACGAATTGGTCAGTGTGATCTTCGCGCACGAAGACATGGATGCGGCTCTGGCGGCGAGCCAAGTCGAACAGCTACAGGGCCCGCACGGCAAGGTTGTCGCTCTGAACGCAACGAATTCGCTGCTGGTCATGGATACTGGGAGCAATCTGCGGCTGATCCAACGCTTGCTGGACGCGGGGGCGTTCAAACGTCCCGCGACCGGCGGCACGGGCCTGGATTTCAAATCGTTTGCGCTGCGGTACGTCCGCGCCGACGACGCCGAGCGGTTGATTCGCACGATGTTCGGCTTGCCGCCAGCCCTGTCCGCGTCATCCGCAACGGACATCGCCGCTGCGGCTCGTGGCCCAGGTTCGACGGACCCGACCATCACAACGGACGCGCGGACGAACCGGCTGTTCGTCACCGCGAGCAACGCAAAACTGGCGTCGATCGAACAGATCTTGGCAGCGTACGACGTGGCCGATCCCGCGGCCGATTCCGCACCGCAGCGTCGCGTGACCACCACGCGAATCCTCTCATTGCCGAACGCGGACGTGATCGTCATCGGACGGGCGCTCGAATCGCTGAGCCCGCGAATCCGCGTCAGCACGACGCGCAGCGCAGGCAGTTCGGCCGCCACGGAAACGGCCCCCGAGCGGACCTCGCCGGACAAACCAGCCGACGAGCCAGCCGGCACGAGTCCAAACTCGGCAACGCCCCAGAGCCCGGACGGCCGTGACAAGTAACGAAAGCAGTCGCATGCTTATCGATGAGGTTCTTCTCCGCCGCCGGCTGGTTGACCAGGAGCAAATTGATCTGGCCCGCCAGCAATCGGATGGTCGCCGCGTCGACCGCGTCCTCGTCGAACTCGGCCTGATCCGCGAGGAAGAGATTCTCCCGGCATTGGCCGATGAACTCGGCTTGCGGTATGTCGACTTGCACGAGTTTGAAGTCGATCGGCAACTGCTCGCCGAGTTTCCCACCGGTGCCGTCTTTCGCCATACGCTGATGCCGCTCGGGCGACAGAATGGCCGCGTGCTGGTGGCCGCCAGCGATCCCTTCGACCTGGAAGGACTTGACGAGCTGGGATCGCTGAGCGGTTACGAATTGGAAGTAGTGCTCGCGCGACGAGAAGATATCGTCGAGCTGATTCGAGACAATCTGGGCGTTGGCGGCGACACGATCGACGAACTCGTCTCGCGACGCCCGCTCGACTTCGACCAGGATCCTGCGCAAGACGTCCACGACGCCGACGAACTGACCGAACTGGCCCTGACCGCTTCGGTCGTGCGATTGGTTAACGAGCTGTTGACCGAAGCGCTTCGTCAGCACGCCAGCGACATCCACGTCGAACCGCAAATGAAAGGCCTGACGATCCGCTATCGCATCGACGGCATGTTGTGGGTCCAGCCGGTGCCGGCCGAGATCCGCCAGTTCTACGCCGCGATCATCACACGACTGAAGATCATGGCGAAACTGAACATCGCCGAAAAACGACTGCCACAGGATGGCCGCATGAAGCTGCGCGTGGCCGGGCGCGAGATCGACGTCCGCGTATCGATCATCCCGTCGCTGTACGGCGAAGGAGTTGTGTTGCGGTTGTTGGACAAGGGGCAGATGGTCTTCAGTCTCGACCACGTCGGCATGCTGCCCGACTTGGCCCAGCGGTTTCGCAAACTCATTTCGAACCCGTACGGCATCGTGCTCGTGACGGGCCCGACCGGGCATGGCAAAACAACCACGCTGTACAGTGCGCTCAACGAAATCAAGGACACCGCCACAAAGATCATCACGATCGAGGACCCCGTCGAGTACCACACCGAAGGGATCATGCAGATCCAAGTGCATGCGAAGATTGGGCTGAGTTTCGCTTCCGGCTTGCGCAGCATCCTGCGTCACGACCCGGACATCATTCTGGTCGGCGAAATCCGCGACCGCGAGACGGCCGAGATCGCCATCCAGTCCGCGCTGACCGGGCATCTCGTCTTCAGCACGCTGCACAGCAACGACGCGGCCAGCTCGTTCACGCGGCTGATCGACATGGGAATCGAACCGTATCTCGTCGCCAGCACCGTGGCCGGCGTGTTGAGTCAGCGGTTGATCCGCGTCTTGTGTCCGGCTTGCAAAGTCGCCTATCAGCCGACGGTTGACGAATCACCCGAAGACTTTCCACGGCCCTTGCCGACGCAGCTGTGGAAGGCCAACGGCTGTCGCGAATGCCGTAACACCGGGTTTCTCGGACGCCGCGCGATCTTCGAGCTGTTGGCGACCGACGACCAAGTCCGTCGGCTGACGGTACAGCGGTCGACTGCGACCGAGCTACGAAACTACGCCCTTGGCCATGGGCTCACAACACTGCGGCAATGCGGCTGGCAATACGTCGCCGCCGGCACGACCAGCATCGACGAAGTCTTGCGGATCACGAAAAACGATTTGGTATAATTCGACCATGCCCAATTTCGACTATGTGGCCCTGCAAGGATCTGGCCAAGAAGTGAGCGGCCGCGAAGAGGCGGCGAGCGAGCAAGACGTTTCGCGGATGTTGGCCGCGCGAGACTTGTTCCCGGTTCGAATTGAACCAGCCGCGCCGCGCGTCGCGTTTTCAAACTGGTTTACTCGTGGTGTTCGGAAACGTCACGTGGCCGTGTTTTATTCGCAGCTGTCGGACCTGCTGCGCTCTGGCGTTCCCTTGTTGCGGGCTTTGGAATTGCTTGGGCGACGCACTTCGAGCCAACCGCTACAGGAGGTTCTTCACGCGGTTCACGATCAAGTTGCGGAGGGAACGCCGTTGGCCGAGGCGATGACACTTCATCCCCAGGCGTTTTCCGAACTGGCCGTCAGCATGGTCCGCGCCGGCGAGGAAGGAAGTTTTCTCGATCAGGTGCTCAAACGGGTCGCGGTGTTTACGCGGAAGCAGCAAGAGCTGAAAGGCCAGGTGATTGGCGCGCTGGCTTATCCCGTGTTTCTGCTGACCATGGGGACGATTATCGTCACGGGCTTGCTGGTTTTCTTTGTCCCCAAATTCGCGCCGATCTTCGAACGCATCAGCGCGCGGGGAGAATTGCCGTGGGCGACGACGGCGCTGCTGGGCTTCAGCGGCTTCTTGCACGACTACGGAATCTTGCTGCTGGTTCTGATTGGAGTGGCCCTGTTTGTTGGTGCGAGGTATTTGGCAACCGAGGCAGGGCGGCTCCGGCTCGATCATCTGCGTCTGTCCGCCTATGGCATCGGGCCGGTGATGCAGAGTCTGGCCATTTCGCGATTCTGCCGCATCCTGGGAACGCTGCTGACTAATGGCGTTCCGATTCTGCGGGCGCTGCGAATCGCCAAGGACGCCACCGGCAACCGGCTGCTCAGCAACGCCATCGCCGCCGGCTCCGAGAACATCGCCAGCGGTGCGTCGTTGACCGAGCCGTTGGCCGCCAGCGGTTACTTTCCGGAAGAAGTCGTCGAGATGATCGCCGTGGGTGCCGACTCGAACAATCTGGAGGAAGTGCTGATCGAAATCGGCGACAACTTGGAACGTGACGCGCAGCTGCGGTTGGAGCTGTTTGTTCGTTTGCTCGAGCCGGTGATGCTGTTTCTGATCGCCGGCTTGATTCTGTTTGTGGTGGCCGCGTTGCTATTGCCGATCTTCCAAAGTTCCGGCGTGCTGACGTAAAGGGAGGTGAACTAGTGCCGTGTCGTAGCCACTCAGCCGCTGGACCGAGATCGCGCGGCTTCACTTTGCTCGAAGTGCTGCTCGTCTTGGGGATTCTCGTCTTGCTTGCCGCCATCGTCACACCCAGCCTGTTCAATCGGCAACGGAAAGCGATGATCCGCACCACGCAAATCAGCATCGCGGGGCTGGAAGGCGCGTTGCGACTGTACGCCGCTGAACACGAAGGTGAGTATCCCGTCGGTTCCCCGGCCGAAGTCTTCGCCTTGCTGATGAACCCTGGCAATGGTGATGACGGACGAGTGATAACACCGTACGTCGAGAAGCTGCCCGTCGATGCGTGGGGGCAGACGTTGTACTACGAATTCCCGACGTCTCGTCATCGCCGCGCGGTCAAACCGGCGATCTGGTCGGCGGGGCCTGACCAGAAGAATGACAACGGTGCCCACGACGACATCAACAATTGGGACGAAGGTGTCAAATGACGCCGGCGCAATCCAGTATCCTCGTTCGGATCAACCAGCGTGCAAGCTCGCGCGCGGCGGGCTTCACGCTGTTGGAAATGCTACTCGTGCTGGCGATATTGGTGGCGATCACGGCTGTCACGATTCCTGTCGTCGGGCGAATGTATGACACACATCGAATCCAGCAAGCCGCGATGGAGGTTCGCACCACGTTAAGCGCCGCAAGGTTACGAGCGGTCGACGAAGGCGAAGCGTTCGAGTGCCGCTTTGAACCGGACGGCCGACATCTGGTGATCCTGCCCCGCCGGGATCAAGGAATTCGGTTTGGAGGCGAAGAGGTCAGTTCCCACTCTGCTGACCAACTCGCGGCGGAAGCGATTCATGTCGAGTTGCCCGAGCCGCTCTATTTTTGGACCGCGGACGACGCCCGCGAGCGGCTCGAAGACCGGGCAATCCGCAAACTGGCCAATGGCAATCTGCTAGGAGACCGAACTTGGTCCGCGCCGGTGGTCTTCGCTCCCAACGGCACTTCCACGAGCGCGGAGTTCGAGATTCGCGACCGCGAGGGACGCGCCGTTCAGCTGGAAGTCCGCGGCCTGACGGGTGCCGCGAGTGCCTCGACGCTCGTGAAACGGAGTGACGCATGATGCCGACAGCCCACATCGTCACTCGCCGAAGACGGCTTGCCCGATCGCCGCGCAACGGCCTGACGCTGTTCGAATTACTGCTGGCCCTGGCGATTTTCCTGACATCACTGGCGGCGCTCGCGCAGCTGCTTGCTTCGGGCGCACGCGCCGCGGCACAGTCGCAATTGCAGACCGAAGCGATCCTCCGCTGTGAATCGAAGTTGGGCGAGCTAGTGTCGGGGATCACGCCGATCAAGGCGGTCTCCAATCAGGCGTTCGATGACGATTCGACTTGGTCGTGGCGAGTAACGGTCAGCGATGGTCCTTGGCCGAACCTGCAACTCGTCGAACTTCGAGTGTCGCACCGAGGGCAGAGTTCATTGGGCGACACGTCCCATACGCTGCGGCGCTACCTGCGTGATCCAAGGCTGTTTGTCGACGAAGCGCCGCGCCGAACATCGGCATTTCCTCCGCGCCGATCCGGCAACAGAACGCGTGGCCAGCCGGCAACGCCGCCGAACACAGCCCCGCCGAGCGCGACCGAGTCGAAGGATTCCGACGGATGAGTCATTTCCGCCCGCACGAGACTGATTCGCTGGAAACGCCGATGCCGCGTTCGCCACGCCGTCGCAGCCGTGCAGGGCATACGCTGATCGAGATTTTGCTGGCCTTGGGACTGAGTCTGGTGATCCTGACAGCGGTCTATGCGGCGCTTGACCAGCATTGGCGGTACGCGGACGCGGGTCAGCGGCAGACGGAACGGATGCAGGTTACTCGCGCTTTGTTCGAGCGGCTTTCGCTTGACGTGCGTTCGGTCGTGTTTCGGCGTGTTGCTGGTCCCGAACTTCCGATGAGAGCAAGCGACGTGACGCGCATCGACGTCGTTCAACCGGACGAGCTTTACGTCGGACGAAGCATCGGGATCGTTGGCGATGGTCAGAAACTGGTCCTGCAGATCGATGCGCCGAGCGGCGAGAGACCGGTCGCGCCGCAGTCGGTTCGCTGGGAGATTCGCGCCGCCTCGGCCCCGGGACAAGGAACGCTTGGTTTGGCGAGGATTGCTCGGGACACGGCCTCCTTGGAAGCCGCGATGAATGTCTCGCCGCAAGACCTGCTGGCCGAGGAAGTCGAGACGATCCGCTTTCGCTATTTCGCGCGCGGCAGTTGGTTCGAGCAGTGGGACAGCGTCGAGCGGCAGGAGTTGCCACAAGCGGTCGAGATCATGATCGGCTTTCGCAGGGCGTCCGCCGCGGAACCAACGACGAGCGGCCAGACATCGCCCGGCGAATACCGCTTGATCGTCCCCGTACCTGCGTCGGAGGCATGAGCGTGATTTGTGCGTCATCTCACTCACCATGTAGACGGCACACTCCGTGTGCGGAATTCGGCACACGGAGTGTGCCGTCTACAATTCTGCGGTCACAGCCCACCCTACGAACGACACCTCGTCGCGCGTCGGTCCTGCTCGTAGTGCTAGTCGTGATCGTGCTGTTGGCGCTCGGTGCATACACGTTTTCGGAAACGATGATCTCTGAATATCAAGCCGTGACAATGCACGGCCGGAAAGTCGAATCGCGCGTTCTGGCGGACTCAGGCGTTCAGTATGCCGCTGCCATGTTGCAACAGCGGTTTGATTTTGCGGGCGAAGGCGTGTTCGACAACCCAAGCCAGTTGCAAGACGTTCTGCTGGCCGAATCCGATGTCGCGCGCGGGCGTGGCCGCTTCAGCGTGTTCGCGCCGCGCGGGCACGGCGGGACGTCGCAGGCGATTCGATTTGGCTTGACCGACGAATCGAGCAAGCTGAATCTCAACACGTTGGCCCAGCGCGTGCTCGCCGATCAGCTGCAGGAAGAGGAAGCTCGTGCCATCCTGCTGCAACTGCCGGGCATGACCGTCGAGACGGCCGACGCCACGCTGGATTGGCTGGATGCGGATGATCTGCCGCGCCAATACGGCGCGGAGACGGAGTACTATTCCCGGTTGTCACCGCCCTACGCCGCGAAGAACGGTCCGCTCGATACGCTCGACGAATTACTGCAAGTCCGAGGCGTTACCCCCGAACTGCTCAACGGCAAAGATGCGAACCGCAATGGGCTGGTCGATCCCGATGAGAACGATGTGATCTATCGAACAGCCGCCGATCGAGCCGCGGACGCGCTGGAACTAGGCTGGCGATCATTGCTGACCGTGCATAGTCGCGAGAGCATCGTGCGCCATGACGGGCGTCGCAAGATCGAAGTCAATCAGCCTTCGTTGGAAAAGCTGTTCGAGGAAGTCTCGTCGGAATTCGGCGACGATCTAGCGAATTTCGTCGTTGCGGTCCGCGAACAGAAGCAGGCGGCGGCGACCACCGCGGAGCCAGCGCGAGCCGGCAGGATCGAATCGATCTACGACTTGATTGGAGCGGCGTTTGCGGAGGATGGAGATAGTCCGGCGTGGGAAAGCCCTTGGACGACCGAGCCGGGCGACATGCGGACCTACCTGCCCGCCGTGCTCGACGCGCTCACGACACAGGACGGTCTGGCCCGCGACGGTCGCATCAATGTCAACCTGGCCCCACGCGAAGTGCTGCTCGGCGTGCCGGGGATCACGCAGTCACTGGCCGACACGATTGTCGCGGCACAGCAGTGGCAATCGACAGGCGCGCCGGCTCGCGGCAAGCCGGATCCCCGATCGACAACCGCCTGGTTGCTGATCGAAGGCCATGTTGACGTGGCGAAGATGCGTCAGCTGGACCGATATATCTCTGCTAGAGGCGATGTCTACAGCGGACAAGTCATCGGCTACTTTGACGCCGGGGAAACCATCACGCGGCTCGAAGCGGTGATCGACGCCGCGTACGATGTCCCGCGAGTCGTCTCGCTGACGGATTTGACGGACCTCGGCCCTGGAATTACAAGATCACAGCTGAAGCAAGACCGCGACGGAACCACGAGGCCATGATCGCATGCCAAACAACCTAGTCATCGAATGGGGACGCGCCGGGATACGCGGTCTCGACGCTGAAGTGACGGGCAACGCCACTCGCGTGCGTGCGGCTTTCGTGCGCGCTTGGCCCGAGGAACTCGATGTCGCCAACGACCCCGAGGGCGTTGGCCGGTGGCTGAAGACGCAGCTTCGTGACCTGGCCGCAGCCGATTGTCGACTGACCGTACTCGTGTCGCGCGAGGATATCGCAATGCGGCTGCTGACGCTGCCGGAAGCCAGTGACGAATCGTTGCCGGATCTCGTGCGCTATCAGACGGGCGCGCGATCGTCGGTGCCGCTTGACCAGCTCGCTTTAGACTACTTGCCGCTCGCCGCCGCGCCGCCGCAAGGCGGCCGCTGGGTACAAACCGCGACCGTTCCAACTCGTTTATTGCAACACATCAAAACTTGCGCGGCTGCGGCCGGGCTGGAGTTGCATGCCGTGGGCTTCGCAACCATCGCGATTGGTGCAGCGATCGCGAGCGCGGACCGCTCGCGCGGTTTGTCTGCCGAGCAGAAACGCCTGGTCGTTCGTGTCGTCGGCCAACAGCTGGAAGCCGCCCTCTGGCGCGGCAGCGATCTGTTGTTCAGTCATGTTGCGCGAGCGGCGGCCGCAAAGGCTGTGTCGGTCGAGGTGCAGCGTGCGTTGATGTCTCATGAAAGTGTCGCCGGGACGGACGGAATCGCGCGAGTCTGGTTGATCGCGCCGCCCGAGGGAGAAGCCGAATTGCAAAGCATGTTGGCGGCACGGTTAGGCTGCGAAGTCATTGTCTTCGACCCATCGCGCGATGTGCCGACGAGCATGCGAGCCGCTGAGCTGGTCGCGGATGCGGCGTCCTATGTGGCGTCATTGGGGGCGCTGTTGGCGAGCGGCCAAGACGCGGCTGCGGCGATCGACTTTCTAAACCCTCGACGGCGCGCGGCGAAGCCCGTTCACACCAAACGGAACGCTGCTGTTGCAGTACTCGCGCTGTTGTTGCTGCTGCTGTCGGTGTCGTATCTGGCGTCGCGTTTCTACCGGAGTTCACTCGATGAGCGTATCGCCGAGAAGGAGCAACAGGTTCGGCAGCAAGAGAGGTTATGGCAACGGGGCGAACCGGCCCGCGAGACGGCGGCGTTCATGACTTCCTGGGACAGCCGACGTGTTGATTGGCTCGAACAAATGCAGCAGATCGCAGCGGAAATGCCTGGAACGGAACGCGTCTATCTCGACGCCTGGCGGTTTGATCTTGGCTCGGGCGAGGCGTTGGGGACGACTGCGGCGACCGGCTTCGCCCGGGAGCGCCAGGATGCGGAACGATTGACGCAACGGCTCGCCGAACAAGGCGGCTTTCGTATTCGACCGAATCCCGTCGGGTCCGCGGGGAACGATCTGGAGTATCCGATTCTGCTTCAGCTGGATGCCGAAGTGGTGTCCCAACAGCGGCGGCCTGTCAGAAACGAGAGCGAGTAGCCCGCATGCGTCGTAGCGAGAAACTATTACTTGCGATCTTGGTGCTTGGCCTGCTGACGTGGCAGGGCGGTCGGCTCTTCGATCGCGTGATGTTCGATCCAATCCGGCGCAGCCGCGCGCAGCTGGATCGTCTCGATGAACAGATCGCCGAACAAATCGGGCAATTGGCCGAGCTGTCTCTTGCCGAGGCTACGCTAAAGCTCTGGCAACAACGGAGCTTGCCGCCTGATCCACTCACGGCCCAGCGGCTATACCAGCAATGGTTGACCGATCTCGCGCAGGACTGCGGCTTCGCCGCGCTCAAGGTGTATCCCGACCGAGTCATGAGCAAGAACGACGCCTGCGTGGGAGTCCTGGTTTCGATCAACGCGGAAGCCAGGCTCGATCAACTCTGTTTGTTTCTTCGTCGCTTCTCTCGAACCGACCTGGCCCAACATGTTACGGTGCTGAATATCGATAGCACTCAAGATCGCGGCGACCCGATCTTGCGGGTCACGATCATGGCGGAAGGTCTCGCGTTGAACGACGCGCCACCGCGGCAACGGTTGTTTCCCACCGGCACAAACCCGATGATCGATCCCTCCGCCAATACGTCGGCGGCGGAATACGCGAACCTGATCGCCAATAATCCGTTTGCCAAACCGATGCCGAAGATCGTTGAGCGGCCGCCGGCGCGGGAAGAACCGGCAGAGCCCGAAATCGATCCGGCGGAATTCACTTACTTGGTGGCTGCTTTCGCTCAGGATGACCAACGTCAGGCGTGGCTGTACGACCGTCTGAATAACACGAACGTCGTCATCAGTCCGGGAAAGCCCTTTTTCGCCGCCGGAATTGAAGCTGTCGTCCGAGCCATCGGCGAAGACTTCGTATTGCTGGATTACAACGATACGCGGTGGCGGCTTAAGCTGGGCAAGAACCTGCGCTCGATGGAACGTGTTCCGGCAACCGAGAGCGACGTGAATCAGCCCGCCGCCCGAGAGTAACGGCCCGCCGCCATGTCGCGGCTGCTAGCCCGGATTATTCATCAGCCGCCTGGCGATAGCCTGCGGTTCTCGCGAACTTCGAGAGAACCGCGCGCTATCGCCTGGCGGCTGATTTGCGCGGTGTTTTGGGCAAGATAGCCGTAACTCTTTTTACAAACGTATGTTTTGAAGAATACTCACCCGTTCATGAATTATCCGGGCTAGCGATCTGACGAGTGCCACTGCTTGCTTGCAAGCACTGCCGCACCCATCTTGGACAACACTGCTTGCGAGCCAGCAGTGGCACCGAAGCCGCAAGCATCTTCATCTCAACTAATTGGTAATCTGTACCGATACTAGAGGAGGATTGGATTACGCAGACTTTGCGCTCGGATCGCGCCGGCGGGTCGAGGGCATCCCCTTAGTCGATTGCGAAGGATCGCGACCGTTGTTGTTTCCACGGATAACGAGCTGTCTGCTGGGCACCAGCTGCCTGGCCGCGGTGATCTTCGCGCGGCCCGCGCGCTGCGACGCTCAACTTCCTCGGCAGCGACCGGCCGCTACTGGTGCTCGCCAGTCGTTCGATCAGCCCAACTCACAGGAAGCAACCGCGCGGCCGGAGGGCCAGATTCGCTTGAATCACGTGCAGTCGCGCTGGCGGAGAGTGCTTGAAGAGCTGGCCAAATCCATGAACGTCGCGTTGGTGATGCCGGACGAACCGCCCGGTTTTTACTCGCGGTTTGACCGTACGCTGCACACGCACACCGAAGCGATTCGCATTCTCAATCGCGAGATCGAAGAGAAAGGCTTTCGGTTGGTTGCCAAGGGCGATTACTTGCTGGTCCTGGAGCTAGACGCCGGGCGCGTGGAATATGAACGGCCGATCATCGCTGCGCGTCCGCGACAGCCGGGGATGGAAGGAGCGGGGGCGACGATGCACAACTCGCCCGCGTCGAGCTCGAACATGCGCCGTCTACCGCCAACTCAAGTTGAACCGGGGCGACAGTCCCCCGTTCGCCAAGCGGGCTTCCTTTCTACGACGTCCAGCGCGGCGGGCAATGCTCAGATTCTGCGTTTAGCAATGAGACAGCAACGGGCCGACTTCGTGGCCGAGCGATTATTCCAGGCGTGCCGCGACTGGGCGACACCAACGGGCCAGCCGCATCAACCGCTTTCCTTTCGTATTGACCTTCGCGGAACGGGCTCGGCGCCAGTTCAGATTGCGGTCACGACGGACTTGCCCAAGAATGAACTGGTCCTGCAAACGCCGCCGCAACTTGCCGACGCCGTCACGCGTTTGGTCCGATCGTTCGACACACAAAAAATTCGGCCGGGGACGTCCGAGCGGCTGATCGCCGGCGTGGATGATGTGGCCAGCGTTGCCAGACAGGTCCAAACGCCACTCAATGGGCTCCGCCTTCAACAGCGGACGCAACGCGTTGCGGCACGCCAGTTGCCCGAACCGACGGCAACGCCCACTGTCGCTCCAAGACAGAATCCGTCAAACGCACTGGAGACGATCGAACAGCTGCGTGGTGACGTCACGGTCGAAGTGATCGAAGATCTTGGCGTACTGATCTTGCGCGGCGACAGCAACGACGTGGACGCGGTCGCCAAACTCGTCGCTGAGATCGCGAAACTCGGTGTCGGGGCCGCTCCAGAGATTCACCTGTTGATGCTGTCTTTCGTCAACTCAGAATCGCTGACCGAACTCTTGAAAGGCGTCTTCGAGCGACCGAAGTCTTTTGAATCCGCGGCTAGCGTTTCGATCATCCCGGTGCGGTCGCCGAATGCGGTCTTGATTGTCGCGCCGGCGGCGTTGATGCCGGTCGTGCTGGAATTGGCCGACAAGCTCGATCAGCCGGGCGACCCGCGTTCTGTGTTTCGCGTATTTGCGCTAAAGCAGGCAGTGGCCACGCAAGTGCTCGAATTGCTGGAAGACTTTTACGAACCCAAGGGCGGATTGGCGGCGCGGATTAAAGCCGTGGTTGATGTCCGCACGAACTCGCTGATCGTCCAAGGAGCGCCGCGAGACCTCGATGAAGTGGCGGCGCTGATCCAACGCATCGACCACGACGAGTCGAAAGCGGTCAGCCAGATGCGGATCTTTCCCTTGCGGAACGCGGTGGCCGAAGAGCTGGTCGACGTGATTAACACAGCGCTGCGGAGCGCGCTGAGCGACCCGCTGAATCAGCCTGCGGCGCAAGCGGGAACAGGAGCTTCGTCACTGAGTGGCGGCGGCGCAGGAGAACGAGCTGTCGGCGGGGCGGGTTCAAGTCGACGATCTCAATCGGCGAAGTCCGTCGTGTTGCAGTTTCTGGCCGCCGACGGCGTGAACCGGGAACAGATACGCTCCGGCATTCTCTCCGATATCCGAGCCAGTGCCGACCCGCGGACAAACAGTCTCGTCGTTACCGCGCCCGAACAGAGCATGGCGTTGATGGCCGAGTTGATCCGGCAATTGGATACGCCGACGGCCATGGTCGCGGAGATCAAAGTGTTTACGCTGGCCAACGCCGACGCCACCGCGATGGGACGGTTGCTGGAGACACTCTTCTCGTCGCCCGCGCAACAACAGCGACTGGGAGTTCAAATCGCGGGAGCCGAGGACGCGAGCAGCAGCTTGATTCCGATGAAGTTCTCGGTCGATGTCCGCACGAACAGCATTCTCGCCACCGGCGGTGCCGAAGCGTTGCGGGTGATGGAAGCGATCCTGTTGCGTCTGGACCAAAGCGATTTACGGCAGCGGCGGAGCGTCGTTTATAAGTTGCGCAACAGCCCAGCACGCGACGTGGCCGATGCGATCAATCAGTTCCTCGCCTCGCGGCGTGATGTGGCTCAGGTCGATCCGAATCTGGTCAGCACGGTCGAGCAAGTGGAACGCGAGGTCATCGTGGTCCCGGAACTCGTCAGCAACAGTCTGCTAATCAGCGCGACGCCGCGGCACTACGACGAGATTCTGGAGTTGACCGAGCAACTCGACCAGCCTCCACCGCAAGTGATTATCCAAGCACTGCTTGTCGAGGTGGTACTCAGCAACAACGACGAATTTGGCGTTGAACTTGGCGTTCAAGATTCCGTCTTGTTCAACCGCAGCGCGATCAGCGACTTGGTTACCATCACCAACACAATGACACCGATGGGGTTGCCACAAACGACGACGCAGCAGATCATTTCTCAAGCAGCCGTGCCCGGCTTCAACTTCAACAATCAGCCGCTGGGCAACAATCCCGCAAACAACACGTCCGCGGTGGGCACTCAGGGACTTAGCAGTTTCAGTTTGGGCCGCGTGAACAGCGACTTGGGCTACGGAGGCATGGTGCTGTCGGCCGGTTCGGAATCGGTCAACGTGCTGGTCCGGGCGCTGGCGGCCAAGCGGAAGATCGATGTCCTCAGCCGCCCGCAGATACGAACGCTGGACAATCAGCTGGCGACGATCCAAGTCGGGCAGCAGGTGCCGATCGTCGACGGCGTCGCGGTCAGCGGCACGGGCTCGGCAAATCCCGTGGTCCGACAGGATCAAGCGGGCGTCATCTTGTCCGTCACGCCGCGCATTAGTCCGGACGAAGTGATCGTAATGGAGGTGTCCGCCGAGAAAAGCCAGTACACCGGGCAGGGAGTGCCGTTGTTTACCGACGCCAATAACGGCAATGTCATCGAATCTCCGATCAAAGATATCATCAAGGCCAGCACCACGATTAGCGTCCCCAACGGCCAAACCGTGGTCTTGGGCGGCATGATCACGACGCTGGATGTTGTCAATGAACGCAAAGTCCCGTGGCTTGGTGACGTGCCGGTGATCGGTCGCGCGTTTCGTTACGACAGCGTGTCATCGCGACGAACCGAACTGTTGATCTTCCTGACGCCCAGGGTCGTCCACAATTCCGTCGATTCTGAAATGATCAAACAGGTTGAAGCGGCGCGGCTGCACTATGTCGAACACGCGGCGGAAGCGGTTCACGGCCCGCTGTTCGGTGTGCCCGAGGAGCCTGGCCTGCAACCGTACGAATTGCCCCCCGGCCCACGCGACGTTCCGATCGAGAATCTGGAACTCGGCGCGCCGAGCAGTTCGCGTCGTATGACACCGACGTTGGCCGATCCGACTCAGCCCTAAAACTTTCGTGTTCCGATGAGAAAGCGAATGCCGCGATCGACCTACTTGCCGACTCTGTTTCTGACGCTCAGCGTGACGCTGATGCACGTCTCGGGCTGCGCCACGATGAAGCTGCCCTCGTTCAAGACAGACAAGCACGTCAAGGCGGATGCCAAAAACCCGGCGACAAAAGTTGTTTGCATCTGGCAGCCGGCGGAAGGTCGGGGACTGGACGAGTTGCCGGCGCGGGGGTTTGCCGGCCAGATCGTGTTTCTCACCGCCAATTCGCCAACTCCGGTGGAAGTCGAAGGGGACGTCACGATTTTCTTGTTCGACGATCATGGCACGCCCGAGCAGCGCAGCCAGCCACTGCACACGTTTCGCTTCGACGAAGGGAGCTGGCAAACGTATTTGACGCCGACCACCTGGGGACCGACTTACCAGCTGTTCATTCCTTATGTTCGCAAGGGACTCCATCGCGCCTCCTGTTCGTTGGCCGTGCAAATCGAGACACCGGAGGGCAGACGCGTCACATCCGCCATGGCGAACATCGTGTTACCGGGGAGCGGGTCGCTGAGTGACGGCACGTCGTCTCCCTACTCGCCACAACACAGCCGTCTTCCTGCGGGGCGCGTGCATGTTGGTGCTCCTGTCACTGCTGGAGACGTGTCGCACGTTGTTCCAGCCTCTGCACTGTCGCCGTTGTCCCCGACACCAACAGGGCCACGTGCGTCCAGCGGCCAGACACCGAAGTTCGAGAGTTTCTCGATACCGTATGATTTTCGCCGAGCGAATGCTCGTTAGTAGCATGGCCTCGCAGGCCGTGTGGTTTCAGGCATTCCCAAGCCGACACGGCCTACGAGGCCATGCTACATTTTGCGCGACTTCAAACAAACAAAGGCTCTGGCACTATGAGAACCTCGTTTGTGCTGTGAGTGTATTGCAGTCACAATGTAAAAGAGTCGTGAGAACTCCAAGGAACATCGAAGTGAGACTTCCAGCCGCCGGCCGATATGCGATCGTCGCCGCGATGAGTGTGGCGTTGTTAATGCTTCATGCGAGTGCTAACGCACAAAGTTTGTTTAACACGCGTGGGTCTTCGGGCCAGACTCAGGCGTCCGTGACCTCGACAGCGGCGTCGCCGTTTGGCAGCATCGGGTTCCCGCGGCCTGCGAGCGCCAACAATACGCAAGGTGCGGGCGGAGCGTTTGTCGGCAGGTCGAATCGAGGATTCGTCGGAGGTCGCGCGGCCAGCCAGTCGTCTGCATCCGGTGGGGGTGATGGGAATGCAAATCGCGGAGCCGCCGGCTCGCGAAGCGGCGGCGAGGGCGTGGTCGAACGAGCCGCGGTGCCACCGTCCGCAGATCGCCAGCTCGAGTCGTCGATCAACAGCGCGCGGCGAACTCGGATCATTCCCAGGCATCGGATCGCTTTTGAATTCCCCGCGAAACAGGCGGCTGCAATCAACGGCGAGTTGACGAGGCAACTGGCGAATTTGGCCGCCAGGTATCCCGACTTCGCCCACATCGAAGTGCAAGTGGAACCGGATGGGATCGTGAAACTGCAGGGCCAAGTTCCCTCGGACGACACACGCAAATTAGCGGAGATCATCATCGGCCTTGAGCCTGGCGTTCGCGGAGTCCAGAACAAACTGGTTCTTGACAGTGACGGCGATTAAATAATGGCGTCACGACCAAAACCGAGTTCAAGGCTAATGTTCGCCTTGTCCGTGAAGATGCAACGAGTTCTATCAGCTTTGCATATCATCCGGCAGTGGAGTCATGGGATTGCAATCGTGGTCGCGTCTTGTGGTTGCTCGCCTTCTGTGCAGCCCGTTCCGGAATCCAACCCGCAGTCACTGGCCGATGTGATTGTGGGCACCGAGCCAGCGAGTGACATGGTCCAAGACGCGGGATCAACGCAAATCCTCGTTGAAGCCGCACAGCGACTGGGCATCGATTTCGTCCACTTCAACGGCACGACGGGCGAATATTTGTTGCCAGAGATTACCGGCTCGGGCGCGGCTGTGTTCGATTTCGACAACGATGGCGACCTGGATGTGTACTTGGTGCAAGGTGCGCTACTGAAAACGGAAAATATCGGGGAAGGGGCCGCCGTTTGGACGGGCGATCGCCCGCCTCGCGATCGGTTGTATCGGAATGAACTGATCGAGACCGGTGCCCTGGCATTCACGGACGTTACCGACGCGAGCGGGATCGTGTCGGAAGGCTACGGCATGGGCGTTGCCTGTGGCGATGTCAATAACGACGGCTGGATCGACTTGTACGTGACGAACCTGGGACGCAACCTGATGCTCCGCAATAACGGCAACGGCACGTTCCAAGACGTCACGACGCCGGTCGAAGCAGGCGATCAATGGAGCACGAGCGCGGCATTCGTGGACTACGATAACGATGGTTGGCTGGACTTGTACGTCGTGAACTACGCGGACTTTTCCATCGACATGAAGCGGCGTTGCTTCTCGAAAACCAGTGCCCGCGACTACTGTGGCCCCGATTCTTACGACGCGGTGTCCGACCAGTTGCTACACAATCTCGGCGATGGGAGCTTCGAGGACGTGACCGCCGACTCCGGGATCAAGAACGTGAAGGCCGCCGGGCTCGGTGTTGTTTGCGCCGACTTCAACGACGACGGCTGGACCGACATCTATGTCGCCAATGACGGAGACGCCAACCAACTGTGGATCAACCAGGCCGGCAGCGGCAAGTTTATCGACGACGCTTTGTTGGCCGGGGCCGCCCTGAATCGGATGGGCCAGGCCGAAGCTGGAATGGGGGTCGATGCCGGAGACGTTGACGGGGACGGCGACCTGGATCTGTTCATGGTGCATTTGGAAGGCGAGTCTAACACGCTGTACGTTAAATCGGCGAACGGCCTTTTTGACGATCGCACGATCGAATTCGGTCTGCATGCGCCGAGCTTGAACCGCACCGGCTTCGGGACGGGTTTTGTTGATTACGACAACGACGGCTGGCTCGACGTGCTGGTGCTCAATGGTGCCGTGCGGATCATCGAGAACCTGGCGCGAAAGGGTGACGCGTATCCGCTCCATCAAGCGAATCAATTGTTTCACAATCGAGGCGGCCGCGCGTTCGACGAGGTGACCGACCAGGCGGGCGAAGCGATGCAGCTCTCCGAAGTCAGTCGCGGGGCAGCCTTTGGTGATCTCGACAACGATGGCGATACAGACATCGTTGGCATGAATAACAACGGACGGACGCGGGTACTGCTGAATCAGATCGGCAATCAGCAGCGTTGGGTCGGGCTGCGTGTGCTGGATGCCTCGGGAACCAAAGACGCGTCACATGCGATGGCGGAAATCACTTGTTCGGACGGACGCAAGATCACGCGCCGTGTAGCCGCCGATGGCGGCTATTGTTCTTCTCAAGATCCTCGGGTCCTTGTCGGCTTGGCGAAAAACACCGATCCTGTTGCGGTGCGGATTCGCTGGCCGAATGGACACATCCAGCAGTGGCAGGGGCTGCGCACGAATTGCTATTGGACCCTGCAGCCGGAAAAGATGCCCCGCGAGCTTGGAATCAGATAATGAAAAAGCACTTGCCTGTTGTTGTCACGCTGATTTTGGGGATCGCACTCGGTGGCGGTTGCATGTTTTTCTTACTTCAACGCATGAATCCGCCACCGCCAGCGGGCCCAGGCGGCTCGGTCCGAGACAAGGCGAAAGAAGACGGAGACGCGGACGGTGACTCCACGCTCGACGGTCGTTTTGCCGTCACCTCGGGGGCCGCGCCGGGGTACATCGAAGACAAGGCTTGCGCGGCCTGTCATCAAGAGCTGTTCGATGCCTACCAACAAGTCGGCATGGCTCAGTCGTTTGCGCGGCCCCGTGCGGAGATTCTCTCCGAGGATTTTGAAAACAGCCATTTCGTTCACCAGGCGAGTAAGCGCCATTATGAGATGCTGCGTATCGGCGACGGGCTGATATTTCGCCGCTATCAGCTCGACGATGCGGGGCAGCCGATCAACGAATTCGAGCGTCGGGTCGATTGGATTCTCGGCTCCGGCAAGCACGCGCGGAACTACCTGTACCAAACCGAGGTCGGGGAAATGTACCAGCTGCCCGTGGCTTGGTATCCCCAAGAACAGCGCTGGGACATGGCACCGAATTTCGAGGCCCCAGAACACGAAGGGGTGCATCACGCCATCACACGTGAATGCATGTTCTGTCACAACGCCTATCCGAACGTCCCGGAAGGTAGCGATGCTTACTCGAACGCCAACACTTTTCCCCGGACCCTGCCCCAAGGCATCGGTTGCCAACGCTGTCACGGACCAGGGGCAGAACATGTGCGTGTGGCAAGTTCGGACAAGGCATCCGCCGAACGCAAACGCGAGACGATCGTCAATCCTGCGAAACTCAGTCCTCAGCTGCGGGACGACGTTTGCAATCAATGCCATTTCCAGCCAAGTTCCGCATTAGCCGGCATGCGTCAGTTTGGCCGTGCCGACTATTCGTATCGGCCTGGGAATCCGTTGGCTGAATACTTAATTGACCTCGATGTCGTCGAAGAGGGAAAGCAATCGTCGGAGCGGTTTGAAATCAATCACCACTCCTATCGGCTAAGTCAGAGCCGCTGTTTTCTGGAAAGCCCAGAGACGATGAGCTGCTTGACGTGTCACGACGCGCACCACACGGTCCCGGAGGCGGATCGCGCGAAGCACTACGCCGCCGCGTGCGCGAAGTGCCACAAGGCGGATGACTGTACGCTGGAAGCTCCCGTCGGCGGGCATCCGCCAGGCCTCGATGCACAAGATTGTGCCTCTTGCCACATGCCGAAACGGCGCACGCAAGACGCCGTGCATGTCGTCATGACGGATCATTTGATCCGCAAAACGCCGCTGGACGGATCGCAACTGGCCGCGATCCAAGCGTCGCGACCTAAGCTGAAGGAACTTGTATTGTCGTTGCCGGGGGCGAAGCAAGGGGACGACGCTTATGAGATGGTTCACGCTTCCGCGCTGTTGCGGCTGTCCGGCTACGCGCTTGCGGAACCCGCCAACAAACTCGAAAACGTCTTGGCCGCGCTCGATCCGCCCGCGGTCGATCCCTTCATGGACTTGACGATGGCGCAACTGAAGCAACGTCGCTTTGCCGCCGCGCAACACACGGCGGATCAGATCCTCGAGCGCATCCCCGATCAACCGCTGGCGCTCGAGTGGCAAGGGACGGCGCTGTTGTCGCTGAGGCAGGGGGACGTTGCGGTCGAGCATCTTCAGCGCGCGCTCGCGATCTCGCCGAACCGCGCGGAGGCCCATTACAATCTTGGTTTGCTCTTGCTTGGCCAAGACAACGCGAAAGAGGCCAGCAAGCGATTCGAACGCGCCCTCGAATTGCGCCCCAACATGGTCCTTGCCGCATACTATCGGGGCGTGGTCATGGAGCGGATGGAACGCGCGGAGGATGCGGTCCGGGCTTACGAGCAAGCACTCCAAATCGAGCCGTCTTTCGGACGCGCTTATCTCAACTTGGGGCAGCTGTTGCTGACCCTCGATCGCCGGGATGATGCGCGTCGCTACCTGCGGCATGGGATTCAAGTAGCCACGAACGCAGAACCGCTGATCGAGCTGTTTCAAAAGGCCGAGTTTGCCGACGTCACACCGATTCTGAGCGAGTCCGTGACGGGTGCGGAACTTCCGCCCGCGGCTGCCATCCTGGTGGCGGTTCCGATTCCCGACTTCGACCGGCTCGAGCCGTCCGTCGCCACGCAGATCAAGCAGTTTCTGGCCGCCTTCGCGCGACTGTCTTCGGAACCGTCCGTCGCCGCGGCGCAACTGGCCGAAGGGTACGGCATGCTCGGCCAACTGTACCAGGCCTATGAATTCAACGAAGCCGCGGAACGCTGTTACATCAACGCGATCCGGCTCACGCCGCAAGACGACCGCAGTTACCACTTGCTCGGCGCGTTGTACCAGCAGGTCGGCCAATTGGCCGCGGCCCAGGCGTACTTGAAGGTGGCCCTCAAGTTGAAGCCTGAGAACGTGGCCGCGGCAGTTCGGCTGGGGACGATTAACTTGCAGTTGAACGAGCCCGCCAAGGCCCGCGAATATTTTCAAGACGCCCTGCAAAAGGACCCAGAATCCGCTGCCGCGCACAATGGGCTGGGAGATGTCGCGTTGGCCGAAGAGAAATACGCCGAAGCCGTCACGCATTTCGAAGCCGCTCTGCAACGCGCGCCGGATGCGAACCGAGTTCACTATTCGCTCGGGATGGCTTACCGCGGGTTGGGTGAAACCGACAAGGCACAAGCCGAATTGGAGCAGCGCGGTCCGGTCGGAATTCGGCCGGCGGACCCGTTGGTCGATGCACTGCCGCAACTTCTCCAAGGCGAACGCGTCCACATGATTCGCGGACAGCTCGCGTACAGCGCCGGACGGTTTACCGAGGCGGCAGAAGCCTACGCGCAAGCCCTGGAGGCGAATGCCGAGAGCGTGTCGGCGTTGACCAACTACGGTGCCGCCTTGACGAAGATCGGGCAATTGGACGACGCTGCGGTGCAACTTCGCAAGGCATTAGAAATTGATCCCAAGAATGTCACGGCGCATTTCAACTTGGCTGCCGTCTCGGCCAAGCTCGGCGAGTTCGACAGCGCGATCGAGCACTACGATGCCGTCTTGGAAACCGCTCCTCTGGACCGCACCGTACGTCGATCACGCGCCGGTGTCTTGCGCCAAGCGAGCCGATCGGACGAAGCACTTCAAGCGCTTGAGGAACTTCTCGACGAGCAGGCGGACGACGAGTTGACGATGATCGATTTGAGCGACCTGTTGGTCGAGCGACGTGAGTACGGTCGAGCCATCGAAATGCTCAGCGCGGCCCTGGAGCGGTTTCCGGAGCGCGGTTTGACCAGCAGCACGCTGGCAAAGCTCCTGGCCACCTGCCCCGATCTGTCGCTACGCAATGGAGTCAAGGCCGTCCAATTGGCGAATCAGGTCGCCCAGGCGCAGCAAACGCCTCAGCACCTGGAGACATTGGCGTTGTCTCTGGCGGAAGCGGGGCGCTGCGAGGAGGCAGCACGAATTCAGAAGGAACTTGTCGCCCTCGCGGTAAAGCTGGGGAACGAAGAGATGGCGTCGCGACTCGCCAGCGAACTCGTCCGCTACGAGGCCGGCAGCCCCTGCCGGCCAGCCAGCGAAAGTGCAGCCTCCTTACCTCCCGCAATCGTTCCGGTGCCCGACCCGCTGCCGAAACAAGAGGATGAGAAATCGAACGGTGCCAAGCCGGATGCCGAAGCTGAGAAGATGCCCCCGACGCCTGAGAACGACTAACCGGACGCGTCACGGCAGGAACGGCCACGCGGCCCAGCTTTTACGCAACTCGTTCCCAGGCTCCCGCCCTCTTTATCCCCCCCATCTCGTTGAGTGGCTGTCGGGCGATTGCTAGCGAGAGGGGATTTGCGGTTTCCCTGCTTCTGCTGTTTGGGTTATGAATTCGGTTGAGTGTGGAAATCGACGCTAGCAGATTATTTTGCCAAGGAGGGCAAACGGAATTGATTGCAGCTTGGGTGACAACGGAATTGGCGAGCTTGGATTTAGGTGCTGCACTTTAGAGGATCATGCGGCGAGGGAAATCAGATCCTGGAAGAGCGTCCACAATTTGCGGTGGTCGGGGCCGCGAGGCAGAGCGGCGAGGAATGCGCCGCATGGAAGCCTACGCCGACGCGTTCCAAGCCTTCCAAAAGGCGAAATCGAGATGTGGGTGATAAAGAGGGCGGGAGCCGCGGGCAAGTGCGGTGGTATTACAACTCGGCGTTGTGTGCTGAGACCGCGTGCCGCGTGTCTGGGTACTCATGCCGGCCCATGCTGCCGAATGCGTTGACGCGTCCTCCGCGCTTGCGATGTGCGATTGCTATCGACGCTGACTCCTCCGTCATGTCACCTGACGTCATGCTGTCGAACGCGGCCACATCGGCACCCGCCACGACGCCCCGCTCGCGATCTCGGCGCGGACTGCCACCGAATGCGTCGCAGCGTTCTCTTCGCCTCCGGGCGGCGACCGCCATCGACGCCCGCACCGCCGACGGGTCATCTGCCGAAGGCATCATCGCCACACCCCGCTGCCATGTGGCGTCCGCCATCGGTGATCGTTCTGCCGTCGTAGAAACATCACACAACTGGTCCATTGGGACTGGACATTCACAATGTCACTGTGCAGACTGTCTCGGTCGGTTGGCACTTGAATGCCGACACGTCCATCCATTTCCCGCGGCGAAATCGGGTAAGGGCGGCCATTGCTGACCGCCCTCCCCACAGCACCTCAGCATGCGCGTCCGCACTGGGCGGTTCCGCGAAGCGGAGCAAGCTCGCTCCAGAGTTGCTTGAGCGAAAGTAGTCCTTGTTGCGCGAGCCATTTGTTGGGCATCGCATAGCGCATGGCAGGTGTACGTGACATCCGCCAATAGCGTTTGCGAGTCACAGCGTGTTTGATCGCCATATCAAGATTCACGCCGAGCCGGACCAGGTTGCGGAACTTCGTACGAGGATAACGCCACTGTTTCCAGTAGCACATCCGAACTCGACGCCCCGCGTAGCCAAGAAAAAGACACGGCAACCATCCAGATCGGCGATGTCGTCGAGCTGGCGAGCCAGGGCTAACCGAACAAGTTGTTTGCATTCCGTTTGAAGTCAAAGTGGCGTAAAATCAACGAAATCGGGTAGGCGGCTGATCCCCGCCGAACGGTTCCCCCGTCGCGATGCAACCTACCGCACTCGCGCCGGGTGAACTGGCCCGTCTAACAAAAAGGTAGGTATCTGATGACGCGAGAACTCACACAATGGCTGGCTGAATTGGCTGGCGAGTTGCGCAGTGAACAACATTCGCACGACGAAGTACGGGAAATATGGCGGGACAATCTCGCGACTGGAACGCCGGATAGTAAACACCGGGCAACCGAACTGTTGAAGCGGACGAAGGCTATTCGGCTAGAACGAGCGAACCAACTGCGCGACGTCGCGACCGAGGCCCCGCAAAGTATCAAGGCGAATCTATTCAAGCTCGCAATCCGTCTGGAAACGTCAGGCGATGACGTGACGGACGATCTATGTGAACTGGCTGCGGAAGCGGCTGCGGGTGGCAATTTCGATCCCGCATCGGTGGCGAGTAATCAGCAAGCGAACGAGAACTCATTGCTGGCTGGACTGCGCGATGAAGCCATGATGAATCATCGGCATCTGGCTGGCGTGCTGCAACTAGAAAGCGAGCCCCTACGCAAGCGACTGAACCGCTGGCGTAAAAAGAACGGCGATGGGTGGCAGGAACTAACCGAGGCGACATCGAAGGAACCGCGATATCTGTATCGGGTAGGTGACGTGCGGGAAGTTCTGCGCGAAGCAATCAACGCAAAGTAGCGTCCGGCATCGCGTCCGGCATTCGTCCGGCATTATTTTTTTGGGGCATGATTTTGCTACTAAATCGTCGCGTATCGCGTCCGGCATTCGTCCCACGGCAAACGCACACTAAGTCTTTTGTAGTCCAAGGACTCGGGCAAGAT
>JAQBZB010000126.1 GCA_027622275.1 Planctomycetota bacterium | reverse complement strand
ATCCTCGACCGACTCGAACGCGACGACGTAAAACCCGAGCAAAGCAACACTTAAAAGCTGCACGACCTCTAAAGCCCAGGGCTATTATCCGTTGTCCCTCCGGGACCAAGAATACGCAACTTCAAAAACTGGCGCGTCGTGCTTGTATAGATCGCGTCAAAGTAACGATAACTTTGCTGGCCACTCAAGTAGGACGGATTCATTCAGGCAAGCCAGCCTCGTCGCCGCGTTGTTCCGTCGCCCCTGCATCGACGGATTCATCCCGCCCTCGAACCGTTTCCGCCCGATCCGGCGCATGGCGCAAGACTTCCGTGAACAACTCGGCGGCGAAATCGTTCTGCTCGAGGGCTTCGAACGTTTCAGCGGTCAGGAGATACTTGTCGGCCAGTGCCTGGTCGATGCTGTTCTGAAGCTGATCGGGCGTTGACGCGGACCGGGCGAGAACAAAGAGTTCCGGCACGAAGCTGTACAGCTCGTGTCTGGCCACCTCGGCAACCGCTGGCCAGAGGACTTTCGCCATTTCAACATGGGCTTCGGACCACTTCAGCCAAATACTGTCGCGGTCCTCGTTCATCGCATCCAGGTACTGCGACAGAATGCGGGCGTCGCCTTGAATGCCGCCGCGAACGCCTTGGTTAGCGACCACAAGATCCCATCGGTCATCGGGCTTCGCCGGTTTTGGCAGCAGCTTCTGAGCAGCCAAGTACCTTTCGAGATCGTTCGTCGTATCGGTGTGACGAATGGGAGTGATCTGAACGCCGATGAGCGGGAGTTCCAGATAGGCGAATCGGCGGCGGTGAAAAGAATCGGGCGAGAAATCTTCGCCGTTGACGCTGCCGAAATACAACACGGCATAGACAAGGACGATGCCGATTAGTAGGAGACCCAGGAACCCGAAAGCAATTCGGCTCACCAAGGAGGATTCCGTCACTTTCTTAGACGTCGTTCGCGTCGTGGTTTCGGGCATTGCACGAGATGGATGCGAGTTGTTTCAAACGGATGGCCAATTGCAGCATTCTCCCCCGCGCAGAGCCATCTGACAAGCGATTGCAACGTACGATGGCCTTCCGAGGCCGTCGAATCCAAACGACCGACGGCCTTGGAAGGCCATCGTACAGCAGCGGCTCCCTAAAACTGCCGGAAATAGCTCTTCAGGTCGCCGCGATTTGAACGCGGCAGCCAGTGGGTTTTCGCACCGCGATCGATTTGGCGCCGCATCGGGTCGCGACCGCACAATCGCATGACAAGACCAATCGGAGTCAACACGAAGTAGAACGCTGCGAGCATCATGACGTGCGAGACGGTCCATCCGATGGGAAAGGCGAGCCCCATCCAGATGACGTATACCGGTCGTACCAGCATCGGAGCGGCGAGCCCGACCAATCCGACAACACTGGTGACGAACAATGCCGCTGCGGCCGGCGTCTGGGATTCGAGTCGTTTGTACAGAATCGCAGCGACAATCGCGCCGAAGCCAATCAACAACAACGAGAAGACTCGCAGTTCCTTCCGTGACGGATTCCAATTGATGTCGACAAGTGCCATGAGTTAGAGCCCCCTCGATTCCGGAAGTTCGTTTCACTACAGAAGGCGAAGTGCCCGACACGTTTCTTGGTAGGAGGCTTCGAGATCGAGCGAAACCGCCACATCCTCCTCGAGCCAGATTGGGAGGACAGGAAGCGGCTGACCAACGACGAGCGGATATGCCCAAGTTTCAAACCGTGGACGTTGTCGGACTTTCCGACTGCGGCAGGTGACTGCGTAGGTGGTCGGCGGGGCTGGGGAGAATGCGGGATCGGACTGGCGGAAGATATTCAGAAGCTCGCAATACAGATTGAAGTTTCGAGTCGTCACCAGATCGATGATCGAGACACAGACACGTTTCTGCAAGAGGGCGGCACATTTTGAGACAAAAGCTTGGCGAGTCTCCGGGTGATCTTTGTTGGCCGGGCTGGCGATTTCGATGGCGGCAACTAACTGTCGACCACGGCTGTGGTCAAAGATCAGCACTTCGTATTCGTAGAACTCGGTGGGGTCCGCATCCACAACCAGCGTCGGTTCGGGAGGTGCCCAAGTCGCCGTGGACAGGCCAGCCGCGCCCTGGCCGTCGCTGGTACTCGCTGCCGAAAACTATTCGTGTTCGAAGGCACACACATCGATTTCGTAGCTGTTCCCCAGGTGAACTCGTGGTTCGGCCGTGTATTGTTCGGGCAGAATCTTCACAAGCTCTTGGACCATTGCCATCGGCCAGCCGCCGTGAAAGCCCTCCCATGACGCTTTGTTCCAGATCGGCAGTCGAAAATGATCGTGCAGTGGCATCTCAACAACCTCCCGCTCATCATTGTAGTCACACTCGGCAAGATGTCATCAGATCTCGAAATTGCCGGAAGAGGTATTCGCTGTCGTGAGGGCCCGAGGAAGCTTCGGGGTGGTACTGGACACTAAATGCAGCCACCTCGCGATGCCGCAAGCCAGCGATCGTGTTGTCGTTCAAATTGCGATGCGTGATCTCAAGATGATCGGGCAGCGTGTCTTCTTCGACGGCGAAACCGTGGTTTTGCGCCGTGATCTCGACACGGTTGGAAGCGATGTTAAGAACTGGTTGGTTGGCGCCGCGGTGGCCGAACTTGAGCTTAAATGTCTTGGCACCGGAAGCTAACGCGAAGAGCTGGTGTCCGAGACAGATGCCGAAAACAGGCCGTTTGCCGAGCAGATTCAGAATCGTGTTGATGGCGTAATCCAACGGCTCCGGGTCGCCGGGTCCGTTGGACAGGAAAACGCCATCGGGGTTTTGGGCCAGGACCTCGTCGGCGCTAGCGGTTCCGGGGAGAATCGTGACGCGGCAGCCGGCTGCTTGCAAATGTCGAGCGATATTCCACTTCATGCCAAAATCCAAGGCCACGACATGCAGTTGCTCGGAGTAAGACTCGGGCGACATATCATCGGCGATCCGCGCCCACTTGCTTAATCCCTCGTCCCAGTCCCGCGGTTGATCGGGCAGGACTTCTCGAACCAGATCGCGTCCCACCAAGCCAGGGCTCGCCTTTGCCTTCTCCACCAGGCTCGCATCGTTCAAGTCGATGGTCGAGAGAACGCCTTTCATGGCACCACTAATTCGTATCCGCCGGACGAGCGCTCGCGTGTCGATACCTGCCAGCGCGACGACGCCGTGTCTGGCCAGATACTCGTCCAGCTTGCCATGACACCGAAAATTGCTGGCGATTCGACTGTTCTCGCGGACAATGAAACCTGCCAAATGCGGCTTGCCGCTCTCGACATCTTCGACGTTGACCCCGTAATTCCCGATCTCGGGATAAGTCATCGTGACGATTTGGCCGCGATAGCTGGGATCCGTGAGAATCTCCTGATAACCAGTCATCGAGGTGTTGAATACCACTTCGCCATCGACTTCCCCTGTCGCGCCAAAAGCGTCGCCAGTGAACACGGTTCCATCTTCCAAAGCAAGCTTCGCAGTGGTCATGAGCAGTTCCAAGTTGAGAGATGCCAAGCGGTTTTGGAGATCGTACTCCAGACGTCACCTCAAGTTGGGGTCTGCGCCTGTCGATACGAAAGAATACGGCTGTGGGTCTTCGGGCATGGGTAAACTATGTTCGGACAGCCAATCACGAAGGGCTCTTGATGCGGCGATCAAGGGCTCTTCGATTTTTTTGCGCTGGTAGGTTTGATCCGGTAGCGGCATTATAGCCAGCTGCGGGATCGGTCGACAGGATATGAAAAAGCCGAAGTGAGTTCGCCGCTCGACAGCGTTTTCCAATGCGCGAGCCGCTTCAGGATTGCAAGATCTCGCCGATCGGCGCGCCTTTGCTGATCAACATCGGACGGCCCAGAGCATCATGAAGCTCCGTGCTCGGACGATAGCCAAGGCAGTGAAAAATGGTCGCGGTGATGTCCTGAGGTTCGACGCGCCCAGACGCTGGATAGGCCGCCTGCGAATCTGACACGCCATGCACAGTGCCACCCTGAACCCCGCCTCCCGCCAGGGCTGCCGAGAAGACGTGTCCCCAGTGGTCCCGCCCTCCCCGCGCGTTGATCTTTGGCGTGCGACCAAACTCGCCGATCCAAACAACCAGCGTGTCGTCCAACATTCCGCGCTGCTCCAAGTCCTCCAGCAGTGCCGAGTAGGCCAGATCCATCGGGGGCATGAGGACCGTCTTGAGCCGCTTCGAGTTGTCGGCGTGGTTGTCCCAAGCGGGTGCGACGGCCTGATCTTCTTCCCAACGTGTCCAATTCACCTGGACTAACGAGACGCCTGCCTCGACCAACCGCCTAGCGAGCAGAACGCTCTGACCGAACCGGTTCCTGCCATATCGCTCGCGAGTCGCTTCCGGCTCGTCCTGGATATCGAAGGCGCGGCGGGCGTCGGAGGAACTGAGCAGGTCAAAGGCTTTGCGTTGCAGGCCACTCCAGCGCTCGACCGCGCGGCCTCGCTCGACCGCATCCAAGTGTTGGTTGACGGACGCCAGCAACGACCGCCGCCGATCAAATCGCAGCGCGGGAATGTCACCGGGAAGCGAAAGATCGGGAATCTTGAAATCGGGCTTGTTCGGGTCGCAATCCAGCAGCCAAGGATCGGCGCTGTCGCCGAGCCAGCCGGCGTCTTGCCCCGGCCACACGATGCGGCCCGTATTCCATATCTCTTCCGGCAGGCGAACCGCGCCAGGCAGGCTAGCGGTATCGCCACGCAGATGCCGGACGACGGCACCAACGCACGGCCAATCGTTCGGTGGTCCGTGAAGCGCGTTCTCCTTGTTCATGGGTGTGTGCGGGTATCCCGTCAGCATCCAGTAGCCGCTCGAAGAATGTGCATTGTCGGCGGTCGATACGGCGCGGAGAACAGCAATGCGATCGGTCAGCTTCGCCGTTCGCGGCATGAGTTCGCCGACACGCAGGCCGGGTGTCGCCGACTCGATGGGCGAGAAGTCGCCGCGAACTTCGGACGGAGCGTCGGGTTTCGGATCCCAAGTCTCGTGTTGCGGAGGGCCTCCCAGCAGGAAAAGGACGATGCACCGTTTCGCACGACCGAACGATCCGTTGGCCAGTTCGCTCCCCGGATCAGCGGCTGCGTTGACCAACCCTGGCAGCGACAAACCGCACGCACCGAGCCCCCCAACGTGAAGCATCTCGCGTCGATTCACTCCATCACACAGACGGACATTGCGATCCAGGATCGAGAACATGAAGAATGCTCGGCTTGCGTCGTGCCAACAGTTCCTCGAAGGAACATTACTGACACGAGTATCCTTAATCCCAGCGATCCAAGCAATCCGCAACGGTTCCTTGTACAGTTTGCCTGAAAGACCTCCGACGTGCTTAGCAGAGGAGTCGATCTCTTGTCGGAAGTGGCTGGGGCCTTATACTTTACGATTCGGATTCGTCCGGAAATGACCAGACGGTGTCCTTTGTATTGGCACCGCAGCTTGAAATCTCCCCCGAGGCCTCTCAGCACGCATGGTACAGGTACGCTTACCCGACGGAACCGAGAAACAGTTTGAATCTCCAGTAACTCCTCGCGACGTGGCCGCCAACATCGGCCCGGGATTGGCAAAGGCCGCTCTCGCAGCGACCGTGGACGACAAAGTCGTGGGCCTCGACTTTGTCTTACCGCCCGAAGGCACGGTGCGGCTAAGCCTGCTCACAAAAAAGGACGCCGCGGCGCTCGCCGTCATGCGGCATTCCTGTGCCCACATCATGGCTCGTGCCGTCATGCGGCTATACGACCGCGTCCGATTGGCCTTCGGGCCGACGATCGAAGGTGGGTTCTATTACGACTTCGACCTTGATCACGCGTTGTCCGAGGACGACTTTCCAGTGATCGAAGCCGAGATGGCAAGGATCATCAAACTGGACGAGGCCTTCGAACGGATCGAAGAGCCGCGCGACAAGGCGCTTCAGATCTGCCGCGATCTCGAACAGAACTTCAAGGTCGAACATATCGAAGGCGGGCTCGACGAGCACGAGACGCTCTCCTTCTATCGGCAAGGCGAATTTATCGACCTCTGTCGCGGGCCGCATGTGCCCAGCGCCGGAGCGATTGGCGCGTTCAAACTGCTGTCAGTTGCTGGTGCGTACTGGAAAGGCGATCAATCGCGGAAACAGCTCCAGCGACTCTACGCGACTGCTTTCTTTGCGAAACAGGATCTCGACGAGCATCTCCAAAGGATCGAAGAAGCGAAGCGACGCGATCACCGCGTCTTAGGTAAGCAACTCGATCTCTTTACGATCAGTCCGCTTGTCGGAGCGGGACTGATTCTGTGGCAGCCCAAGGGAGCGACCATCCGCGGCGTCCTCGAGAGCTTTGTCAAAGACGAGTTGCGCGAACGCGGATATCAGCCGGTTTACACGCCACACATCGGCCGCATCGAGCTGTACGAGATCTCCGGCCACTATCCGTACTATGCCGACAGCCAATTCGCTCCGATTCAGATGGAGCAAGACGAGCAGTACCTGCTCAAGCCGATGAACTGTCCGCACCACATCATGATCTACAAGGCACGGCCGCGCAGCTATCGGGAGCTGCCGTTGCGGCTCGCTGAGTTTGGCATGGTGTATCGGTACGAGAAGTCAGGCGAGTTGTCGGGGATGACCCGCGTCCGCGGCTTCTGTCAGGACGACGCGCACATCTTTTGCACCGACGAGCAAGTCGCCGACGAGTTCAAAGGTTGTCTCGAGATGACTCAATTCGTTCTCGATTGCCTGGGACTGGAGAACTATCGCGTACGACTGGGTTTTCGTGATCCGGCAAGTGACAAGTACGTGGGCGACGAAGCCAACTGGAATCGAGCCCAAAACGCTTTGCTCGAAGTCTGCCGGAGCCTGGGCATCGAGTTCACCGAAGAGCCCGGCGAAGCGGCGTTTTATGGCCCCAAGGCGGACTTTGTCGTCAGCGACTGCATCGGGCGGGAGTGGCAGCTCGGGACGGTGCAGCTGGACTACAACTTGCCGAGCGAAGAGCGGTTCGATCTTGAATATGTTGGTGCCGACAACACACCGCATCGGCCTGTGATGATCCATCGCGCCCCACTGGGATCGATGGAGCGTTTCATGGGTGTGCTGATCGAGCATTTTGCCGGAGCGTTTCCGCTGTGGCTGGCACCCGAACAGGTTCGCATCGTCACGGTCAGCGAGAAGTCCGAGGAATACGGCCGCTCGGTCGAGAAGCAACTTGCCGCCACCGGCATGCGAGTCACAGGCGACTACCGTGCCGAGAAGCTTGGTGCCAAGATCCGCGATGCGCAGCTCGAATTGATTCCGTACATGATGGTTGTCGGTCCTCGCGACGCGGAAAATGGAACGGTCAGCGTCCGCGACCGCATCGACGGTGACTTGGGAGCCCTGACGGTGGCCCAGGCGATTGAAAAACTTGAAGGCGAAATCGCCGCGAAAACGGTTCGCAAATCGTATGGCGGTAATGCCGGGCTGGGTGAGCGGGGAGCCGGGAACGAATACTAAGCGCGACCGGGTCGCGGCCGTTCCCTGTGAAAACAACCGTGCAATAGTTGACGCCAACCGACTCCGTCATAGATACTCACAGAGCAAATTGTTAGCTTATGAGCGTGTGTAAGAGTGACGCAGGTTGCGCCAGCTCATTCACGTTCTGTCACTAATTGGAAAGGGTGCTAAAGATCGACCGCGTAAAAACTAGGATCAACGACCATATCAAAATCTCTCCCGTGCGAGTGATCGCTGAAGATGGCACGCAGTTGGGGATCATTCCGACTGCCGACGCGCTCGCGAAATCCCGTGAAGCCGGGCTCGACTTGGTCGAGGTAGCTCCAGAGGCGGAGCCGCCGGTTTGCAAGATCATGGACTATGGGAAGTTCAAGTACGAGAAAAAGAAGAAGACTCACCAGCACAGTCATGCCACGAAAACCAAAGAGATTCGGTTACGTCCGAAGACTGGTGAGCACGACATCGATTTTAAGGTCAAGCAGGCAATTGGCTTCCTGAAACACAAGGATAAAGTCCAGGTCTCGGTGTTGTTCCGTGGTCGCGAAATGGCACACATCGAAGAAGGGCAGAAGGTTATGGAAGGTGTGATCGAAAAGCTCGCTGAATTCGGCAAGATCGAATCCGCTCCCTTGCGGGCGGGCCGTCGCATGATGTGTACGATCGCGCCTAAATAGTCCGGCCAACTAATGCTATTCCAAGCGAGTTGCGGGGACGGAAGCGTTGTTTGTTGAAACGCACGCGCTAACGAAATGCTACCGGCGATTTACCGCGCTCGATGCTTGTTCACTCGGTGTCGAGGCCGGAGAAGTGTTCGGCCTGCTCGGGCCGAATGGTGCCGGAAAGACGACGCTGCTGCGTTTGCTGCTCGGCTATATTCAACCCACCTCGGGCCGGGCAACGATTGGCGGCCTGGATTGTCAGCGACAGTCGGTTGCTGCTCGACAGTTGGTCTCGTACTTGCCCGGCGAAGCGCGGCTGTATCGTGGGATGCGAGGTCGAGATGTCTTGCGGTTTTTTGCCCAGGTGCGGCCGGGTGGCGACTTTCAGCAAGCGCTGCGGTTTGCCGAGCGGTTGGATCTCGAGTTGACTCGCCGCGTTGCGTTCATGTCGACCGGGATGCGGCAGAAACTGGCGTTTGCCGCGACGATGTCGACCGATTCGCCGCTGTTGATTCTCGACGAGCCGACGTCCAATCTCGACCCTTCCGTTCGCGCCACCGTTTCCGAAATGATCGCCGAGGCCAAGCTTGCCGGTCGGACGGTGCTCTTCTCCTCGCACGTCTTATCGGAGGTCGAGGAAGTTTGCGACCGGGTTGCCATCCTTCGTGCTGGGCGATGCGTTCATACGCAGGTCATGTCGGAGTTGCGGCGCAGGCATCGATTAGCGGCTTCGCTGGTCGGTGACGTTCCGGCCGTGCCGGCCGAATTGGCCGACTCGGTGCGCGTGTCGAGTTGCAGCCAAGGTGAACTCGTCATCGAAGCGGACGAACTGTCATCGTTGCTTCGCTGGCTGGCGACCTTGCCCGTCACCGAGATCAGGGCCGAGCCGATCGGTTTGCGGGCGGTCTACGACCGGTTTCATGCCGGCAAGGACGCAACCGCATGATTCACGTCTTGCTTCGCCGGCGCATCGATGAGGCAAAGTGGCTCCTCGCTGCTTGCTCGATCACGATGGTCTGGTTCTGCTGGTTGCGAGTCTGGCTGGTCAGCCGTCTCGACACGGGACGGTTTAAGGAGATCTTGGATTTGCTGCCAAGCGATTGGCAGCGCTACACACCCGTGGACTTCAGTTGGTTGATCACCTACGAAGGCCGGATCTCACTGGCGTACGACGAACTTGTCGTCGTTGGATGCGTCTCGATCTGGGCGATCGCGCGTGGATCGGACTGTGTCAGCGGCGAGTTGGGACGCGGAACACTCGAGATGTTGTTGGCGCAACCGCTGAGTCGTCGGGCGGTCATGTTAAGTCAAGCCGGCGTCACGGTCACGGGCGCGGCGGTGCTGGCCTTTTGTGCCTGGTTCGGGACGTGGTGCGGCATCCACACGTTGTCGGCCAAGCAAGTCGTCACGCCTGCGTTTCACCTACCAATTCCGTTGCCGTTCATTGGCTCCGACATTCCAATCCCATTCGCCGAGCCGGAAACGGTGTACATCCCGCTGGTCGATCTGGTCGACGCTGGTCTGTTTGCCCCGGCGAGCGTCAGCCTGTTCATGTTCGGATTGATGATCGCCGGATTCAGTACGCTGGTGTCGTCTTGGGATCGATACCGCTGGCGAACGATCGGCATCGTCGTCGGCGTCTACGTGGTTCAAACGGTCGTCAAACTCGTCGGCATGTCGACGGACGAGTTGGCTTGGATGAAGTTTCTTTCCGCGTTCACTGCCTACGAGCCCGAATCGTTTGTCCACATCGCTGACAAGCTTCCACAGTTTACTTGGAGCTTCACCATGCGGGACAGCGATGGCACGTGGATCGGCTACGGACCAATGTGCTTCCACGCGATCATGGCTTCGATCGGTGTCGCTTCGTATGCCGTCGCGTTGCGGGTGTTCGCTCGTCGCGACTTGCCCGCCCCGCTTTGAGATGCAGGGCTGAAGCTTGGGGACCCGCGGCCCCACAAAACGACTTGCACCATGCCGCGGAACCAAAGAGAATCAACAGTAGCTACCCGCCAGTCTCCGTCCCTTCGCGGAACCCGCCATGGCACGAATCGGTTACTTCCCTATCACGGTCCTGTTGCTCGTCACTAGCACGGCGCGAGCCGAAAGCCTCTCCTTCGAACAACACATCCGTCCGATCTTCAAGGCGAATTGCTTTCATTGCCACGGCGAGGAGGGCAAACGCGAAGGTGGATTGGACCTGCGCCTAAGACGATTGATCGTTGACGGCGGCGATTCGGGCGCGAGTCTGGTCCCCGGTGACGTGGAGGCGAGTCTCCTTCTTCAGCGCGTTCGCAGCGGCGAGATGCCGCCCGTCGACAAGAAGCTTTCGTCCAAAGAAGTCTTGCTCATCGAACAATGGATCGCCGCGGGAGCCGAAACGGCGCGGTCCGAACCCGAACAAGTTGGCGAAAGCCCTTTGTTCACTCAGGAAGAACGCGACTTTTGGTCGTTCCAGCCGATCAACCGGCCTGAGCTGCCAACGGGTCAAGCGTCGACCGCCGTCCGGACACCAGTCGATCGGTTCATTCTCGCGAAACTCGAGGCGGCCGGATTCAACTTCTCGCCGGACGCCGATCGCCGCACGCGCATTCGTCGCGTTTACTTCGATCTGCTTGGCTTACCGCCCTCGGTCGAAGAAGTCGACAGTTTCGTGGGGGATGATTCACCCGGCGCGTATGAACGTCTTGTGGAACAGCTCTTGGCATCGCCTCATTACGGCGAGCGATGGGGACGGCATTGGCTCGACGTCGCGGGCTACGCCGATTCGGAAGGTTACACCGACGAAGACTCCCCCCGAGATTGGGCCTACTTTTATCGCGACTACGTCATTGCTTCCTTCAATGCGGACAAGCCGTTTGACACTTTCATCCAGGAACAGCTTGCGGGCGACGAGTTGGTCGTGCCGCCGTACACGAACTTGAACGAAGACCAAATCGAACGGCTCGCCGCGACCGGCTTTCTCCGCATGGCGCCCGATGGAACGGCGGCTGGCGGCATCGATCAGAATGTCGCCCGCAACGAAGTCGTCGCCGACACGATCAAGATCGTCTCCAGTTCGTTGATGGGGCTGACCGTCGGCTGTGCCCGCTGTCACGATCATCGCTACGATCCCATTCCGACGGTCGACTATTACCGCTTGCGAGCCGTCTTTGAACCGGCGTTGGACTGGAAGCACTGGCGCGTCCCCGCGGCGCGCCGGATCTCGCTGTACACGGATGCAGATCGCGAACTCGCCGCGAAGATCAATGCCGAAGCCGCCGAAGTCGACCAGTCGCGCGAGAGCAAAGCGCAGGAGTACATCGACCGCACGTTGGAAGAGGAGTTGGCGACGCTGCCCGAATCGGTGCGCGAGACGTTGCGTGTGGCATACAAAACCGAGGCCAAGGATCGGAACGCCGAACAACTGGCTTTACTGAAAGAGTATCCCAGCGTCGCCAGTATCAGCGTCGGATCGCTCTACTTATACGACCGTCGCCGCGAAGAGAAAGCCGGCAAAATCGATGCGGCCCGTCGCGAGAAGGAAAAGCGGCTGGCCAGCGCCGAGGACCCGACCGCGCTCGCCGCCGAGATCCAACGCGACATCGAAGCGGCCGCCAAACTCCGTGCCGAGAAGGCGGCGGATGACCTGAAGCGTTACCAAGAGCAAGCCGATGCGATTCGTGCGACCATTCCGCCGGAACATTTCTTGCGTGCGATCGCGGAAGAGCCGGATCAAGTTCCCGTGACGTTTGTCTTCTTTCGCGGCGATCACGAGCAACCGCAGGACGAAGTCGCGCCTAGCGGTTTGTCCGTCCTCGAAACGCGGCTCACGTCCTCGCTGCCAACGAATGACGGCTCGCTGCCAAGCACGGGGCGACGGACTGCCTTGGCGAAACAGCTGACCGATCCCCGCTATCCGCTCACGGCCCGCGTGATCGTCAATCGCCTTTGGCTGCACCACTTTGGTCGCGGAATCGTGAATTCGCCGAGCGATTTCGGTGTGCTTGGTGATCGGCCGACGCATCCCGAACTGCTCGATTGGCTTGCCGCCGAGTTCATCGAGAGCGGGTGGCAAGTGAAACAACTCCACCGATTGATCATGATGTCGACCGCTTATCGGCAGTCATCCCTGCGCACGGCCCAACACGAAGCGATCGACCCGGACAACCAACTGTATGCGAGAATGTCAATTCGGCGGCTCGAATCGGAATCGGTGCGAGATGCCTTGCTGACGGTTTCGGACAAGTTGAACCGCAAGCTCTTCGGGCCACCGGTTCCCGTGATGGAAGACGAAGTCGGCCAGATCGTGATTGGGCAGGAGAACCTCGATGGCGAGCGAAAGCCCGGCCAAACCGTGCCGCTGCATGGCGAAGAGTTTCGACGCAGCGCGTACGTCCAAGTGCGGCGCAGCCGGCCGCTCGGAGTGCTCGAGGCGTTCGATAACCCAGCGATGACTCCCAATTGCGAACGGCGAAACGCGTCGAACGTCGCGCCGCAATCATTGCTGTTCATGAACAGCAGCCTGGTCGTCGAGTACGCGGAACATTTTGCCACGCGCGTGTTCCGCGAAGCCGGAGCGGATCGCGCGGCGCAAGTCAAGTTGGCGTGGCAACTCGCGTTCGCCACCCTGCCATCCGAGAGTGAGATCGCGGCGGCCATCGAGTACCTCCAGCAGCAAGAACAGTTGTTCGGCGAATCTCCCAACAATCCCAAAGAGTCGACGGCCGAGTTGCTAGCACTTTCCAGTTTCTGTCAGGCATTACTCAGTTCGAATCGTTTCCTGTACGTCGAATGACGCGATCGGTGACCACGTGACCAGTTCCCCAACCTCAACACGCCGCCACTTCCTGGCGCAAGGCGCAATGAGCCTGACGCCGCTCGCGTTGAGTTGGCTCTTGAATCGCGACGAGGCCGAGGCCGCACCGTTCAAGCCAAACCTTGAACAACCGGTCTTCGATCTTGTTCCCAAACCGCCCCACAAACCACCGCAAGCGACGGCGATGATTTCGCTTTTCATGCAAGGTGGTCCTAGTCAGGTCGATCTGCTCGACCCAAAACCGATCTTGAACAAACTCGACGGTCAGAAGTTTCCCGGCACGATCAAGTACGACAATGCAGCCCAGGCCAGTTCCAAAGTGCTGGGGTCGCCTTGGCGTTTCGAGCCGCGCGGGGAATGTGGCACCGAGATGTCCGAGTTGCTGCCGAACATCAGCACGATCGCCGACGACATTTGCGTAATCCGCTCGATGCACACCGGCGTCAACAATCACGGCCAATCGATTCACGCCTTGAACAGCGGCCGAATCCAACGAGGCCGTCCCGCGCTGGGCAGTTGGTTTACATACGCGCTGGGGGCCGAGACGGACAACTTGCCCGCTTATGTTGCGATGACGGATCCGCAAGGCTTGCCGGTCGAGGGCGTGCTGAATTGGAACAACGGCTGGTTGCCGTCGCTGTACCAAGGGACCGTGATCCGGCCCCGGGAACCCCGCATCTTGAATCTCGATCCGCCAGTGCATTTGCGGGGCGAAGTACAGCGCAACTACCTGAATTACCTGACGCGACTCAACCAAGAACACCTGGAAGCCAATCCTCGCGAGTTGGATCTGGCGGCCCGCATCTCGAACTACGAACTTGCCGCTCGAATGCAATCCGCGGCGGGTGAAGCACTTGATATTCAACAAGAGAGTGCTGCGATTCACAAACTGTACGGGATCGATGAGCCGGAGACCCAAGAGTACGGCACGCGTTGTTTGATCGCGCGTCGGCTTGTGGAACGCGGCGTCCGCTTTGTGCAAGTCTTCACGAAGAACCAATATTGGGATCACCACGGCAGCATTCGGACGTCGTTGCCCGCGGCTTGTCGCAAGACGGACAAACCGGCGGCCGCGTTGGTGAAAGATCTCAAACAACGAGGCTTGCTCGACTCGACGATTGTTCATTGGGGTGGCGAGATGGGACGCTTGCCGGTGATTCAAAACGATGCCGGCCCCGCCAGCGTCGGTCGCGACCACAATACCTACGGCTTCAGCATGTGGGTTGCCGGCGGCGGCTTTCGTCACGGCGGCACGCACGGCGCGACCGACGAATTCGGGCATCATGCGGTTGTCGACGTCGTCCATCATTACGACTATCACGCCACGTTAATGCACCTTTTCGGCCTCGATCCGGAACGAGTGGTCTATCGGCACAACTCTCGAGCACAAACGTTGCTCGACGGGCAAGGCGGCGAGATCGTGAAGCAGATATTACAGCGAGTCTGAGTTCATTTGGAGTGCGGAGACTTGTCACCGCTTTGGTTCTCCGTGCGAAGCACTTTTTCCAACCATCGGCAACGTGAGCAGCGTCGCGAATTAGCATTGCCGCCGAGAAAATGCCAAAGCGGCGACAAGTCGCCGCACTCCAAATAGCGCAGAACTCGAACGGAGCCCTCTTTGCACAATTCGTTCACAACAGACGGGAGTGAAACGAAAGCCGATGAAATCTCTTTGCTGCCACTCACTCTGTTTTTTGGTTGTGCTGTTGGCGAATCACGCCGCCGCGCAAGACGAAGCGTATGGCTTAGTCCTGCGAAATGAAAGAATCGTCGACGGGACGGGGAATCCTCGGTCGGTCTAATTGAAGGTTCTTGCCCGGATTATTCATGAACCGGTAAACATTCTTCAAAACACACGTTTGCAAGACGAGTTACGGCTATCCTGCTTAAAACACCGCGCAAATCAGCCGCTACGCGATAGCGTGCGGTTCTCTCGAAGTTCACGAGAACCGCAGGCTATCGCCAAGCGGCTGATGAATAATCCGGGGTAGATGTCGAGGTGTCGACCGAGTTGGGGCACGTGCGGCAGTTACTGCTGGGACACATCGCCAGCGTCATCACGGCGAACAAGAAACTGGAAGACGACCTCGTGTGTACGCGTTACACAGTGGATCAGCAGGCCCGAGAATTGGACCGCACCCACGAGGAAGCGCGGACCGACGAACTCTCGCGGCTAGGAAATCGCAAAGCGTTCGACGAGGCGCTGAACTACCGCCTTTCCAGATGGAAGCGACAAGGCGACCGCTTCGCGCTCGTCCTGATTGACGTCGATCGGTTCAAGTGGATCAACGACACGCACGGACACCAGGCGGGCGACCGCGTCGTCAGCGGCGTGGGGGAGTTATTGAGGAGCTTTCTGCCCGAGGACCGTGATTGTGTGGCGCGCTACGGCGGCGACGAGTTTACGATTCTGCTGGAGTGCGAAGAACGCGCGTCCGTGATCGAGATCGCCCAGCAGATTCTCGCGGCACCCGAAACGCACGATTTCAGCGCCGCTGGTGATGGCGAACGAGTCGCCATCACCTTCAGCATGGGAGTGGCCATCGTACGCGATCGAGACACGGTCGAAAGCCTCTTTCGTCGCGCCGACGACGCGCTCTACGAGGCCAAGAGCGCCGGCCGCAACTGCCTGCGGGTCGAGCCGGAACCAGAGGAAGTTGAGCACGTCGAGACCGTGCCGACGTCGTAACGACAACTCGTCTTCTTTTGGACTGCGGTGACTTGTCACCGCTTTGGTCTGTGGCGAAGCCACTTTCTCTGGGAATCACGCACGGAAAGCGACTCCGCCGCGAAAGAAAGCGGTGACAAGTCACCGCAGTCCAAATGTCTCACTCACCACCGCGTGCGGTAGAACACCCACGCACGAGGCGCTCAGTCCGATTCGTTTGGGATCGGCACGAAACTCGGCACGTCTCGATACCAAAGGTGATGCGTACCAGCGCCAAACCGCGGCTAATGTGCCGTCGCCCCACTCACGGCACGAAACAATCACGTATCCTTGAGATCCTTGGTTCGAAAAGTTGACAAGCCTGGACGTTTCTGGCATCTTCAGCCGAACGAGTCGGATTAAAATCGCTATCAGTTTTTTGGCAAAGTCGCGATCAATGACTCCTGAGCCCTTTGATTTGTTCACTGCCCACCGGCGACCGGCCGGTCGAAGCCGCTTTCGCGACAACCGCTGAAACCGCCCCCCCCAAGAAAAAGTACACCCCCCCCACATTTTTCATTGGGGGTATTGCTTTTCATGGGGGGATTCGTATTCTCTAGTTAGCAGCAATCGCTTGCAAGTATTTGGAAGGAATTCAAAAGATGCCACCGAGGCCGCCTGATCGCCCCGTTGAAGACGCAAGGAAGGACGCGCTGCGGGAACTCGTTCGCGAAACTGAATCGCGAATTGCGCAACTGCTGAGGACGCGCGATGGCTTGGAGGAAAAGATCAGCCAAGAGAAGCGGCTACTGGAGATGCTCCACGACAAGCTCGCCACAGGCGACTCATCGACGCGGCAGGTGGTTAAGAAAAAGGCAAAACCCAAAATGAAGGGCTTTTTCAGCGCTGAGGAACTCGCTGGACGACAACAGCGCGTCGCGAAAAAACCGGGTCTGAAGAAGAAATCTCCTTCAACGGAGGAAGAATCTTCCGAGTAATTTCTAGTCCGACAAGGGATGACGCGAGCCGTGACAGTCGCCGTTCGCGTTCGGGCTTTCCCCCCGATTGGCCTTCCGAAAGTCAATATCCCGCGTCGGCTCATATACTAACGACCAAATTGTAGCCGTGCAACTCACTCACCGAGGGCTGGGGCGCACGAGCATGGAGGAAAGGAGTACATTGTGTAAGCGTTTTCTAGCCAGTCAAACGCCGGCTTCCTGCCAGACGAGCTGGCAGGGGACCAAACCCTTAAAAACAAGCGGTAGCGATTCAAAGTGGCTCTGTCCAACTAGGCTCGGTTCACAGACGGTCTGGCTGACGAAGTGCAGCGCTCCGCGTGGGACGTGATCGCCGATTGCCGGATGCCAAATCACATCCACCTCCTCCTGCGAACTCCTGAGCCCAACCCGGCATCCGGCATGCAACACTGGCTCAGTGGACACGCCAACTGGTATTCCAAAAGTCATCGGCGCTCCGGACACTTATTCCAGGGACGGTACACGTCCTTCTTGGTCGAAGTTCGAGCAAGCCAACCGCCCCGTAGCCGACGAGCGATCACTCAGCTGCTCCCGTCACTTCAGTCGAGTGCGTTGAGAACCCCGCGATAATTGCCGTCGGCGTTTTCGGATTCATGCCCGGATGTGACGCCGCTGTCAAGGCTTTGCCGAGCTTCCGTCCAATCGCCTCAGGTTACCCCATTTCAGGTCGAACGGTGGATCGTCTTCAATCGGGAACTTGGCGGCGAGGGATTCGTCGAGGTCGATGCCGAGGCCGGGTTTTTCATTCGCCCAGTAGTAGCCGTCCTTGAGTTGCGGACAACCGGGGAAAACGTCTTGTTCGGCTTGAGTGAAGGCTCGCGCTTCCTGGATGCCGAAGTTGGGCACGGCCAGATCGAGATGCACGTTTGCGGCGTGGCCTACGGGTGATACGTCGCCGGGGCCGTGCCAGGCGGTTCGCACGCCGAAGAACTCGCACATCGCGGCCATCTTGCGAGCCATCGTCAAGCCGCCGACCTGCGATATGTGAACGCGGATGAAATCAATCAGCCGTTCGCTCACCAGCCCAGTCCACTCGTGCGGGCTGTTGAACAGTTCGCCCATGGCGATCGGCGTGCTGGTTTGTTGCCGCAGTTGCTTGAAGTAGCCGTTGTCTTCCGGCGCGAACGGATCTTCGAGGAAAAACAAATGATACGGCTCCAGGTCCTTCGCCAATTGAATCGCGAGAATCGGCGGCACGCGTTCGTGGACGTCGTGCAGCAACTCGACCTCCTCGCCAAGTTGCTCGCGCAGATGAGCAAACAGCCGCGGCAGTGTGCGCACATATTGCCTCGGTTCCCACGTCTGCGCGCGACGATTCTCCGGGACACTCTCATCTTGCTCGTCGACACGAACTCCGTACGTCGACAGACCCGCCACGGAGATTTGAGCCCGCACGTGCCGGTATCCTTGTTCTATGAACGAGCGGACTTGATCCTCGACTTCCTTGAAGTCGCTCCCGCTGGCATGGCGGTACGTGTCGACCGCGCGTCGGGCTTTACCGCCGAGCAACTGATAAACCGGCAACCCAGCTCGCTTCCCCAGAATATCCCACAGCGCAATGTCGACGCCGCTCATCGCATTGCCCAAGACCGGTCCGTTTCGCCAGTAAGAACTGACGAACGAGGATTGCCAAATGTCTTCAATCTGCGTCGGATCCTTTCCAATTAGGAACGGCTTCAGGTACTTGTCAACCGCGGTTTCGACCACCCGCGCTCGCTGTGTGAATGTCGCGCAACCCAGTCCATACAATCCGGGCTGATTCGTGATCACTTTAACGACGACCAAGCGAATTCCCGCGGGCGCGGTCAAGATGGTTTTGATGTCGGTGATCCTCAGTTGTTCGCCGCGCGGTTCAGTCGCCTGAGCCAGTGCCGAACCATGGGAACGATTCACCAAAGCCAGCCCACCGACTCCCATCGAGCACCATTTCAACAAATCTCGTCGGTCCATGTCGTCACCTATCGTGTTAGGGGTGTTGCGGCTGGAGCAGCCGCGAAGAGACATCGGCCGCAATGTAATTCGCACCGTAGCACGCGTCGAGTGTTTGTCGCACGCCGTCCGCTTCCGTCCCGATCTGCGTACGATGTCGCGTGCCGCGGGGCGGCTCGCACGTCAGGTAGTGACACCGTTTCGTGTAGCATGAGCCCCCGGCCCGTGATTTCCCGGCCCAGGGGGCCAGGCTACTTGCAAACGGTATCACTACCGCACGGCGAATCGGCTTGCACCAAGCCGTAGTACCAAAGAGAATCAACGAGACTTTGCCCGCCAACTCTCTCCCACTGCAAGTTCGATTTTCCAAGCGGAGTAGTTCGATAGCCTATGACATTCCAGCGGCGCTTCGTGCTTTGTCTCGTATTGCTGTTCCTTTCAAGTCCACATTCGGCTTCGTATGCCATCGCGCAAGACGACTCGTATGATCTGGTTTTGCGCAATGGAAGAATCATCGACGGGACCGGAAACCCTTGGTGTTCCGGCGACGTGGCCATTCGCGGCGATCGAGTTGTCGCGATCGGGCGTGTCGAACGGATTCGTGCGAAACGGGAAATCGATGCGACGGGGCTCGTCATCGCGCCTGGGTTCATCGACATCCACTCGCATTCCGACTTCCTGCTGCTGGAAGATGGCAATGCGAACAGCAAGATCCGTCAGGGCGTGACCACGGAAGTGCTCGGCGAAGGCGATTCCGCCGGTCCCTACGAGGGCAAACGGTCGCCGCGACAAGTCACGGTCGGCGGCTCCGTCGAGCAATGGTCGACGCTCGGCGAGTATCTGGATCTGATCGACCGCAGCGGTGTTGCGACGAATGTCGCTTCGTATGTCGGCTTGAACAATGCCTGGCAAGCCGTGATGGGCGACGCGTTCGATCGCCCCACCGGCGAACAAATCCAGGCGATGCGCCAGATCGTCGAGCGAGCGATGCGGGACGGTGCGTACGGTTTGTCGAGCCAGGTCATGATGCCGCCCGGTTCGCTGGCGACGACGGACGACATCGTCGAGATCGCCAAGGCGGTCGAGCCGTTTGGCGGAATCTATTCAACGCACATCCGCAACGAAGGGACCGGCGTCTTCGCGTCGGTCAAGGAAGCCATTGAGATCGGCGAGCGGGCGGGGATTGCCGTCGACGTGATTCATTTGAAGATCGCGGATCAGCAGTTCTGGGGACGCATGAATGAAGTGGTGGCGTTGATCGACGCCGCGCGCGACCGGGGCGTCAATGTGCAGGCCAACGTCTACCCATACACCCGCGGCAACAACAACCTTGTCAGCATCATCCCGCCGTGGGCTCATGAGGGCGGACGCGACAAGCTGCTGGGGCGGCTTCGCGACCCCCGGCAGCGCGAGCGATTGAAGCGGGATATCGTGAACGGAGTGGAAGGCTGGTACAACCATTACACTGCGGTCGGCGGCGATTGGAGCAGGATGCTCGTCAGCGGAAACAACCGTTTCCAGGGGCTGACGATGGATCGCGTGATGTCGCTGCGGACGCGGAACCGGTCAAACGCTGATCTGCTGGACGAACTGTTCGACTTCTTGATCGAGGAACAGGGATCGGTCAGCACGGTCTACGCCCATCACACCGAAGAAGACATGAACCTCGCGATGACGCAACCTTGGTGTTCGATCGGCTCCGATGGTTCGGCCTATGCGATCGACGGTCCATTGCGGCGAGGCAATCCGCATCCCCGCAATTTCGGTACGTTTCCTCGCGTGCTAGGCGTTTATGCCCGCGACCGCAAGTTACTTCGGCTGGAAGACGCCATCCGCAAAATGACTTCGATGAACGCCGCCAAGATCGGCTTGCCCCAGCGGGGACTTCTCGCACCAGGGTTCTTTGCCGATGTGACGGTGTTCGATCCACATACGGTCATCGATCGAGCCACCTATACCGACCCGTTCCGCTACAACGAAGGAATCAAGTACGTCATTGTCAACGGAAGCATCGTCCTTGATGCTGGTCAACACACAGGAGCACGTCCCGGCCGCGCGCTGCGTCGAGGTCACTTCGACTGACGAACTTGGGTATGCTGGAAGCATGTTACAAACAAATCCAAATTCGCGGTTCATGATCTGCCTTGCAGCCGCGGTGCTGGCAACCGCGACTCAATGCCTTTGCTGGACCGCCGATGCCCAGGACGCGCGTATCTCGGAAGAAGTTGCCGAGGGTGCGGTTGCCTCGATCGAGAATCGATTCCAGGAACAGATTCAGCCGCTGCTGAAAGAATACTGCCTGCGCTGTCACAACGCGGACAAAATGAAGTCCGGCATTCGCGTCGATCATTTAGACGGCACTTTGGAAGACCGGCAGTTGTTCCTCTGGAAAGGCATTCTGGAGCAGGTTGCCGATGAAGCCATGCCGCCTGAAGACGAACCGCGGCCGACCGCCGAGCAGCGCCGGGTGCTGGATGATTGGATCGGCGATGCACTGGCCGCCGCGCGGGCTCGCCAACGGGAAAAGAACGGATCGGTACGCCGGCTCACCGTTTCGCAATACCGAAATACGCTCCGGGACTTGCTGCGTCTCGAAGATGATCTGACGGACGTGCTGCCGCCGGACGGCGTGTCGAAAGAAGGCTTCTTGAATAACGGGCAGACGATGCAGTTGTCGCCACTGCTGGTCGAGGCTTACTTCGAGATTGCCGAACGGGCGCTCGACCTGTGCATCGTCGATGAGGCGTCAAAGCCCGTGATTCAGAATTTCCGCATGGATCTGGGGGCGTCGATCAACCCGGAACCGTGCCCTGACAATCTGATTCTTGGCGCTGACAACCTGCTGCTCGAAAACCAGGATTTCGTGGTGACTCAATTGACTCCCGCGAAGCCGTTCGACTACGAGCCGTTCCTGATGCGGACGAAGTACGAATTCATCGAAGGCTATCAGGGAAACGATACCGTCCGGGGATGGCGGAAGTTTGACAGCATCTATCACGCGGTCTTCGCCTGTATGCGGGGCAACCGCGGGTATCCGAAAGGCAACGCCTATCAAGCGGTTCCGCAAGGGCTGCTGTTGCGACCGGCGATTCCAAGTGCCGAGGTATTTCAGGTGGAGAGTACCTACGGGCCGAAAGCGAACTTCAAGCTGTCGCTGCGCGAGTTGCCCGATCACGGCAGATTTCGCGTCACCGTAAAAGCTGCCAAGTACGATGATGGCTTATTGCTGGACCAAGGTGCAGCGATTCAGCTCGAACCGACCGAGCGTGCGATCACGGTGAAGGAACTCGCCCAACCGCAAATCGTCACGATCGAACAGGCGGGGCTATATCAGGCGGATGTCTACTTGCAGCCCGCTCCTGAAGATTCGGCCCCGCCGGACGACGGCAAGCGGCAGAACCTGTCGCTCAAACTGGGCGATCGCGACTTCTCCGGTGCCCTATTCCAAAATGCCTTCCTCGCCGTTCGACTGCCTGCCGGTCCGTTGACAATAACGGCCCGCTGCGGCGACAGCTCCGCGCCCGACCGCATCGTCCTGACTCGCCTGACAGATGTTTCCGACATCGCCAAGCGATTCGCGGCGTTTGAATCACGCTCACCTCGCGTTGGCGTTCACGTCGGATTGCGTCGTGATTGCGGCAGCACGCTCAACCCGGTCGGCGCGCCTCAAACCGTTGCTTCATTGGAAGTCAACGAGTTCGTGTTTGAAGGAGCCATCAGCAACTTCCCGAGTCCCGACGTGGAGAAAGACAACGTCAACTATCTGGCGGGCATCCGGGAAATCGGCGTGCGAAGTGAATACACCGATGGCCGCGACATGCCGCGGTTGCTCATTCGGTCCGTCGAATTCGAAGGGCCGTTCTACGAGAGCTGGCCTCCAGCCACGCACCGGAACATCTTCCTCGACTCGGATCGCAAAGACGATCCGGCGGCTTATGCGCGCGAGGTGATTCGCTCGTTTGCGACGCGCGCGTTTCGCCGGCCAATCACCGCTGCCGAAGAGGCGTCCGTCTTCGCTGTCTGGAACAGCTCCTTCGCCGCAGAGGGCGACTTCGGTCAGAGCATCAAAGACGCATTGCTCGTCGTTCTGACATCGCCGCAGTTCTTGTTCCTGATCGAGAACAGTGCCAGCCCAGAACCCGAGGATCTCGATTCCTACGAGTTAGCCGCGAAGCTGTCTTACTTCCTTTGGAATACGGCCCCTGACAGGCGACTCCTGAAGCTTGCCGCGGAAAACAGTTTGCATGAGTCGCTGGATGTGGAAATCGAACGCATGATCCGAGATCCTCGTTTCCGACAGTTCACCAACGAGTTCACATCGCAATGGTTAAGTCTCGACAAGTTCGATGTCGTCGAAGTGGATCGAATGCGGTATCCGAAGCTGACTCGCGACACGAAGACGCAATTGCGGGACGAGCCGGTTCAGTTCCTGCAGTATCTGATTCAGCACAACCTGCCGCTGCGAAACTTGATTCAATCGGATTTCATCGTGGCCAACGAAGCTGTCGCCAGCTACTACGGCCTCGCCGACCGGACGGAAAGCGGGTTTGAATTCATTCCCATTACTCACGAGAGCGAAAGCCTGGGAGGAGTTCTCACGCAGGCCGGGATTCTCGTGGGGCTTTCTGATGGCCGGGAGTCCAATCCGGTCAAGCGCGGTGCCTGGCTGGCCCGCAAAATCATTGCCGAGCCGCCGGACGACCCGCCCCCGAATGTTCCCGCACTGCCGGAAGACGACGGCGCGCATCTGACGCTGCGCGAAAAACTCCAGCGCCATCGCAATCAGGAAGGCTGCGCCAAATGTCATATCGGCATTGATCCGTGGGGGATTCCGCTCGAACAATTCGACGCCGGCGGGCTGTTCAAGGAGGGTCAAGCGGTGGATGCCCAGTCGATTTTACCTGATACAACCGAGGTCGCGGACGCGAACGGGCTGAAAGCTTATCTGGCGAACGACCGGATTGATCAGGTGGCATTCAGCTTCCTGAAGCATCTGGCGGGTTATGCCACCGGCTGCGGACTCAGCTACAATGAGATTGAATTCCTCAAGCAAGAGGGGCTAGAATTAAAGCCCGGTGGCTACCGAATGCAAGACATGATTCGGTTCGTCGTGAAGAGTAAACTGTTTCTCGAGAAATAGCCGATGACAACCAACCTAAAACTAGATCGTCGAGCCGTCCTCAAAGGTATCGCCGGTGCCACACTGGCACTGCCCGTTTTGGATGCCATGGGGGAAGAGGTTGCCGAGCAAATCCCGCGACGTTTCTGCGCCCTGTACACGGCCAACGGGATGTCTTTGCCGAGGCCCGCTCATGGGATCGACCAATGGAGTTGGTTTCCGTCGTCGGTCCAGGAAGGCAAGTTTGTTTTCGGCAATTCGACCGAGCCGCTGAGTCCGTTCCGTGAGCAGCTTAGTTTTCTGGGCGGCTTGTACCATGAGAACGGAACCAAAGCCGACCCGCACGTCTGCTCGGATATGTGGCTGACGGGTGCTCCGCTGCATAATCCCAAACCGGGCACGTACAACTCGGTGGCGCTCGATCAGGTCGTTGCTCTGCACACGAAGCAGTATTGTCGCCAGCCGTCGCTGGTGCTGTCGATCGACGCGGGCACTGGGTTCCTGTCGCGAACCGGCACGATTTCGTACAGCCTGGAAGGAAAGCCGATTCCGGCGGAGAACAATCCGCGTCGGGTGTTCGACCGTTTGTTCCGCGGCGACCGGGCCTCGCTCGCATCGCAGCGCGACCAACTCGCCAGACGCATCAAGCTGGTCGATGCCGTGCTCGAGAACGCGCGATCGCTCAACAAGCAGCTCGGGCGATCCGACCGCGAAAAGATGGATCAGTATCTGACGTCGCTCGATGAAGTCGAGTCGCGGTTGATCGCGTCGGAGAAATGGATCGACATCCCGTTGAAGAAACAAGACTATTCCCACCTCAATCTCGACGCCACATCGGAAGGCGAGCCGCGCGAGTACTACCGCAACATGTTCGATCTGATTGCGTTGGCGTTCGATGCGGACATCACGCGCAGCGTGGCCTTCATGCTGAACCGCGAAGACGGCATGGGGATCAGCGACACGTTTCCGTTGAAGCTGGGTTTGAGCCGCACCCACCACAGTCTGTCTCATGCCGAGGACAAGGACGGGCAACTTGAATTCGCCAAGTACGACTTGTTCCTCAGCGAGCAACTGGCTCACTTCTTCGGACGCCTGCAAGAATACCAAGACAAGAACGGCAGTGTTCTCGACAACAGCATTGTGTTGTATGGCAGCGGCGCGAGCACCACGCACTATCCCAAGAACTTGCCGACGCTAATTGCCGGCGGCGCGAACATGGGACTCAGGCACGGCACGTATTGGCGCAAAGACGACACGCCCATGTCGAACGTCTTCCTCAGCATCCTGCATTCGATGGGCATCGAGGAAAGCTCATTCTCGGGCAGCACGAGCGTGCTTCATGATTCGATCTTCTCCCGGGCTTAGGTGGCCGCCGAGACCTTCGTTGGCGAGCGGTGGGCGTGAGCCCACTGATTGTGGATTTCGCGGCAAATCAATCAGT
>JAQBZB010000493.1 GCA_027622275.1 Planctomycetota bacterium | reverse complement strand
TCAAGCCGAGGCTGATAACGGCCATCCGCAAGGTCATCGACAGTGCAAACAGCGGGCTCACACGCATCAGCAGAAACGCCCCCAAGTGAACGGAGAGCGCTCCGTAAAACACGGCGCTGGAAGGCGTCGGGCCCTCCATCGCCCGCGGCAACCAGCCCGAAAACGGAACCAGCGCCGATTTACCCGCCGCGGCCAACAGCAGCAGCAAGCCAACAAATAAAGCCTGATTGGCCGTCACCGTGGCGTGCCCTTCCGGCCAGGCTTCCGTACCCATCAGTCCCGTGAAATCACCTCCTCCCGTGAGGTGGTGCAACGTTAACGCGGCGATCAGGAACGCGGCGTCGGCGATGCGGTATACGCTCCACACTCGCAATCCGTTGCGAACCGGGTTCAAACGTTGCTGGAAGAAGGCCACCAACAGTGCGGACGACAACCCGACCAGTTCCCAGCCGAGAAACAAGACTTCGATCGTTCCTGCCAAGGACGAAACAACCATCCCCAGCATGAAGAAGGCCAAGAACACGCAGAAGCGATTGAAGCCTTTGTCACGGTGGAGGTAGCGGCTCGTGAATGCGCCAATTGTCCCGCACAGCACGTAGGTCAGAATCACGAACGGAATGGACAGCCGGTCGAAGATGAATTTGACGTGAAAGTGAAAGTGCTCGGCTTCGATGCCGACCCAGTTGCCGATCTGGATTTCGACAATCCGATCGTCTGTCGCAAGCATGAGCCCCAGCATACCCACCGCGGCAAGCAAGCCAATTAAGACCATGGCGTGCGTGCAGCTGATCACCGATCGTTCACTGAGCGGCCGCCCCAACAGCGACGTCAGCCCCAACACGGCCAGCAGCAGCGTCGGACAAACGACGACGCAGATGCCAAAAGCCTGCATGATGACGTTGTAGTGCATGTGTCTATCTCAAAAGTCGACTGCGGGCGGGTTACGTTGGTTGCCCTTCCTCGATCGCGGCGAAGCCCAAATGGTCGCGCCAGCCGCGATACCAGTCCGCGGACGACTTGGTGGTGGGCATCGCATCCGATCGCATGCGGTAAGGCTTGAATTCACCATTTTGGTAAATCTGGATGCTGTTGGTTTCCGAATCGAGCACCGCAAGCTGCACCCACTCGTTGCGACACAAGCGGGCGATGACCGGATTCGCGTTCATGACTGTCAACATTCCATCGGGCGTTGTCTCGATGACGAACAGGATCCGCATCGGCTCGTGAATCTCGATCATCTGCTGCGATAGGCCCGGCCGCAGATCGCTCGCCGCGCCTTCCATTACGCCTAGCAGCGACGTGATGTTATGCGGAAGTTTCGATCCGCAACCGAGAATGGTGGTGTCAACGCAGGAGAAGTAATACTCGAGACTGATGCCCGCACAGACGGGAATGACGGCGGCCAAGACGCGCGTCAAGATGCTGTATTTTTCGTCATCTTTCTTCGGATCGTAGGATTGCAAAAACGCTCGGCGATCGACGAACAGGCTGCGGCTCCACCAGCGGTGGCCAACGAAACACAAGGCGTCGGTGGCGTGGTTGTATTCGGGCCGCGCTTGCGACAGATCTTCGGAGCGGCCTTCCACATGCTTCAATGCGCCCTCGAAGCTGAGTGACAACGGAGCCGACTCGAATCGCCGGCACCGTTCGTGCGCATTGCGACGGCGTGCTTCGTCGATCACGACACAGATGTGGTCGAATCGCGAACGGTGTTTTGTCGGCAAACGATCCAGATCGAAAAACGAGACGCTGTCGTCACACGTATTGTGAAAGGCGCCGACAAAATGTGTCTCGGTCGGGATCTTCAAGCCGCGTTGACCGAGCATCTCTCGGACGCGAGGGTCGTTGGCCATTTCCGCGAACGCCCTCGCATTGGGCCCGCCCCGGCCACCGCTGCACGCTCCACAGTTGTAGGCCGATTCATGCGGGTTGTTCAAACTTGACGATCCATGCCCGCACATGATCAGCACGGGCGCGAAATGCTCCGTCAAACCGACATCACACAACAGACGTTCGACGATGCTGGCCATCTCCTCGAGAGAGTAGCCGACGTGCCCGTCACCGGGACCTGGCTCCAGTTCAGTCCGTTCCAAGGTGAGCTGTGTAACGACCGGGGGTCGCACGAGTCCACCTAACAAGCGGCGGATCTGCGCTGTTGCCCGCGGGAAAAGAATACGCGTGACCAGCGGGATCGACGCCAGTGTCCCGCCGAACGCTGTCAGCACACCGCCAAAAAACGTGCGGCTGCCCATGTGCACTTGGTGCGAAGCGGTGCCCAGCACGCGCCGCGTTTCCGCGCGCCGCCTGTGTTCCTTGACGAACGTATAGGCGACGTCCTCGTTGACATAGTGTCTGGGCTTGATGATGACGGGACAAAGTGGTCGGGGATGCGCATCCGAGGCACCGCGGTAGTACATGGCGACCCCGAAAAAGCCCGCCGCGCCAAACGTTTCGCACGACGGATCGATCTCTTCGAGGTGGCGACGAAAGGATTCCTCTCGATCGTCGATGCAACAGATGATCTGAAAGCTTGGCGTTCGCGCCGCATCGGCACGAGTGGATTCAGCGTTGCCAGAAACTTCTTCCATGCGGGGGAAGCCGGACCACGGCGAAGCCTGTTCTCGATTCGGTGCGGACTCGTGTGCCCAAGGCTGCCGCTTCCTACCGTGTATCGAGATGGCATCCAGTGTCTGATTGCGATATCGCCGCTCGTACGCGCGGTGCAGCACTCGGCGACGGTCGAAGCTGCCGAACGCATCGAGTTCATGAACCAGCATCTGCCATTGCGGTCGTGGCAACTTGGTGAGTTCCTGCGGCAACCAGCCGCGGACTTGGGTTAATTGAAAGGCCAGAAACGCGTATTGCTCGACGCCACGTGTTTCTGTTTCAGGAATGCGGTCGCGGAGTTCGTCGCGCAGATCATCCAAGTCACCGCGCCAACCGAGTGCGTCTCGCGCGACGTGGGCCGCGGCCAGACGATCTAAGATGAGTCGCACCGCCACAAACTCCGTCAGCGTGCCGGCGGGTGCCGGTAACAGTGTCCATTCGGCGTTGGTCTCCATCTGCCAGATCATGCCGGCCCAACCCGGCAGAGCTTGCAGCGTCGCCAACACGAATGCTGCCTGTTCCTGTTCGTCGACACCGAGCAGTTTCAGCGACTCTTCAATCGATTCGAGCGGACTCGATCCCTCCTCGTCAAGTCGCTTTAGCACGCGCTGCAAGTCACGCAGCCAACGGTCGGGCGGACCAAACGGCTGGCCGTACAAGCTGGCGAAGGAACGGAAGAATCCGTGCTCGCGGTCGGGCAATCGCCAGTTCGCATAGCCTTGATCGAGAAACGCCGCGCAGAAGCGGATCAGCACATCGTGGACGAGTTGGTCGCACGACACGTTAGTCGCCTCTTGCAACAACTTCGCGTGGCGAATCGGCAACTCGCGTCGTTTGGCGACCCCGGCATTCGCGCTTGCGCTCCCATCCAAACAGATCCGCCACAGCAAGTGCAAGCAGAAAGATTCCCAGGTCGCGTCGTCCCAGCGTTCGATGATCGTCTTGCCGAACAGGGCGAACAAGTCGCGGACGTGCTGCCGAATTCGATCGGTATCCGCGTTTCCGTCACCATTCTCGTTGCCGTTCCGCAGATCCCGCATCACCCAGTGCCGAGTCTCAGCGATCATGCGCATTTTGGTCGGGCCGTGGACGAAGTTGCGGAAGCGTCGCAGAGCATCCGTCTCGGCGACCGCCCAACGCAGTTCCGCACTGGAAGCCAGCTGCAAGGGGTGTTCCAACATCGCCATCCGCAGACTGAATCGCGTGCCCAGAAAACCGAGCATCACGTCCGCGTCGTCTCCCAGGTCTTCGGACAACACGGCCGAAAGTTCTTCGTGACGAATGCGGCCCGTAACCAGGCATTCGCGGTAGTGATCTTCGGGCAGAAAGGTTTCGCACCCGTGGGTCTTCAACCCTTCGCGCAATCCCTCTTCAAATGGCAAGTCTTCGAATGCGTGCAGCGTGTTGTGATGCACGAAT
>JAQBZB010000125.1 GCA_027622275.1 Planctomycetota bacterium | reverse complement strand
CGAATTGTTTAATCAATATCTAGTTACCGCGCTACCCCAAGTTGCCTAAAGTGCGCGTTGGCCGTGGCTCCATCGGCGATCTCGACAGGCGCTGGTCTCTGTTCAGAAGTTGCCACACTCGGGTCATCGGCAAGGCGCGTTGGTTCACCAACTTTTTCGCCGGCCACCAAATTGATAGCTTCCGCCGAATCGGGAAGGACAATGTCGTACTCGGCTTCCGTGATGTCCCTCCCAGTGGCGACCTCCGGACTCGACGAACTTGAACAGCCAGCCATCAGCACAACAACGACCGCAAACACAAATAGTTCGCTACCAACGATTCGGCGCATCGGATTCTCCTCATTCCAACTGTTCACAAACTGGGCAATGTCGTTGCACGAAACGCAAGGCACGACACGCCGAGAGCGTACCGGATTCATTTTACTCTCTCGGAAGCAGTCGGCACGTAACCAGTATTATTCATCAGCCGCCTGGCGATAGCCTGCGGTTCTCGTGAACTTCGAGAGAACCGCACGCTATCGCGTGGCGGCTGATTTGCGCGGTGTTTTGGGCTAGATAGCCGTAACTCTTCTTATGCACGTCTGTTTTGAAGAATGTTGACCGGTTCACGAGTAATCCGGGAACCAGCGGTCTGAGATTGGCAAGCAGCCGATTAATGCACAATCTAGCTGAATACGGTCTCCTACTTTCAATCGGCATTTTCGCTACGACTACGACATTGACAAGGATGTGCCCCGCAAAACCGAATCAACCGCGATGTTCGACCTGACATTACGGCAATGGCTAAGCCGAAGACCGATTAGTCAGGGTTTCACAGAAAATGCTAGCAGGCAATATGGGGGGAATTCATACCAGGTGGACAGCCCGCAGAAACGCTCTACCCAAGCCGTTTCAGCTTGGAGACGCGTCCGGTGGCAACCCACTCGGCGACGAAGATGTTGCCTTCGTTGTCGAAGCAGGCGTCGTGTGGATGAACGAACTTGCCGTCGATCCAGTTCTTCGAGTCGTTACGAATGCCTTGCCCGGTCGTCACACGCTTCACGTCTTCACCGAGTTGGGCGACGACTACGTTCTTTTCATTCAGGAGCGTGACGCGGGCATGAAGCTCCGGCACGAGCAACAAGTTCTCGTACGTGTCGATGTTGGCTGGCAAGCCGTAACCGGTCAACGTCTCGAGGTACTTGCCATCGAGCGTGAAGTATTGCAATGTGCGATGCGCCCGATCGCAAATGACAATGCTCGGCTCGCGACCTGACCGCCGATCGATCCAAATCCCGTGAGGCGTCTTGAAAGTCCCTTCACCATCGCCGGGGCCTCCGAACTTGCTCACCCAGTTGGCGTCTTTGTCGTAGCGATGGATGTAGAACGAACCATAGCCATCGGCCAAGAAGAAACCGCCGTCATCGAGGAAAGCAAAGTTTGTTGGCATGAATCGATTCGTGCCCCATACCTTTTGCGGATTGGTGTCTTCACCTTCGGCGTAGACCCCCGACTCCATCGGCGCGTGCTTGTGCCAGACGACTTCGCCCGTCAACGACAGCTTCGAGAAAGCCTTCACCTGCTGGTACGCACAGACGTAAAGAAACTCTTCGTTGCCCTCTTGCCGCACTTCGATGCCGTGGCCGCCGCCTTGGTATTGATTGCCGAATGAGCGGATGTACTTGCCCTCGGAATCAAAGACGAAGATCGCAGGGTGATCCTTCAAGTCCTCGCGGCCCTCGTGAATGACATAGACGTTGCCCGCTTTGTCGACCGCCACGTTGTGCGTTGTCTGCCAACTGAATTGACTCGGCAGTTCCGGCCAGTCATGAACGATTTCAAACTTGTAATCGCCTTCGCCGACAATGATTTGCGAGTCGGATTTCTTTGCGGTCAAGATGGCGGGGGCAGCGAGTGTCGCGGCAGTGCCGGCAGCGGTCGTGGCCAGGAACTGGCGGCGCGAGACGCTGGATGTTGGCTTATTCGTCATGATTCGATCCTTACGGGCAAGTGGAGAGAGACATGGCTCATGTCGCACATTGTATTCCGAGCGGAGTCAAAGAGCGAGTCGCAGCATAGTCGTTGTTCGCTCCGCGAACATACGTTCCTTTCGCGGAGCGAAAAGCGACTATGGCCGAAGCCGTTCATAATCGTCCGGCGTATCAAGGTCGCCGTGGATACTTGCGCCGCTGCATTCGAGTTTGCGGACGGGAAGCCGCTCGAGCAAGGCATTGACTCCCTCGGTTTTTGACAGCGACTCGACAGAAGAGGCGAACGCCCAAGGGAACAGAACCGGATGGCCTCGCTTTCCGTCGCTCGTTGGAACGATGATCGCGGGACTTGCCGGATCGTGTGCAGTCAGAATCTGATTGACGACAGCGGGATCGAGCTTCGGCATGTCCGCCGGAGCTAACAGCCAAACATCGCTGTCGTCTGGCGCGAATGCCTCCCGAATGTGCTCCAGCGCCGCAAGCACCGAGTCTTTCATCTCCGGGGGTGCGACCTCGGGGGTCACGATCGTCGCGTCACTGCACAGCGTCTGAAGCTCGGTCTGATCCCGACGCATCACGACGACGATCTCATCAACACCACTTGCCCGCCAACTGGCGAGCAGCGACTCGATGACGGCGACATCGCCCCACGGCAACAGCAGTTTATCTTGTCCCATGCGTCGGCTTCTGCCAGCGGCAGGGACGATGGCAAAGCTGCGAAATGACACAGTCGCTAACTCCAATCAGTCGGCGAGCCAAGCCGATTCAGGCCGCCCCGGCACCACACCGCCGCGATTGCGGTGCGAGATGAGTTCGGCACAGATGCTGACCGCGATCTCCGGGACCGTTTGTGAACCAATGTCGATTCCGAGCGGCGCGTAGACCCGTTCCAACGCCTCTGCCGAGATGCCTTCGTTGATCAGGTCGTCAAAAATCATCTTGATCTTGCGGCGGCTGCCGATCATGCCGACGTAACGAGCGCCTCGATCGGCAAGGTGATACAACGCTTCTTCGTCGTGATTGTGGCCGCGTGTGACAATCATGCAGTAAGTGTCGGGCGTGATCTCGACATTGGCGAGCACTTCTTCAATCGAACCGGCAATTCGACGCTGTGCACGTGGGAACCGCTCTTCACTAATGACATCGGCTCGGTCGTCAACGACCCACACATCGAACTGCAAGTCAACAGCTAACGCGGCGACCGCTTGACCGACGTGACCGCCACCCACAATCAACAAACGACAACGTGGGTCCGTCGGCAGATACGCGACGCCGTGCGAGGCGTAGGGTCGCGGTCGCGAGGCGAGCGGTTGAAGATACTCGGCCACCAGCGGCGGCACATCCGATAACTCGGCGTAAAGGGTCGCAATGAGCTGTTCGTTGGCGTTCAACAAATAACTGGCGGGGGCTGCGATGCCGCTGGCTTCGCCATCAAAGACAATGGCTTCCGTCACGCCCTGTCCTTGCTCGTTCGCTTCAGCAAGCGTCAGAAAATAGTTCCGCGCGGCGGGGTCTCGAATCGGATCGATCAGAATCTGCATCCGTCCGCCACAAATCAGTCCATCGTCCCAGCCGTAATCGCTGTCGAGTTGAAACGTCGCGACTTCTGCTTTACCTTCGTGCAGGACGGCGAGCGCGCGTCGTTTGACTTCCGCTTCGACACAACCGCCGCCCAGCGTCCCGGCTTGCGAACCGTCTGGATAGACGAGCATCATCGCGCCGGCCTTTTGCGGCGTCGACCCGCGCGTTTCGACCAGCCGGCAATAAGCCACGGGCCGATCGCTGTTCAGTGCATTCGCTAATTGTCGAACGATTTCTTGCACGGGCGGTTCCTGGGGGATTCTGTAGGATGGACTTCCAGTCCGTCCTCGATCGCCTTGCCCCGCGACACGACGGACTAGAAGTCCATCCTACACGATGGCGGGTTCGAGAACTTGAAGCGAGACGCCTGTGACGAGATCTTTGACCGTTTCTCGATAGCTGACCATGTGCGGGGCGACGAGGTGAGCCTTCAACGCCGCCAAGCTGTCCCACTTTTCGACAACCGTCACAACGTTCGCTCGCTCGGCCGGTTGCACAGGAATCTCGGTGGCCAGATCAACCGTCGGCTGGTACTCGATGCATCCTTCCTCGGCCAAGACGTGTGGCACATTCGCGCGAAACGCCGCGATGAATTGGTCTCGTTTGTCCGCGGCGATTTCGATGGTGGCGATCACATAGATCATGTCTGGCAGGCTCCCGGTACTAGCGAAACAGTCATTGTGATCGGCGGGCAACGGCGAGACAACGGGGCGAAGCCGCGCGGCGGAACGTAATCTCTCTCATAGTCCCGTTCCACTTCCTCTGAGATTCTCGTTAAGATGATGCCTCATCACCGCGAAAGGAGCTGGCATGAGCCTCGTCGAGATCGACGCAGCGGAAGCCCAGGGATTGAACGTCGAGCAGGCCGTGCGTGAACGATACTCCGCCGCCTCGAAGGAGCGAGTACCCGCCCTTTGCTGTCCGGTCAACTACGAGAAGCAGTACTTGGAAGTGCTGCCCCAGGAGTTGATCGACCGGGACTACGGTTGTGGCGACCCGTCGAAGTACGTCCACGAAGGCGAGACGGTGTTGGATCTGGGCTCGGGCGGCGGGAAAATCTGTTACATCGCCGCGCAGATCGTCGGCCCGCAAGGACGCGTCCTGGGCGTCGACATGAACGACGACATGCTGGAACTGGCTCGCAAGTATCAAGGCGAGATCAGCGAGCGGATCGGTTGGAACAACGTCGAGTTCTTCAAAGGCAAGATCCAAGATCTGGCGTTGGATCACGATCGCCTCGCGGCTCATCTCAAGTCGCATCCGATCGCCGATACGGAAAGCTGGGCGCGGGCTGAACAATTTGCGGACAAGCTGCGGATCGAAGAACCGATGATTGCCTCGGACTCCGTGGACGTCGTGCTTTCCAACTGTGTGCTGAATCTGGTCGATCCGATTGCCCGCGAGGAGTTGTTTGCCGAGATCCATCGCGTTCTGCGGCGTGGCGGCCGCGCCGTGATCAGCGATATCGTCTGCGATGAAATTGTGCCCGAGCACTTGAAGAACAATCCTGAACTCTGGAGCGGCTGTATCAGCGGTGCGTTTGTCGAACACGAATTCCTTCAGGAATTCGAGCGTGCCGGACTCTACGGAGTCGAGATCATCGTGCGGCAAGAGGAGCCGTGGGCGACGATCGAAGGGATCGAGTTTCGGAGCATTACCGTTCGCGCGTTCAAAGGCAAAGAAGGACCGTGCCTGGACCATCACCAAGCCATCGTCTATCGCGGACCTTGGAAGAGCGTGACGGATGACGACGGACATGTGCTGCGTCGCGGCGTCCGCACCGCTGTTTGTGAGAAGACCTTCGATATCTATACGTCACAACCTTACGCTGATGAAGTGATCGCGGTCCCGCCGCATCATCCTGTCGATCCCAAGGACGCGCAGCCCTATGATTGCCGGCGCAACGCCGTCCGCGATCCACGCCAAACCAAGGGCCTGGACTTCAACGCGACGCTCCTACCGGAGTCGAACTGTTGCGCCCCCGAAGGCGATTGCTGCTGATGGAAGGTCCGCTACAGTTCCCTGAGCATCTCGGCCGCTTTGGCCTCGTAGATCTCTTGCCAGCCCGGCGCTAAGACGCAATCGCTGTCTTCCTGAGCACCGCCGACATTGAGAAGCTGTTCGGTCGTCGGCGCGTAGTAGATGTAGCCGTTGGTATAGCCCGCGACAAAGGTGTGCTCGTGTGGCGAGGCCTTTTTGATATTCAAGCCGATGCGAACGGTCAGCTCGCCAGGGAAGGTCGTCAAGACAAAGTCACCGACGCGAAGACCCACCAACTCGACGTCGAGTTCACGCTTCTCCGCCGCCAGATTGTCGACTTGATGCTTCCGCAACAGCGCCAGATTGGTTTGGTTGCGCGAGAGCAGTTCCATCGTGTAGATATTCTGGATGTAGCTTTGCATGTTTGCCCGGTTCTCGGCATCCAGCCGATCATAGTCGTCGCGTCCCAAGGCTTTGTCGTGCAGATAGCGATGCGAGTAGTAGGACGGAAACTCGCCGTTCACGCGATACTTCACGAGCAAGGGAATGAACGTCTTCAGGTTCAGGCTGGTCCCTCGTAACGATTGCAACAACCGCTGCTGCTCAGCTTCCAAGGCGATGATACGTTGAGCGACATCGGCTCGCGGCAACTCGAGGGTTTCGTTCAAGACGGTCAGCCGCGAGTCCTCAGCACACGTTACCTTTCGAACAGCTTTCAGCGTGCTCAGCCCCAACAAGTTCCCCAACGTCTCGGCGTCGCGCGGGTGGTCGACATCTTTGTAGGAGATCGGGTTGATGTCCCCGGCACAGCCCTGGACAAACAAGGCGATCGTGCCTTCGCTCAGGTTGTCTTCGATTACTTGCGAGGCAAAGCCGGTCATGTCGGCTGTGTTCCCCTTACTTGGCACGCCTTGAATTGGATGAACCGCAAAGTTGTAAACCACGGCTAACGTCTCGCCGTCCATGCGGTCCAACCGCAAGACGCCGATCCCCGGATCGATCGGGCCGACTTCGGCGACCTCTTCATCCGCTGGCAACGAGTAGGCATGGCGGACGTCCGCTTCACGGCCGCTCTTCAGTTTCAACCGACGGTTCTCCTGGACGCGATCTTCATGTCCGTGACCGACACCAATCTTAACCGGCACCATCTTCTTCGACGCTTGCTCGATCGCTTGAAATGTTCGCTCATCGACGTCTTTGCAAACAACCCCGTGGCAATGGCTGGCATTCACGATCACATTCGAAGGCGGGATCTTCAGCTCTTGCTCGACACGCGCGCGGACCTTGCCGAGATACGCGTTGTTGATGTAGCCGATCTCGCCGATCGCGACGGCGTCGACGGTCACGATCGCTGCCGTGGTCGTCCCGTTGCGGATGATGAGAGCTTTGGCATACAACGGGTCGTTGACGGGGCCCGCTTCACGATTCGTGATATCCACCTTCGCCGCACCGGCCCAGAGTTGTTCCGCGTGGGCCACGTTTCGCGAGTCCGTTGCGATGACCATCACCGTGAAGCACGTGATGAATGCAAAGGTGCCGGTAAACGATTGCAGATTGAATCGTGATCCAGTTCGATACGGGCACATGCCCCTGGCATTATTATCCGTCATGATTGTTGTCTCCGCATTTCCTTGTAATTGTTAGTCTCATCGGGAACGGCTCACACTGCTTCGATTCGCTCCGGCTCAGGGATGTGAATCACCGTCATGCCACCGCAGTCCCACTCGCGACTCTGGCGACAATTGGGCGGCACGGGTGATCGGTCAAGGCGTTTTGCCATCACGATCGGTGCATGCGGGGCGCGGACTCATTATACTGTCGGCAGTTGCCTGATGCTGCGTTGCCGCGGCGAATACGACGAAACTTAGGAGTCCACCATGATTCGCCTCCATTGCGCCTTTGCGTTGTCGGTTGTTGCTGGGTGGCCAGTGTCTCTCGGCGGAACAGCCTCTGCCGCCGAATTGTCGCATCCTTTGATGAGGCCGCTGCCGGTTGCGTCGAACCGACCGTTGGCCGAAGATCGCGCGTTGTACGTCGATGCGGCGAACGGTCACGACGAACAGGATGGATCGCGCGAGCGGCCGTGGCTCACGCTGGGGCATGCCGTGCGACAGCTGTTGCCTGGCGATGTGCTTTATCTGCGCGGCGGGACATACTACGAGAATGTGGTGCTGCCCAAGTCGGGGGCCGAAGGAAAGCCGATTACGATTCGGAGTTTTCCGGGCGAGCTGGCCATGATCGACGGAGGGCTGCGCGAGTTTCTCGAAGCGCCAGCAACTGCCTGGCTCCCGTTTGCCGAAGGTGCGGAAGGCGAATTCGTCTCGGCGGAAACCTATCCGCAGTTCATGTCACGTCCGATCGTGAACGCGTTTCCCGCCGCCGGATGGGAGCCATTTTATGGCAAAGAGGATGAACGCCCTTTAGTCCTCGGGCATTTCGCCGATTCGATGGTTCCGCTGCACGGCTATCGGATCGTCAATGATTTACGCGACACCAGCATGTTGTGGGATGTCGACAACAAATTTCAGAACGATGAAGGGGTCTATTGCGGTCCGGGGCTGTGGTTCAACCGCGATACAGAGCGAATTCATATTCGATTGGCTCACACAACACTCGAAGGTCTCGGCGCAAACGCCTATCGCGGCGAGACCGATCCACGCAAGTTGCCGCTGTGCATTTCCGGTCCTTACGGAAACGATGTGTTGCGAATCAACGGCGTGAATCACATTCTCGTGCAAGACATCGTGCTGCGAGGAGCCTCGGGAAGCCCACTGGTCAACCTGTCTGGCTCGGATTGGATCACGCTGGACGGTGTGAGTCTGTTTGGCGGTTCGCCGGGGCTGCTTGCCAAGGCCAGCAGCAATGTGCGAATTGTGAACAGCGTCTTTCGCGGACTGTCCGCGCCCTGGTCTTCGCGGGCCAGCATGAAGTATCGCGGGACTCCTTCGTATCGCATCATCACGCAGCGCGCGGCGCCGGAGAGTCATGATTGGGAGATCGCGAACTGCGAATTCACCGACGACCACGACGGCATTTGGTTGCGCTGCGTTCACAACCTGAAGTTCCATCACAACCTGGTCGACAACTTCAACGACGACGGCATTGAAGTCGGTGCGCGGAAGCGAGATCAGCTTTTGTACGTCTATCAGAACTTGATCTCGCGCTGCTTGTTGACGTTTACGCTGCACGAGATGGAACCGGACGAGAGTCCCGCGACGGTCGATGCGGGCAGCGGCGTCTATATCGCTCGCAACGTGATCGATCTGCGGCGCGGAACCTTCAAAGGCCCGCCGAAGGAACCCGATCCGAGCGGCAGCTACCTCGACGGCGCGAGCACGCTGTGCGGCGATCACGGCGGGCCGACTTGGCCGAACTACTTCTTTTATCACAACACCGTACTTCGTCCCGACACGTCGTGGCGGGGCTACTACGGCTTCGGCATGGGTGGCCGAGCCGCGCGGGGCACGCAGCGTCGAGTCTTCAACAATATCTTCGTGCAGATTTCGGGGATTCCCGGTTTGAGTTTTTCCACCGGTCCCGACGACAACTTCGTGGACGGCAACTTGCATTGGGGATTGGTGGACGGGCCGCAATATGTTGGCGACTTCTTCAAGAAAGAAAGTCGCGGTCCAGCCTTTCAGAAGATACCGACGCCGGATGGTTGGCTGGTTCACGATCAATTCGCGGATCCGAAGTTCAACCAATTCGGCCCTGATCCCGCCGCGGGATTCAACATCGCGCTGCGCAAAGACAGCCCCGCGATCGACGCTGGGGTGATGATTCCTGCCGATTGGTTCGATCCACTGAAAGCCGATGATGGCGGACTGCCGGACATTGGTGCTGTGCCACATGCCTGTTCATCTTGGCTTGTTGGAATCCGAGGAAGGATTCAAATTGGGGCAGCTGTATCCGACTAGTCGTGCTGATCGTCAGGACCTTTCAAAATTCTCGGCCCGTTGAATCGCCTCGAAAGGTGCTGTAGACTCGCCGGATTGTTCCCGCGCCGGCGCGACGTATCGGCGTGGACTTTGAATTCGCATGTGAAGGACATGGCAACATGGGGCAATTCCATTTTATTGCGCCAAGCCATGTGCAAGTGCCTATCGAGACGCTTGCCTCCGCTTACCTTGCCGGAATGGAGGGCATTCCTTGGCGAAGTGCGAATCGCTGGAATCACCCCAAGGGAGCGTCGCCAGTTGCTTTCTCGCTGGAAAGATCCATCAGGGAATCTGGCAATCTCAACATTCCCTGGGACGTCGAAGGCCTCGGCGAATTGACTTTGTCGACCGCGAGCCTGATGGAGACCTCGGCCCCCTATAACTTGCCTCTCGAATTGGCTCGTGGGGTCGTCAATCGATTGCGCAATCAAGCGGCCGAATGGGGCATGGCCGGCCTGGCGGTTTCCACCGAGTTGGCGAACGAGCTTCGCGAAGCGTCGAACGCGTTCATTGCGGCGGTCACTTCGCTACCGGATCACGCCAAAACCGTCGCCGCATCGGAGCAGGCGATTCGACTCGGGTTACAGGTCGGCGAGTCGCTCTGTCGCGAGTATGCGAGTCAGGCATTGGCGGCGCGACACGAAGAAGAGGAACATCGCCGAACCTTGCTCGGTTGCCGGCTGGGAAGCCGACCGCTCGAAGCGAGCGAAGCCGGCCACTTTATCAGCGGCTTCAACACGGCGGCGGTTCCGTTCACGTGGCGTGCGGTCGAACAAAATGCCGGCAAGCACGAGTGGGATATCTTCGATCAACAGATTACGTGGTGTCAGGAACACGGCTTGCGAGTGATCGGCGGACCGTTGCTTCAGCTGGACGAACAACATTTGCCCGATTGGCTGTATCTTTGGGAAGACGACTTCGAGCAAGTCCGGAACTACGTGACGCAGTACATCCAAGCGACCGTCAACCGCTATCGCGGTCGCGTGAACGTTTGGAACTGTGCGGCCAGGATGAATGTCGGCGGGGCGATCTCGTTGACCGAGGAGCAGCGGCTTCGATTGATGGTCGCCGCCATCGACGAACTCCGTCGCAATGATCCGCAAACAGCGATCCTACTCAGCTTCGATCAACCTTGGGCCGAGTATCTGGCGACAAACGATCACGATCTTTCGCCGTTGCATTTGGCCGATTCACTCGTTCGTGCCGACTTGGGGATTACCGGTATCGGCATCGAGCTGAACATCGGATATCAACACGTCGGCGCGGCCCGCCGCGAGCTGGTGGAATACAGCCGACAGCTGGACCGATGGGCGGTGTTGCAGTTGCCGATGATTGTCTACGTCTCGTGTCCGAGTGACTCTGGCAACAATCCACATGCGCGTCGCGCGGTTCGTGCGACCTCTTCCGTACACACGCCCGAGTCACAAGCCGCTTTCGCGAGCAAGCTGATTCCCCTGATGTTGGCCAAGCAATATGTGCAGGGGATTGTTTGGAACGACTTGAGCGACGCCGCGCCCCATGAGTTCGCCAATGCCGGCGTCATCGATGCCAGCGGCACGGCGAAACCACTCCTCGACACGCTCATCGGCATTCGCAAGCAGCACCTCACGTAGCCGTCTCCCACTTGGTCGTCCCACTTCCGGCCCGCTTCACACCAGATTTCATTCCATGCTCCGAGACCGGTTGGCTCGCCTTCGAGATTGCTTCCAAGTTCTCATCCGCAAGCTCACGCACCGCGGAATCGTGCCCGCCATGTGGTTGACAATTGCGTTGTCGTGCTTGATCGGCATCGCCGCGGGGTGTGGTGCCGCCGCATTCACGGTTCTGATCGAATCAGTCAGCAATCTGACGGTCGGCCAAACGCTGGACCGAGCGGCGCATCACGCCTGGTGGAACGTCCTCTTGCTGACGATACCAGCGATGGGATTGCTGTTTGTTTCCTGGTTCACCAGACGCTTTGCACCCGAGGCACAAGGCCACGGTGTGCCCGAGGTGATTGTCGCGGTTGCGCGCCGCGACGGCGTGATCCGGCCCCGGGTTTCGATTGTCAAGATTCTGGCGAGCGCGATCTGCATCGGAACCGGTGGATCGGTCGGGCGTGAAGGTCCGATCATTCAGATCGGTTCGTCGGTAGGCAGTATGTTCGGGCAGTGGTTTCGATTGTCCGCGCGCAACATCAAAGTGCTTGTTGCCGCCGGCGCGGCGGCGGGCATCAGCGCCACCTTCAACGCGCCCCTGGCCGGTGTCATTTTCGCAAGTGAAATCATCCTGGGCAGCTTCGTGGCCGAGAGCCTGGTTCCGATTGTCATTGCCAGCGTCGTTGCGGATGTTGTCCAGATCCGGATCGGAGAACATGGCCTCGATCCGGCGTTCCGGCACCTGACATTTGCCTACGAAGGAGACTGGGGGCAATTGCCGGGATACTTTGCGTTGGGAATTGTGTGTGGACTGGCCGCGGTCCTGTTTACAAAGCTCTTGTACGCCGTCGAGGATGTCAGCCGGAGATTGCTTCCCAAGTGGTGGGTACGAGCCTTGGTGTTGGGGCTCGCGGTCGGCGTCGCGGGCGTGGCCTATCCGCGTCATCCGCCCACCATCGCCCTCGCCGTTCAGCAGCGTCTAGCAGAGGGGCACGAGCTGATTCCGCCACTGTTTGGCGTCGGTTATGGAGTCGTTGATCACGCGGTCCACTTGACGAACGATGACTTTGATGGCGTCGAGATGGAACAAGTGCGGCTGTCGCGGGGCGATTTGCTCAAGGAACTGTGGTGGCTGTTGCCGCTCGTGTTTTTGAAGCCGCTGATGACCAGCATTACACTTGCAGGCGGCGGGTCGGGCGGGATCTTCGCCCCGTCGCTGTTCATTGGAGCGACCGTCGGCGCCAGTTTCGGATTGCTTTGCAACCAGTTCGTACCGGGCGTGAGCGCGCACCCGGGCGTCTATGCCATTGTCGGGATGGGAGCTGTCGTGGCGGGAACGACGCACGGCGTGCTCAGCGCGATCTTGATCGTCTACGAGATGACGAATCAGGATTCGATCATTCTGCCGATCATGATTGCCGCCGGACTGGCCAGCGTCGTCGCGCGGCTGATCGATCCGGAAAGCATCTATCACAAGAAACTCAGCCGCCGTGGCGATTCGGTCGCGCGCGGCCACGAGATGCACTACTTGGAACACATCATGGTCCGTGATGTGATGCTGCGTCAGTTCCCGACCGTCAACCAGAACGACGACGTGAACGAGATCATTCGAGTCGCTCGATCGAATCCAACCGTCGAGAGCTTGCCGGTAATGAGTCCCGAAGGATTGCTGATCGGCATCATTCGCCCGGAAGACTTGCATCGCGTGCTCGACAGCGATGTACCGCCGCACCTGATCCAAGCCGAGGACATCGCCCTGAAATCTCCGGTCTCCGTATCTCCGGACGAGAATCTACTCGAAGCGATCCGCGACTTTGGAACTCGCGACATCGAGACGCTGCCCGTGGAAGTCGGCAGCGGCAAGTCACGACGACTGATTGGGCTGCTGCTGCGGGCCGACGTCATGCGCCGCTATCGCGAGGAGATGCTATCGTCGCATTGACACGAATGCCGGTCGCCTCTGCTTGCAGGACAGGCCTCGGGTAAGGCACACTATATCGTACGCTAATTGTCTGCTTCGAGAGTGAAATGATGGCTGAGAACTTCGATCCTTACTACAAGTGGCTCGGGATCGCGCCGGCGGAACAGCCCGCGAATCATTATCGACTGCTTGGTCTGAACTTATTCGAGCCAGATCTGGACGTGATCGAAAGCGGCTCTGACCGCCAGATGACTCATCTGCGATCGTTTCAAACCGGCCCTCGGATGCGGGAATGCCAGCAGCTATTGAACGAAGTTGCCGCTGCGCGAGTCGTTTTGCTCGACGCTCCAAGGAAAGCGGCTTACGACCAAGCACTGCGTGCTTCGTTGACGCCGGCCGAAGCTCCACCACCGGTGAATACTGTGCCGTTGACTCCTGCCGATACGTTGCTGCCGACTGCGTTCGACTCGGCGGCACCGGCAAAGGCATTCTCGCGATTGAGTTCCGCGAAGGCGACCTCTCCGGCGGTTGTTGCCAAGGGAACGCGACGTCTGCGAACGCAGTCGATGAGTGTCGGGACGCTCGTTGCCGGTGGTGTGATCGGTCTGGTCGCGGTACTCGCCTGCGGCTATGGGCTACGCTTAGCGTTCCAACCTCGCCCTGTTCCGATTAAGCCGCAGGCGAAACGCGATGCTGAGATTACGCCCTCACCTAGAGTAGCAGCCATCGAGCCAGACGAGCAACCCGCTGCGCCTCGGCCGACCCCGCCAGTCGAACGGCCAGCCGAACCGCCAGTCGAACCGGAAGTCGAACCCGCCGTTGCATCGCGGCCAGCGAATGCTCTCGGCGATGTTCTTGATGAATACAACTGTACCTTGACGTCTCAGCCGCAACTTGCGATTGACAGCTCGTTTGATGCAACTAAATCCTGGCGGCTGTCCATGCGAGTCAACGCCTCGTCTCATCCGGCAGGAACGCTCTTTACTTGGGGAGATAGCCGCCCGGGGAAAGACCCGATATGCATCAAGGCGGGACCCAACTTGATCGATGGTTGGGTGGTGGACAACACCCGTTCGGACAAAGCAACTGGCTTGCCAAAGATCCCAATCGACTGGTCGGCTTGGCACGAAATCGAACTCGTCCACGACGCCGTCGCACAGGTCGTGCAACTGCGCGTTGATGATGAACGGCGAAACGTCTCGGTGATACATCCTCCGCGACCGGATCGTGACATGCCCGTGTATCTTGGCGGTATCGGTGTCGGAGCGCTCCACGCCTTTCCTTGTCGTCTGCGCGACCTGCGATTGGAACAACTGACCGACCCTGTTGAGTTGTCCGCGCCGTCGGTTCCGGCAGTTCGGCCGGAACCAGCAGTTGCCGCGAACGGGAAGTCTCCTAAGATGCCGGACCAGAACGGTACGCTTGGCGATTTGGTCAATCCAATGGGCGACCCCAAGCTGTCCGTTCCTGCCGAGCCGGCGCTACAGGCCGCACGTGAGCAGATCCAGCGTCTCTTTGCGTTTAACACGAACGAAAAACGCACGCCGCAAGAGTCCGCCAAACTCGCCGACGATTTGGTTGATCAAGCGATCCAATCCGGTACGCAGCCAGCGATGCGATATGTGATGCTGGAAGCTGCCATCGACATCGCGGTTCAAAGCGGAGCGGTTGCTTCCGCTTCGAAAGCGTTTCAAGAACTCGATAAGGCCTTTTCGGTGGATCTCGTGCAATTGAAGGCAGATGCCGCACGGAAGATCGCTCGCGTGGCCAAGGAACCGTGGGAGCACAAGGCCGTCGCCGAACTGCTGGAAGTGGTGATCGACGAATGTCTTGCCGATGACCGCTTTGAAGTGGCAACACCGCTGGCCGAAACGGCGCTCGATGCGGCTCGCAAGTCGAGGGATTCCTCGACGACGACTCGCCTCGCTGCTCGATCGCGAGACATCAAATCGCTGAATGCCAAATATGCGCCAGTACGAGCCGCCTTGGAAGTGTTGGCAGGTGGCTCGGACGATCCGGCGGCCCATGAAACGATGGGCCGTCATCTCTGTCTCGTGAAAGGAAAGTGGAACGAAGGCCTGCCACATCTTGTGAAGAGCGATTCTTCGGAGTTACGCGACATCGCGGCCCGCGACATTCGGAACCCGACCAATCCCGATAGTCAGACTGCGATCGGAGACGATTGGCTGAAAGTGGTGTCGCAACTTGACCGGAGTTTGCAACTGCAAGCGTTATTGCGTGCCGAGCATTGGTATCGAACAGCGCTCCCGCAAGCGTCGGGCCTCAAGAAGCTGCCGCTCGAAACGCATATCAACGAATTGGGCAAGCAGGTTGGCGAATTGGCCGAGTTGCCGCCGGGGGCCGTCATGGTGATGACGTTCGAGCCGAGCACGCTGAAGCGGCAGGGTTATGTGCTGGATGTCAGTCAGCACGGCTACGTTGGTGTCGTGCGTGGGGCGATACTCGCCGACGGGGTTGCCGGCAAAGCCCTCGCGTTTGACGGCAAGAAATAGTACGTCGAGGTCGCATCGACGCCGTGGCTATCCGCTCCCTCGGCGTTCACGCTCTCGGCATGGGCCAATGTTGTAAAGTGGGAGGACCCGAACGGTGCCCATGACTATGTCTTGAGCAATGAATCAAAGGGGATTCACGGCTATGTCCTCCGATATCGAAATGGTGGAACCGTTGACCTGACCCTCGGAGCAAGAGACTGGCATGAAACATTGTCAACAAAGCAAGCATCGCTAGAACAATGGCATCACGCGGCGGCAACGTTCGACGGAGCGGTCGCGAGAGTTTTTCTCGACGGCGAGTTAGTGGGAGAAACGCCCGCACCATTTACGATAAATCCGTCAAACCAACCGTTTCGCATCGGGCAAGGTGCTTTGCGCAAAGAGAGAGGACTTTTTGGTCGGATTGATGAAGTTGCGATTTTCAACCGAGCCCTCTCGTCAGACGAAGTGCGAACGGTCTTTCGAATCGGGCGCGCTGGCCGGCCGTTGATGGAGTGATCTCCTGGGCGGTCAGTCGTTTCGTGTTGTGGTGTGCCAAGTACGGCTTATGCGAACTCGCGTGTTGATTCCGGAACAGATGGATGATCCCGCATTGGATCGTCACGAACACGAGCAAGCACTGCGCGCGTTGCGGCGGATTAACGCTTGGACAGGGAACGCGGCCTTGGCGTGGAAGCACGTTTCGTGGGCGGCTCGTGAATGCAGAGAGCGGCCTTTGCGCGTGCTGGATATCGCCACCGGCGCGGCCGATATCCCCATTGCACTGCTCAAGATGAGCGTCGCTCGCGGCGTGAAGCTGGAGATGGAAGCGTGTGATTTCAGCGAACAGGCGCTTGCCTTCGCTACGGAGCAATGCGCCGCGGCGAACGTCGCCTTGCGGCTCTTTCGCCACGATATCCTGCTTGACGAACTTCCCGACCATTACGACATCGTGATGTGTTCTCAGTTCCTCCATCATCTCCCGAACGAGGACGTCGTGATGGTGCTGCACAAGATGAAGTCGGCGGCGAGCAAGCGTGTCGTCGTCGTGGATCTGGAACGCAGCCGCGCGAATTGGCTGCAAGTCTGGTTCGCAACGCGCGTCCTCAGCCGGTCGAAGGTTGTCCACTTCGATGGCCCGCAGTCCATTCGCGCGACGTTTACGGTCGCGGAGTTCAAGAGCCTCGCGCAACAAGTCGGCTTCGCGACTTTCGAGGTTCACCGCAAGTGGCCGTGCCGATTCGTTCTCGTCGGAGAGACTGATGGCACTGCCTGAACCGCGCGTCGCGGCAACCATTCGGCTCGACGAAGTGAGCGGCCAGCGCTGGGATCTCGTTGTGATCGGAGCAGGCCCGGCCGGCTCGATGGCGGCGCGCGAGGCAAGTCTGGCAGGCGCGAGAGTCTTGCTTGTCGATCGCGCTTCATTCCCAAGGCCGAAGGTTTGCGGGTGTTGCATCAACGGCGCGGCAATCGGAGTCTTGACGGATGTTGGTCTTGGCGACCTATTGCGGCACAACTGTGCTCAACAACTGCACGCTGTTCGGTTGGCAAGCGCTGGACGCATTGCCAACATTCGATTGAGCGAAGGCGTATCACTGTCGCGGGAGCGTTTCGATACGGCATTGATCCAAGCCGCGATCGACGCGGGGGCGGAGTTTCTCGATCAGACACAGGCGTTGATCAGCAACGTGAACGCGGACGCCCGCGCTGTCATCTTGAAGCGGGACATGACCGAGCAGTCCGCGGCTGCCAAGTCGATTGTCGTGGCGGGGGGGCTGGGATGTCGAGTCTTCGCGGAACCAAGCTCCGATGAACGCCACGCGTCGCCAGCATCGCGGGTTGGAGCTGGCACCGTGCTCGACGTGGCTCCGGCGGAATACTGCGGCGGCACGATCTACATGGCATGTCACAAGCACGGCTATGTGGGACTTGTGCGGTTGGAGGACGATCGGCTGGATATTGCTGCGGCACTCGACTCCGATGCTATCAAACAGCACGGCGGCATTGCGAAACTCGCCGCTCAGATTCTGACTCATGCGGGGCTGTCAATCCCGGAGGCCATGGACGACGCCAACTGGCATGGCACCGCGAAACTTACGCAACACCGTGAGCACGTCGCCGCCGAACGATGTTTCTTCATCGGCGACGCCGCGGGATATGTCGAGCCGTTCACGGGAGAAGGAATGGCTTGGGCATTGGCATCCGGCCGGGCCGTGGCTCCGATCGTCGTGGATTTACTGCAAGACGACGGGGAGGCAGATGCCATGCAGGCGTGGACGGACCAGCATCGGCGATTGATCGCCCGGCGGGCTCGTCTCTGTCGCTACGTCAGCCGCATGTTGCGATACCCGGCGGTCGTTAGCGTCGCAGTGCGGCTGCTGGCGCATGCACCTTGGCTAGCCCGGCCGGTCGTGCGGTCGTTGAATGCATCCTTTCAAGCCGGGCGAGCGAACATCGTAGTGGAATCGGAAAAAAACTGAGCCAGCACGCGGGAAGAGCTGAATTCTTCCGAATCCAGTTACGATAAACAATCAATTGTGGACACTTAATGCCGGTAATAACACCTCCGAGAGAACGCGATGATCAGCTTCGATGGAATTAGTAAATCGCGCATCCGCTTCCACTATGACCTGAGCACTTTCTTCTATCGACTGTTGTGGGGCGTTCACATCCACCACGGCTTGTGGAACGAGAACGAATCGCCGCGCCGCGCACAGCAACAGCTGATCGAACATCTTCTCAACGAGTCGGGCATCCCGCGCGGAGCATCGGTCATCGACGTCGGTTGCGGGATGGGAGGCAGCTCGATCCACATGGCGCGAGACCACGATTGCCACGTTACCGGCATCACGTTGAGCGGGATGCAGCGCCGGTGGGCGGGAACGACGGCGGCGCTGAAGGGCGTTGGCCGACGGACACGGTTTCTGCGCCAAGATGCCGAGACCGCCGATTTTGCCGACGGATCGTTCGACTATCTATGGAGTGTCGAGTGTACGGAGCACCTGTTCGACAAGGCCGCGTTTTTTCGACGCGCCTCGCGTTGGCTGCGGCCCGGTGGCGGTGTGGCCTTGTGCATCTGGCTGGCCGGCGACGAGCCGCATTCAGAATCTGACATCGAGCAAGTGAAGGGCGTTTGTGATGCGTTCCTCTGTCCTTCGCTAGGCACTGCCGCGGACTACGCGACATGGCTCCGCGACGCGGGACTCGAAGTCGGCAATATCTGTGATCTGACGCCTCGCATCACGCGAACTTGGGAGATTTGTCGCCAACGAGTCGAACGCACCGGACTCACCAGGCTGGCTGGACTTGCAGGCCGAGACTCCGCGAACTTTACGAACAACTTCGACCTGATCTTGAATGCTTATCGGAGCGGGGCGATGAAGTTCGCGAGCATCGTCGCAAAGAAGCCGTCAACGTAGCCATCACGCTCCGCGGTTGTGAATAAATCTGTTGCGAGCGACACAAGATGTAGGGTGCGTGGAACGCACCATCCGCGACACGTTGTGGTGCGTTTCACGTACCCTACGATTTTTTTTGCAGCCTCTCCGCGTGATGGCTACTTTACGCCTCGCACAACAAACACTCGCCCCAACGGCCCGGCTAACAGCGCTGGCAGAATGACTAAGTCGGCAAACAAAGCGGTCATGAGTAGCACAAACACCATCCAAGCAAAGCGGCTGGCGGGTACGAAGGAGCTGAATACAAACGCCAACATGCCGACTCCGCAGATGACGCTCGTCTGCAGCATCGCCGTTGCACAATGACAATAACAACGCCGGATCGCTTCGGGCGGTTCGCAACCAGCAGCGACCTCGCGGCGGAACCAAGTCAGAAAGTGAAGCGTATCCACGACCGCGATGCCCAACGCAATGCTCGCTGTCATGACCGAACCGAGGTCGATTGGGATCGACAGCCAACCCATCAACCCAAAAACCGCGGCGGTGGGGAAAACGTTGGGAATCATTGCCACCAGACCGGCCCGGACGCTGCGAAGCACAATCATGAGCACGACGCCTACGATTCCAAACGCCGCCACGAAGCTGCGGAGCATGTCGGCCAGCAATAGCCGCTGCGTCTGATAGATGAGCGGAATCGCGCCCGTCACCGTGATCGCGATCGGCTCGCCGATCGACGCCGAGGCCGACGTCACAGCCGGCGCAACTTGTTCTTTAAGCTCGTCAAGGAATTGCTCGTAGTCGAGATCGCTGAGCGCCGGGACGCGAGCCGCGATGCGCCAGGACTGTCGATTGCTGTCCTCGTGCAAGTAGCGAGCGTCGACCAGCCGAGCCCGCTCCTTCGTAAGCCGCTTCGACAGAAGCGTCCGGCGCATGACTCGCCTCGCGTCCGGGATGGGCGGCGTGAAGGTTTCCGCCGACATGACGCCGTCCACGTGATCGATACCACGCACCACGCGCGCGACGGCTTGCACGACTTCAATCCGGCGCAAAAAGTCGACTTGCGAATCCGCTCGGAAATGGACAATGACTTCCACAGGCACCATCGGGCCCAGACGCTGTTCGAGCCAGGCATAGTCAGCGAGCACACGATCGTGAGGCGAGAATAATGCCCGCAGTTTGATCGACGTTTGAATCGAAAGAAGCCCCCAGCCCAGCGCCATGATGATCGCGATCGAACCCACGGTGACAATGCTTGCCCGTCGAATCATGACGCTGGCGAGCCGGCCCCAAAAGCCTTCCACCATCGTCCGCTCAGTGACTCGCCGTCTGGCTCGCACCGGCCATAGCTCCATCACGCCCGGCAACAGTGCGAAGAGTAAAAACAACGTCGTCACCACGCCGATGGTAGCAAACACTCCGAAGCGTCGAATCGGTTCGACGTCGCTGACCAGCAGCGAACCGAGACCAACTCCGGTCGTCACCGTCGCGAGCGCGCAGGGCAGCCAGCCGATTCGCATCGCGCGCTCCGGCGCTCCGGCCGCGCCGTGTGCGCGGGCTTCGTCGAAGTAGTAGTTCACGACATGGACGCCCGCGGCGATCGTGAGTACAAATACGAAGGGGGGCATGAGAATCAAGATCGCATTCATCGGCTGCCCGCTCCAGTAGACCAGTGCCAGACAGAGCCCTTCGCCAAACGCCGCCGCCGCGAAGACCGCCAAGGCGTAATGCCACTCGCGAAGACAACGCCAGCAGAGCAACAGCGAAAGCAGCGCCGACGGAACCGCGTAACGCAGCATCGTATCGACGCCGGCCCGATCGATCGCGACTCCGTCGACCGGCGGCCCCGCCAATCGGAATTCGTCTCGCGCCAAACCGCAGGCCGTTTGTGCCGTGTCGAGAATGATCTCGATCGCCTCGCGCCGCTCGTAGCCTCCGCGATCGGTGAACATGACGACGGCGCAGCTGGAACTGCCGTCCGGCCCAACCAAAATGCCTCGCAATCGGGCGATCGCGTCTTCGCGCGACAGATCGATCGGATCGGACGTCAATTGCCGCAACGTCGAATACCCGGATATGACGCGATCGAACAGCTCTTTGCGACGGACGGCATCAGGTTGAGCCGGATCGAGCAACGCGACCTCGAACTCCGCCAAACGTGAATCGTCAACGGTGCAGCCGCGCCAGCTGATGACGACCAGTGCTTGGCTTTCAAAATGCTCGCAGAACCATTCGAATTCTTGCCGCTGCTGGTTCGTCGCCGGAATCCAGTGATGCGGCGTGTTGAACATCGTGTCGACGCTGCGCAGCGACCACCATGCCAGAAACGGCCCCAGCGCGAGCATGGCGAACGCCGTCACGAAGCAGCGGCGGATCAGAGCGGTGCGAGATAAGGAGAACAACAGATCGCGCCTCTGTCCGCTATTCGAGCAAAGCGGCTTCGGCGATCAGACCCGGCCCGAATCCGAGCAGGACGCATGGCCCAGCAGCATCTTGCCGCAAAAACCGCTCCAGCACAAACAACACCGTCGGCGACGACATGTTGCCGTACTCGCTGAGGATCGCCCTGGAATTCGTCAATGCTTCGGGGCCTAAGCCAAGCGATTCTTCTACGGCATCCAAGATTTTCGGGCCGCCGGGATGAACGGCCCAGGATTTGATCGTTTCGATCGAGTGACCGTTGGAATCGAGCCAAGCGGACATCCACGGCTTGAGGTGCTCGATAATCAGGCCCGGAACTCGATTCGACAGCGACATGTCAAACCCCGAATCGCCGATGTTCCAGGTGATCGTTTCTCGCGAATCATCCATCAAGCACGAGCCCGTGTCTCTCAGCTCGTAAATAGGTTCGTCGTCGGCTTGCGTCTGCCCCACGATCACGGCAGCCGCGCCGTCGGCGAAGAGCGCGTTGCCAAGCATCAATTCCGGATCCCATTGAAACTTGAAATGCAAGCTGCACAGTTCCACGACGCAAAGCAGGACGCGGGCCTTCGGATCGGCGGCCGCTAGTCCACGAGCGGCTCGCAATCCATTGATCGCGCCGTGGCAGCCCATAAAGCCGATGTGCAACCGCTCAGTTGTGTTTCGCAGTCCGAGTTCGTCGAACAGATGGATATCGACGCCCGGCGCGTCGAATCCCGTGCAAGAGACGGTGACCAGGTGTGTAATCTCGTCGGCGGCGATGCCAGCGGCATCCATTGCACGGGCCGATGCGGCGGTCGCCAACGGCCTGGCCTGTTCGGCGTAGAGAGCCATCCGCTGTTTCGTCGTCGGACCGGGGCTGCTGCTGGGCGGCGAGCCTCGTTCAATCCACTCGTACGCGACGCCGTGGGGAACGCAAGTACGCCGCGTCGCGACGGTGGACTTCCGAAACATCGTGCGCAGCAGCCGCCTTTCCCGCTCATCTCGGCAGATCAGATCGTTTGAAAAGGTGATCGCATCGTCCAGACTGAAGATATGCTCGGGCAAGGCAGTGCCCAGGCCGAGAATGCTTGTACTCACAATACTTCCTTCCCAAGTTCCCAAGTTTACGTGTCCGAGTGGCAATTAGAGCAGGCTTGTGCGGATCGTAATAGGCGGATTTTTGAATCTCAGCTCGACTGATAGCACTCAGCGAGCAAGGCGACGGCAGCTTCCCCGCTTGGTGAACCGCGCCGACTACGAGCGAATCGCCGGTGAGCGGGACTCGCTCGTGTCGATCGCCGCATTGTGGGGCGAGTCGCTCGTGCCGCTGCATGTCTGCGGATGAATGACATCGTATGCCAGGTGCAGCCGCTCGAGCAGGCAGATCACCGCATAGGAGATATCCACTTCCCACGCCTTATGCCCATGGGCCGCCCAGCGTTGACGGGCATGATGGTTGTTGTGCCAGCCGTCGCCATAACCGACGATGGCGAACAGCCAATTGTTTCTGCTGTTGTCGGGCGTGTCGTAGTTGCGATATCCACGGAGATGGCAGAACGCATTGACGGACCAGGCCAGATGCAGCACCACCACGGTTCGGGCAAACACTCCCCAGACGACCGCACTGGTTCCCAGACGAATCGCTCCCGCCGAATCACCGAGCGTGTACCAGCCAATCGTCCAACCCAGACCAAAGAATAGCCCTGCGTGCAAGACGTAGATCCACAAAGCCATGAGATACGTTTCGACGAAGGCGTAGAAAGGCTGTCGCATCAGATCGCGGGCCTGCCGCGTGTAGTTTTCGTAATACCAGTGGTCTCGATTGATCACGAACAGCCAGCCCGCGTAGCCCCAGATCAGGCGTGCCAGCGGGGAATGCGGGTCCGGCTGGCGGTCGGCATGCCGATGATGCAGCCGATGGATTGCCACCCAACGGGTCGGCGACTCCTGCAAACAGCAAATGCCCAGCACCGCCAACGTGTACTCGACCGCTTTCGAGCATCGAAAGCTCCGATGTGTGAGCAGGCGATGATAACCAATCGTGGCACCGCACATCCCAAAGAGAAAATAGCCAGCCACGAGGCACGCCACTCCCAACCAACTGAAGTAAGCCGGAAGAAAGGCCAGCAGTGCCAGCAAATGCACGAGCGTCAAGACGACCGCGTATCGCCAGTTCACTTGGAACGGCTTCGTGCCTGCTGGGAGCGGGATCGCAGTTTGATTCTTTTGCGCCATATTCGCGAGTTCGGTTGATGCCACAAGCCCATCGCTTGGAAACACGTCAACACTTTGCAGCGGTGCTGCCGCGACTTATAGCAGCCTTCGCTAATCAGTTGAAGTCGTTTGTCTTTGATGCTCAGCGATGCAAGCATCAGGCGACGCGGTAAATGCGGCTCACTGCGGCCAAAGCGGGAACTACGAGCGCTAGTTCGTCGCGGGCGTCTCGCTGACGTCGGGGGCTTTGAAGTTGAAGCCCTGGCTCTGGCTGAAGAATTGCACGGGGTTGTCGTAAACAACCTTACGGATCAGGCTTTCCGCATGCCCGCGGCGGCGCATCTCGAAGATGAAGTCCGGCACGGCCGTCGGTTTCGATGGCCCCCAGTCGCCGGCCGAGTTCACGAGCAATCGCTCGGCCCCATACATCTCGACCATGTCACAGGCTCGTTGCGGCGTGCATTTGCTAACCGGGTACAACGTCATGCCGGCCCAGAAGCCTTCGTCCAAGACGTGACGGATGGTGTGTTCTTCGACGTGATCCACCAGCACGCGGCTGCGATCGATGCGGCTGTCATCGCACAGCATGTCGAGAATCATGCGAGTCCCCTGGTACTTGTCCGCCAGATGCGGCGTGTGGATGAGGATCTGTTGGTTGTACTGGATTGCAAGCTCCAGATGCTCGACGAAGATCGTGGCCTCGTTCTTCGTATTCTTGTTCAGACCGATCTCACCGATCCCAAGGACGCTCGGCGCATCGAGAAACTCGGGAATCATCGCGATGACTTCGCGCGACAGGCTGACGTTCTCGGCTTCCTTGGCGTTGATGCACAACCATGTGAAATGTTGAATGCCGTATTGAGCCGCCCGCTTCCGCTCGAAGTCCGTCAGTTGGCGAAAGTAATCTCGAAAACTATCGACGCTGCCACGATCGAAGCCAGCCCAAAACGCCGGTTCGCTTAACCCGACGCAGCCCATTCTGGCTAGCGTTTCATAATCGTCGGTCGTACGCGACACCATGTGGATGTGCGGATCGATGTAATACATCGTGGTTGCTTCCTTCTGTTTACGGTCGAGTGAGTGAGTGGGAAAGCCGGCCTACCTACCAGACACCATGTCGAACTTCTTCTGCCACTCGTCGTCGTAATGGAGCGAGAAGATCAGTTGGACTTGTTCGGCACGGTCGTCGGCTTCGGATTGCAGCACGTCGATCGCCTCGTGAATTAAACTCAATCGAGGGTCGCCGGCAACGACTCCTTCGGCTCGGTGCAAACGGTCAAACGAAGCGGCTAGCTCCAGCACTTTGGCACGAATCTCGAGGAACTCGCGATCCAGCACCTCGGAAGCAGTCATCGGAATCGACATAACTCGTCCTTCGAATGCGGTCGTCGTATGGCGGGGTTAAAGTTTGGGGAAGGAGCGGACGGACAACGGCGACGCCGCAGGCTCTCCGATTCATCCGCTGCCTCTAGTCTCTCTGCTCGGCTGATCGAAATCAAGTCGTCGGCCGGCGCAGCCAGGGGCATTCAGTTTTTCAAACTGAGGGCTTCGTACGACGGGTCTCCGAGCCCTTGTCCTTACCCACATTTATTCCTTGAACGCAAGCTGGTTCGCGAGCGCGGTGCCGTGGACGAA
>JAQBZB010000124.1 GCA_027622275.1 Planctomycetota bacterium | reverse complement strand
GGCTAGACCGAGGTCGAGGATCTTCACCGTGGGGCAGGGTTCCAACCTGCCAGATGTTTCGCCGGTCGACGGCAGGTTGGAAACCTGTCCTACGGTAAGCATCAGATTCGACGGCTTGATGTCGCGATGCACCAGCCCGTGCAAGTGCGCGTGCTGCAACCCGACGGCCGCCTGCCGGACGAGTTCACAAGCATCGGCACTGCCGAGCGGTCCGCAGCGCGCCGCTAACTTCGACAAGTCGATCCCTGCCAGCAACTCCATCACCAGGAAGTATCCGCCGTCCACTTCGCCCGCGTCGGTCGCGCGAACGATGTTCGGGTGATCCAACTTGCCGACGGCCTCCATCTCGCGCTCAAAGCGAGTGATGGCCTCGCTCGTCCGCAACCGGTCGGGACGCAATACCTTCAGCGCGACTTCGCGTTTCAGCTTGGTGTGAAACGCGCGGTAAACGGTTCCCATTCCGCCATCGCCGAGCTTGGACAGAACCTCGTACACGCCAACCGATTGCAGTTCCGCTTGCGCTGGTTCGTCAACACCGTCGGGGCTGACGCCCTCGTCACGGCTTCCGGGCCAACTCTCCGCGCCAATGGCATCGATCGATGCGAGCATCTTCTGATAGCCAGGTTCCGCGTGAAAGCTGCCGTTCAAACCCTGCTGGAGTTCCCCGATTATCGTGTCGGAAACCTTATCCAGCTCGCGCATGGTCGACTCGCAGTCTGCACAGACTTCCAAGTGCTGCGAGATGACATCGGCCTGGCGATCATCCAGCGTTCCCAGCACGAATCCCGAAAGCTTGTCGTGGCTCGGATGCATCAACATCTCACCTCATCTGACAGAAACGACTGTTACGATTCTCTGTTGTAGTATTGCCAGCGCGTTACGCCAGCGGGCGCGATCTGACAGTAACCCGATGCGCAAGCAAGCGGCACGATCGCGTGTTTTCACGCTGCCATGCCGGTAGACCGTGGGACTCGAAAATCAGGGCGTTTCATCCAGTACGCCGTCTAACTCACGACGCAATCGCCGTAACACGCGGAATTTAGCTTGCCGGATCGCGTTGCCGGTCATCCCCAAATCGCGAGCGATCTCGTCAGTCGAGTCTCCATCGACGGTTGATCGCCAGAATATCTGCCAGGTTGTCGGCTCGATTTCGCTCTGAATCAGTTGCAGCGCCGCATGCAAGACGCTGGCCCGAGTCCTCGAACCGGTCGCCTCACTGGCATCATCCGGAGGCGAGTCGGGGAGTTGTTGGAGATGATGATAAGCCGACGAACCGCCGGGCGCCTGTGGGGTGCGATTTGCCAGCCGCATGTAGTCGCCGAGCTTGTTTCTCGTAATCGTCCACAACCACCGCCGTAAGCTGCCATGTCGAAGCCGCTCAAACGTCTCGATTCGTGTCGCGACCGTCCGGAACACCTCCTGCCCGACATCGGCCGCATCCTCGTCTTGCAGCCCCACTTGCCGAGCCCATCCATACACCAACGGCGCGTACAACCGACAGAATGCGGTCCACGCCTGCGGATCGGACGCTCGGACTCGATCCAGGAGGCTTATCGAGGTCGCATCAACAATCGAAGGTGGCATTTCAACCTGTTTGAGTTAAACCAGCGGCGACAACGCGGAATTCAAACTTCGAACTTACATGGCTCAACACTTAGTTTGGCTAGCGCATCCCGGCGAGTGCCGCGACGCAGATTCTTAGCCTTGACAAGGTCTTAGATTACCTGGCTCAAACTAGCCAAGTCAAACAAATGCCGGTGTTCGAGTGTCTCGAAGAGTCCGCGTGCCGACTGTCGACGGGCACGGCGGCGAACTCGCCGCTGGCGTTTGGAGAGAAATCCCTTTGATAACCAACATCTCATGGCTAATCCGCCGGGCTGGCGTTTCCCCAAGAGGATTGATTCAGTTGCGTGGCCCGCGTGTGGTGAGCCAGCGTCAAGCTTCAGGCCGCGTCCGCACTGTGCCCTTGAGCTTAACAAGGTGAATTCGCGAAGTCCATCGAAATGGACGAATCACGGCGAGTTGTCGGTTCTCAGCCGACGGAGACGCACCATCGAGTGAGTTCCAAACTGCAAAACATACACACTCGCTGGCGCGTCGAGCTTGGTGTGAGCCGCAGGTGTTGTTGGCTCAGTCTCAAACGGTGAGATTTTATCGAAAAGGATAACGGATGAAATCAAATCCTACCCGGGCGGGTCCTGTCCCGTTCGGAAATCTTCGCTCGAACTCGGCTTCGGTCGGGGTACGCAGCCAGCGTCGGGAGGTAACGACCGGCGACGGAGGGGCCAGGTGAAGATAGCTGCGGAGGTGTCGCGTTTCGGCGGGGATGGTGGACCAAGTTCCCAAGCTTACTGAAGTCCCGAGAGTCTAATCCACTCTTTCGATCATCGTGAACAGGTTACGATCTTCGGCCCATCAACGTGACTGGTGGCATCGCCTGAGCAAAATGGCTGACAACACTGACCGGTGAAAGTCCTACGTCGTCCGTGATACCCAAGGGAAGCACGGCAACGCCGAGCTACCGCTTTAGCGGAACGGCGCGAGCCGTCCGGTGCCGCGAAACCGGAGGGCTTGCGCCCTTCCGCTACCATTCAATTCGGTAACTGATTGTCGTGCAGATCCTGAATCCGATCTTCGAGGTAAAGCTTCATGATCATTCTTATGGTTTCCGACCGGAACGAAGCTGCCATCAGGCAGTGGAGAAAGTTCTGGAACTAGGACGGCCAGGGTATCGATACGTACTCGACGCCGACATCGCGGGCTTTTTCGACAACTTGTCGCACCAAGCCGTCATGCGTGAACTGTCCGACGTAGTAGCCGACGGTAACATCTTGCGACTGGTGGAGAAATTCCTCAGGGCGGGAGTGATGGAAGGCGGCCAGGTGCAACCGACGCGAGTCGGGACTCCGCAAGGCGGAGTTGCTTCACCGCTGCTGGCCAACATCGCTCTCAATGTGCTCGACTGGCATCTTCACGAACGAGGCTGCCGCTTGGTGCGGTACGCTGATGACTTCGTCGTCTTATGCCCATCGGAACACGAAGCCAAAGAGGCTTTGACACTGGTCCAACGGTTTTTGGAGAACCGACTGGGACTCCGTCTGAGTCCCGAAAAGACGACGGTGACGAGGTTCCATGAGGGGTTCGCCTTTCTGGGCTTCGACATCAAGTCTCGCTTCGTAAGAAGGCGGGCTAAGTCGGTGGAGAATTTCAAAACGAAAGTGCGGGGAATCACCACACGCTGCCACAACTTGGACGCCGAGATGATCGAGAAACTAAACCGCGTGATCCGAGGCACGGCTATCCGAGGCACGGCGAACTATTTCGCGACGCCCTGGTCGCACTGCGGCGATGCATACCGCAGCCTTGACCGCTGGATACGCATGAGACTGCGGTGCATGAAAACCAAACGCAAATCGAAAGTGGATAACGCTCGAATACGTTTGAAGCACTTGAAGCGAATGGGTCTACTCTCCCTGAGCGAATTACGAAAAGCGTGTTTAGACGGATCGTGAGGTTGCCATGATTGGGCGATTTCCGCGGGACCGCCCGCTGCGGGAAAGCCGCATGCCGGAAAATAGGAGGAAGCAACCTCATTGCGATAACGGGCAGGGAGTGGATCTCCATCCACTCCCTTACCCGCTCAGTTCGTGCCGATCGATACTGGGCGCGCCCCAACACGATTAGGTCACTACCGTGGAAATGGCACGTCCGATGTTATAGGCTGGACGACGGTCTCGGTGAAGGAAGCCAGTCCAACCAGTCTTGGCCTGCTGACTTGCCGAGCGTAAACTGATGCGATTGAAGATGAACTGTGTACCCTCGCCCAAAGGCTTTGGCAAAATGATTACTCGCTTCTCGCTGTTCACGGCCGGCATCGGAACTTTCGCGTACGCAACGGTCGTCCATGCACACCCAGGGCACGGCGAACCGGGTGACGATTTCAGCTTGATGCACTATGCCACGGAACCCTTGCATCTCGGCGTTGGATTCTGCCTGCTTCTTGGAGCGGTTGTGTTGGTCAGACTAATTCGGGCGTCATATTCGCATCGAAAGCGGCAAGAGACCGCAGCCTAATACGGATACCGAGAGAGCAGTTTGCCTGTGCGAGGAGGCGATTTCCCGTCGATCATCCAACTGCCCTTGCAAGCGGGCAGTGGCATCCTATAATCCTGAGATCGTACAAACTACGGGACCGTTGTCTACCTTGGCAACGGACGTAAAGTTGCGGGTGTAGCTCAGTTGGCAGAGCACAACGTTGCCAACGTTGTTGTCGTGGGTTCAAATCCCATCACCCGCTCTTTTTTATTGCAAGTGGCTTCGCAGAAGAGACTTATCAGTTCAATGGCGACTCCTGACACTGAATTGGCACCTGAAGAAGCGTCGGAACAAGAGAAGCCCAAGCTGGCGCTCGAAGTGAAAGTCGATAAGCCGGGTGCGTGCCAACGTCACGTCACCGTGACGGTGTCTCGGGAGGATATCGAACGCTATTTCAAAGAGGCCTTCGACGATTTGTCTCCGAAGGCCGAGGTGCCGGGTTTCCGTCCCGGCCGGGCTCCGCGAAAGCTGGTGGAGAGCCGGTTCCGCGAGCAGATGTCGAACCAAGTTAAAGGTTCGCTGCTCATGGACAGTGTGACGCAAGCCAGCGAAGACTGTGATTTCTCTGCCATCAGCGAGCCGATTTTCGATTTCGAAGCAATCGAGCTGCCCGACGACGGGCCGATGACCTTCGAGTTCGACATCGAAGTTCGACCTGAGTTCGATGTGCCGGAGTGGAAGGGCTTGCAGCTTGAGCGGCAAGACCATGAGTATTCGGATGACGAAGTTTCGAAGCATCTCGCTGGTCTGCTGGCTCGCCACGGACACATGGCGTCAAAGAACGGGCCGGCAGCGGCGAGCGATCATGTGACTCTGAATATTACGTTTAAGGATGGTGACGAGGAGCTGTCGCGAGTCGAAAAGCATACCGTCGAGATTAAGCCAACGCTCAGTTTCAGTGATGGAAATATCGAAGGCTTTGATAAGCTGATCATCGGTGCCAGTCTCGGCGATCATCGCGAAGCGACGATTGCAATTAGTGAAGAGGCTGAAAACGAGGCCCTGCGGGGCAAAGAGGTTTCAGCGGATATCGAGATCACGGATGTGCGGCATCTCAATTTGCCAGAGATGACTCCTGCGTTTCTGGACCGCATCGGTGGGTTTGAGGACGAGGAAGAGCTTCGCGATGCGGTGCGGGGTGAGTTGGAACGCCAACTGGTCTATCATCAGCAGCGCAAGATTCGCCAGCAAATCACCGCCGTGTTGACCAAGAATGCGAATTGGGAGTTGCCGCCCGATATGTTGCGCCGCCAGGGTCGTCGCGAATTGGAGCGAGCCGTCCTGGAGCTTCGTTCGAGCGGGTTCTCAGAGGATGTGATTCGTCAGCACCAGAATCAACTTCGCCAAAACAGTTTGGCGTCAACCGAGCGAGCACTGAAGGAGCACTTTATTCTCGAGCGGATCGCGGAAGCACACGAGATAGATGCCGAGCCGCCGGATTACGATGCCGAGATCCTGTTGATCGCGCGCCAAAGCCAGGACTCACCACGCCGCATTCGGGCTCGATTGGAGAAGCGCGGCCAAATGGATGCGCTTCGTAATCAGATCATCGAGCGGAAGGTGATCGATTTGATTACCGCTGAGGCAGAGTTCACGGAGACGCCATTTGAGGCCGAGAAGGACGAGACCGTCGCGATCGATCACGCGATCAGCGGCTTTGAACACCAAGACGAGATTCCAGAAGCCAAGTATGGAGGCGACGCTGAGGAACTGCGCACACCGAGTGAGCGTGGCTAGCGGACTTCGTGATATCGCTGTGTTTGAAGTGGACATGGCTGGAAAACGACCCGGTTTCAAAGCAACTCAGTCTCCAACGCATTCCCTGACTTGCCTTTCAGTTCGCCATCGGGCACGTCGGTCGCACCCAGGCTGATTCATCTGCCAAGTTAAGGAAGGGCTGGAAATCAATGAGCCGTTTTACGCCGCCAATTTTCGACTCGCAATCATATCAAAACGTACAGCGCCAGCGTCAACTGACTCTGGGCGATCTGTTGCTGGAGAATCGGATTGTCTTTTTGCAAGGCGAGATTCATACCGGCAACGCCAACGAGTTGGTGATGAAGCTGCTGTACTTGCAGAGCGAGAATCGCAAAAAGGATATTCACTTTTATCTCAATTCGCCGGGCGGCGACGTTGTCGCGACGCTGGCGATCTATGACACGATGCAGATTCTGAGTTGCCCAGTTGCGACCTACTGTGTCGGTCAGGCAGCCAGCGGCGGTGCCGTGCTGTTGGCCGGGGGAGCCAAAGGCAAGCGTTATGCCTTGCCGCACGCCCGTGTCATGATGCATCAGCCCTGGGGTGGTGTTCAGGGACAGATCAGCGACATCGAAATTCAGGCCAACGAGATATTGCGGAATCGTCACGTCTTGAATGAGATTCTCGCGAGCCATAGCGGCCAACCAATTGCACGAATCGAGAAGGACACGGATCGCGACTTCTTCTTAAGTGCGGAAGAAGCAAAGGAATACGGGCTGGTCGATGACATCCTTGCTAAGCCGCCCGTGGAAGTCGACGAAGACGAAGACGCATAGCGGCGGCTAGTTCGACGTAACGAAAGAAAAACGGAGTTTCGCGCACGATGGCACCTATCCCCTACGTCGTCGAGAAGAGTGGCCGCGAAGAGCGTGTCTATGACATCTACAGCCGGCTGCTCAAAGACCGCATTATCTTTCTTGGCTCAGGCGTGAACGACGAAGTCGCCAACGCGATCGTCGCACAAATGCTGTTTCTGCAATCCGACGACCCCAAGGCGGATATTCATCTTTATGTGAATTCGCCCGGCGGCAGCGTGAGCGCCGGGTTAGCGATCTACGACACGATGCAATTCGTGACCTGCGACGTGGCGACCTACTGCGTCGGACAGGCGGCGTCGATGGGCGCCGTGCTGCTGACAGCGGGAGCCGCTGGGAAACGCTTTGCGCTGCCCAATGCCAGAATCATGATCCACCAGCCTCTGGCCGGCATGCAGGGGACGGCCATCGAAATCGACATCCATGCCCGCGAATTCAGGCGAATCAAGCAGAAGATGAACGAGATCCTGCTGAAGCACACGGGGCAAAGCCTCGAGAAAATCGAGCAGGATACCGATCGCGACTGCTTTATGTCGGCCGAGCAAGCCGTCGAGTATCGATTGATCGACAAAGTCATCGAGCACATGGAGCCGGTAAAATAGCGGCGATCTGGTAAATTGCGGTCCGTCGCTTCTTCAGGCTGATGTTGACGCGATCGGCTCAACCGGGTATTCCCTGCTCCGCACATTTCTGTTGCCGCGGTAAGGTTCCGGAATAACGCCGGAGCTGTGCGGTGAGTCACTTCGAGCTGCGTTTCGTCACGGAAGATGAACAGCTTGCCCATCAAGGCCACAATCCGACTACGCCAATTCGCGATCATCGGTGCGCTATGCGCGATCGTCGCTGGCTGTCGTAGCGATCCGTATCTCGATGCTCACATCGAGACGATGAACGCGGAAAGGCGGGCGCTCGAAGACCAGCTCTACGAGCTGGAATATGACTACGAGCGGAAAGTCGCGGAACTCGAAGATGCGAAAGAGCGATTAAGAAAGCTTGGCGGTGATGACGAGGCTCGCCCGCGTCGCACGAATCAATCGCCTCGCATCGAATTGCCAGAAACAGGCGATGACCTCGATCTCAGCCCGCCTACGGTCACCCCCGGCGTGCCAGATGGGCCGTCGATCGAGTTGCCGGCACCAAACACCGGCGGACGCTCGACTCAACGCAGCATCAACACCGAGCCTGTTCGCATCGGACCAACGCTGCTCGAGCCCGATGATCCGCGGATCACTCACATTCACATCGATCCCTTGCATACCGGAGGAAGTGATTTCGATCATCAGCCTGGCGATGACGGCATCTTGGTGGTTGTTGAACCACGTAACCGGAACGACGCGTTCGTTCCACTCGCCGGACCAATGACGGTCGTCGTGCTCGACTATGCGAAACGGGAAGCCGGAGACGAGGCAAGAATTGCCAGGTGGGAATTGACCGCGCAACAGGTCGATCGGTCGCTGCACAATAATTCCTCGCAACGCGGGATCTATTTGCGATTGCCCTGGGGTGACGAGCGTCCCGAAAGCAGCAAGTTGATGGTGGCGGTACGCTATAAGACGGCGGATGGAAGAACGCTCGAAGCGACACGTGATATCTTCGTCACGATCCCCGGTCAGTTCTCGCAGCGCTGGACGCCACGCTCATCAACCGCGTCAGACGATGGCGAATCACAAAGCGGCATCAACATCGCGCGTCAGCCCTCCGCGATCGACGGGGCCAGTCATGTGCCAACGCCCGCCCGCAGCGAACCGACCGCGGGGCGGATCGCTCCAGCGGCTTACGAAGTTGACGCATCGCAGTCCGCTAGTTCCCGCACGCTGCCGGTCTGGCGCCCCGATCGATGACGAGTCGCTCGACGCTGTATTGGCTCGCGTGCTTGAGCCCAACCAAATCCAATGGTTCAGCAGAGGGGTTTCGTAGGGCCTCTTCCTTGTTCACTCGTTAAATGAGAATCTCGAAATAAGTGTGGCCGAATGAAGCGGCCAATGTCGGCGATTCTGAAGCGAGTACGTTGTAAGGCGGCGGTGCCGCAGCTTCGTAGGATGGACTTCCAGTCCGTCCGGTCTCGCGGAAGGGCGTGTAAGGACGGACTGGAAGTCCATCCTACGCAGTTTTACAATCGTGTTTTGGTAACAACGGACTGCGCGATAACTGATGTAGGCATCCTTGCGAGGCTATTGAAGACCGGAGCGTCAAAGAGTGGCGATTTCGAAGTCGCCGAAGAAGGCATCGACTGCGGCCACTAACTCCTCGTCTTCGGCACCGCTCGTGAGACGCTTCACGCGGTTTGGAGCCTCGTGTTGCAAAGATTCTTTGGCAGCAACTGGACCGACCATGAACTCTGCTGGACCGTGCAGCGGAGTCGAGTGATCGTCTTGATCTGCTGCGGGCGCATCGAACACACTGCCAGCGGTGTCAACGACACGAAGGTCAACGTGAGGAACCGCAAACTCACCTTCCGGATTGCTTGCCGGATCGTTCAGGAAGTTGACGATCTGAATCACATCCACTGGCGCGACGAATCGATCACCATTTGTGTCGATGTAAAAGAACTCGGCGAGCCCTGCGACCGACGTTGGCGTGAGAAGTGCCTCGGATCCGGTCGTGTTCAACCTATTGATGATGATCAGCGCATCCAAGGGCGAGACGCTGCGATCACGATTTACATCGAGCGAAAGAAGCGGATTGCGGAATGGAGTTGTATTGACAACTTGGACCGTAGCGATGTCTTGCGTGAGTGCATGGATGAACTGACCGCCGACGATCTGTGGAATTTCGACCGTCCAGCCATCGCCATAGATGACCGTGTCGCCATCGTCGTGTCGCACTCGCAAAGTGTCTGTTGTAGGCGAGAGATTAAGGACTTCCTCGACGTCAAGCGTCAACGTGTTGTCGCCGCTACCGGTGATGTCGATCGTTTCGAGACCTTGAATCTCGGCGTCCGCGATCCGAGTGAGATCGAGTTCTTGTCCGCTGCCGGTAAGACGCAGTGTATCGTTGCCGTCGCCTGCATCGCCACCAATCAGACCGCTGAAGATCGCGTCAAGATTCTCTGCGTTCAACGTGTCGTCACCACTCTGTCCAAATACGTCGATGCGATTGAGGCCTGAGCCAGGGGCTCGGAACAATTCAAGAGAACCACTTCGCACGACGACGTCGTCGCCGTCGGCGATTATGTCGAGCGTTCCTGAAACAGGCGGCTCGATCGCGATGTCGGCACTTTCGGCGATGTCGCCGTCCAGGATTGTCACAACATAGTCTTCGACTTCACCGTCCCCCGCCGCCCCGGTCGGAGTCAATCCGCCGGTCGAACTGAGGCGGAACCTCGCGGCCGTTTGGCCCGCTGAAGTTCCGGAGGGCAGCGTGAAGCTGAGCATATTCATGCTCGCGACAACATCGGCACTCGTGAAGATCTGTTCGCCCGTATCGTTCCAGTCGCCATCTTGGTTGAAATCAATCCACGCATCCAGCAATCCCGTTTGCGAGGCGACGACTGCGAAACTGGAGGTCGTCGCCGCAGTGCTGCTGGCGACCAAACTGCTGATGCTAACAACACCGTCTTCATCAGCGGTCGACGCATTGTCGTCGCCGTCGGCTGCCGAAGTCGGCTGTCCATCCGGTTCGCTATCGATGAGTCGTCCCAAAAACAAGTCGCCGACCAGATGCTGAGCCCCATCGTCGGCCCGCAGCGTCGGATAGCTGCTCGCGAATCCCGATTGAGCGGCTGTCGGCGCATCACCGAAATCCGCGATGCGATCGTCGTCCGTCACGTCGAGCGAATCGCTACCGCTGAGGAAACCAGGCGAAGTCGCTTGGATCGTAATCGTCTGAGTCCCGTCCAGCACGAAATCGTCGACCGCGTCGACTGCAAACGTCATCGAATCTTTGTCTGCCGGGATCTGAATCAACGCAGGTACAGTCGCTTCACTGGTGTCGTCACTCGACAAACTGACGATCAACGATTGCGAATCGTCCGTGTTGCTGCGCGTGATTGTTGCGGTACTTGAGCCTCCTTTTTCTGAAATCGAAGCTGCAGTAATCGACACGGTCAGCGACTCATGATCGGTCACATCAACCATACCCGTTCCATCGACATAGCCATTTGCAGAAGCAGTGATCGTCACCAGCTGCGCACCATCCAACAGGGCGTCGTCGACGCCCGTGATGGCGAAGGCGGGAGAAGTGGCCTGACCGTCCGCGATCACCACACTCGCCACCACCGTTGCTTCGCTCGTATCGTTGCTGAGCAGGTTGACCGGCAAATTGCCCGACGTATCGGTGCGGTTCACCGTGGCGGTGGTCGTGCCGCCATTCTCCGAGATGCTCGCTGCATCGATTGTCAGCGATAGTGCTTTAGGCGGGTCGAAATCAACCGTCAATTGCGGTCGATTGGCAGGCGTCGGGTTTTCCCTTGTGTCGAAGCGTTTGGCGATAGCTGTTTCATTGCCTAATACTAGCCACCCGAAATTGCCCGCTGCGCTGTCCAGCCAACTCTGCGCATTGGCCACCATTTGTGACGTTGACCCCCACGTATAACTGCCGACGCCGCCAACAGTCTGCGTTGCACTCGCAGTGGCATTGAAATCTCCGCCCGGCGTGGTCCAGGTGCTCGTGTTGAAGAAGGTGTGCAACCAAGTCGCATCACCCGTTGTGGCGGGCGCACCGCCTCCTTCCCCCATACCCGCGTTCGATGTTCCTTGACCCCAGTTCTGCGACACGGCATGCAAACCAACAGATGTATTGCCGCTCTTGGTCATTGACATGTTTAACGTGAGCGTCGCCGAGTTGATCGTACTACCTGCTGGAATATTCCCGGCGACGTCAAAGGCAATGAGGCCACGCACCTTTCGATTGCCGCCCGTCGGGCCGTTTTTCCCAGCAAAGAAGTGTTCGCCGGCTCCATTGCTTAGCCCACCCGCCCCGTCTTCATACAGCGTGTTGTCTGCCACTGCGCTCAACTCGATCGACGCTAGCATTCGCCTCGATTCTAGCGTTTCCAATCTCAAGGGTCGGCGTCTGATTGCTTGCTTGTGCCGCTTTGCCGAATGTGAGGTCATGTTCTGAGACTCGCGAGAGGCAGGAAACCGACAAAGTCGGTGTAACCGAAAAGATCGTCATAACTGGCATCGTCGATGTCGATAAGACTGTGATCGACGATTCATCCATCCTAACCGTCCTTGCCTTCCGAGACTGTGAAAAAGATTGCAAAAACGATGTCCGCGGCTGCCCGACTAGAGAAAGCGATCCGAAAGTACGGGTTCTGCTGCCTCTTGTTTTTGTCTGCAACGACATCTCGAGCGGAAGATTCCCGCGAGGCAAGCGTGCTTCCAATGGAATTCGCGGCCACGGTGATGGTGGACGATGCGTCGCTTACGACTGAGCAATTGAGCAAGTTGATCGACCGTCAAGTTGCAAAGCAATTGCAATCGACTTCCTATCAGCCAGAACCTTCGACCGATCGCGATGGCGCGATGACCGCCCAAGGCCAAGCGGCCTTTTGGGATTGCTGTACCGCTTGTCATGATGCAGGACGATCCCTCGAGAGATCCAAGACCTATGGCGAATGGTTGGCGACAATCCGCCGCATGGCCGTGAAGGACGGGGCGGCGGTAAGTCCTGCCGACTTCGATCCGATCGCCGAGTACTTGGCATCGCGCAGCATATCGGCAGGTCAAGAAACGCCGCGCGGCGAGTCAACTTTCGGTGACGTCTCATTGAACGCCACGATCTCCACAGTATGGCGCGGTGGAAACGACGATGTTGCCATCGAGAAACCTGGCTTCTTCGCCGATGTTTGGGTCGGAGCACAGTGGCAGCCGCGAGGCCCTTTTCGCGCGACGGTGACAGCTTGCACAAGTTGTCACTCAGATCGCAATAGCAGCGCCGGATTCACGATTGAGTTAGTCGAAGCGAGTGCCAGCGTGAATCTCTCTGACTTGATCACTGGCGATTCCGCCGCGGACTCCGGATGCGAGCGGCTCCTGAATGTCGAAGCCAAGGCGGGACGATTCGTAGTACCGTTTGGAGGCTTTGCGGCGATGAGCCACCCAGGTGTTTATCGAACGATCACCACGCCGCTGATGTTCAACATGGGCCGGCGAGTAGGCTTCGTCGGTCCATTACAACCGGTGTTGCCTGGCCCCTATGCTGACGAGGGCGTCAATCTTCACAGTCGGCTTGCGCTCGTTGGCGATACCGCGATGACGCTGGACGTATTCGCCGTGAACGGACTTCAACAGGGCGGTCCAGGAATCTTTAATGCGAGCCGACGATACGATGACAACAATCGTGAACCGGCGGTCGGCGGTCGGATGACCGTTGGCAATTCAAGCTATCGTCTCGGTGCATCATTAATGACCGGCACGCTACAGGACGACGGAGCACCGCAACTCGATTACCAGTTGGCGTCGGCGGACGCTACTTGGCGTTACGAAGATCGACTACGTGCCTACTTCGAATACGCCATTCGCAGCGACGATTCAGTTTTCGTCGCTGGGGGCCGGAACCATACTTACGGCATCGTTATCGAAACAGAATACTACCTTCCGCACGACAGCCCATTGAGTCTGCTGGCTCGTTACGACACGCTCGAACATCGTGACGCATCGTTCGGCAACACATCGACGGACCGCTTCACCTGGGGACTTAACTATCGGTTGCCAGGAGGCAGTCTTTTGATGGTGAATCACGAACACTGGATGCTCGACTCGCAGCCGGATGACATGGACGTCATTGGGATTCGCTGGACGGCAACGCATTAGTCGTTGCCCATTCACTGGAACGCGGGATTGCGGAAGCCTACGTTAGAAGTTCCGCATCGTCCCACGGCAACTCCTCGAATGTGCCGGCCAGACCATCGACGCACTGCTGGTGCCAGTCTTCAAGCCCCTCGCGAGCGGCTTTCGGTTCCTCGGTCTTGTCGATCTAGTTGACGATGCTCGACCAAGCCGAGTCGCCTGATGCCGCTAGGAGTCTGCCCGCTTACTCATGTACGATGGCCTTCCAAGGCCGTCGTTCAACCGCATCGTAAGGAGACGACGGCCTTGGAAGGCCATCGTACGAACGGAAACACGGTATCCGGACAGACTCCTAGGCGAGAATCTCGTTAACGACGTGTCCGTGAACGTCGGTGAGACGGCGATCGATGCCGTTCTGGCGATAGACCAGTCGCTCATGATCGATCCCCAACAGATGCAGCACCGTGGCGTGGAAGTCGTAGCAGTAGGTTCTGCCTTCGGCCGCCTGGTATCCCCATTCGTCGCTTTGACCGTGACTCGTGCCCGCTTTGATTCCGGCACCAGCTAACCAGGTCACAAACGAACCGCCGTTGTGATCCCGGCCATCGCCGCCCTGCGCGAACGGCGTGCGGCCAAACTCGGTCGTCCAGATCAAGAGCGTGTCTTCGAACAAGCCGCGCGACCTGAGATCGCGGATCAGGGCGGCGATCGGTTGATCGACCGAAGCGGCGATCGGCGGCAACTCCTTCGGGATGCTGCCGTGATTGTCCCAGTTGCCTGTCGCTCCCTGCGGCCCGCTCCAAACCTGCACAAACCGCGTACCTCTTTCGACCAGCCGGCGGGCCAGCAGACAGCGGTGCCCAAAGTCTTCCGTCGCCTTGTTGTCCAAGCCGTAAGCCCGGTGTGTCGCTTCGCTTTCCTGCGCGACATCAAAGGCCTCCGGCGCGGACAACTGCATGCGGGCGGCCAGTTCGTACGATTGGATACGGGCATCCAGCCGCGAATCGACTGGATTTTTGGCTGCGTGATCGGCGTTCAGCTTCCGCAGCAAGGCGAATCCATCTCGATCCGCCTCGCGCGTTGCGAATTCGTACCGTGGCTTGGCGAACAAGTCGGGAACTGGGTTCTTTCCCCCGGCGCTGATGATCGTGCCTTGATTCACGGCCGGAAGAAAGCCCGCCGAGAACGGCCCCTTCTGGTTGTATGGCAAGCCCTTGGCATCCGGCAGCACGACGAAGGTCGGCAGTTCATCGGTGAGGTTTCCCAGTCCATAAGAAATCCACGCCCCCATGCACGGAAAACCGGGCAACAGAAATCCGGAGTTCATCATGTAGGTGCCTGGACCATGCACGTTCGTCTTCGAAGCCATCGCCATTAAGAACGCCATCTCGTCCACTTCCCCGGCCTGATGAGGAAAGACGCTGCTGACCCAGCGACCGCTCTCGCCATGCTGCTTGAACTTGAAGGGGCTCTTCATGATCGCCCCAGGCATGCCGTCGCCATACTTCGCGGCCGCTTCGAGGCGGTCGCAGAGGTCCAAGAGCCTACCTTGCAGCGCTCCCCCATGCATCTCGTTGATCGAGATGCAGAGGTCGCCAATCAATCGTTCCAGCTCCAACAGATCCAGCGGGACAATCTCGATGTCATGACTCGATGCACACACCTTCAAGGCCTGTTCGATTCGTTCGAACGGGTAGCCAGGCCGAAGAATCAGTGATCGTTCCTCGGCAGTGAGTTCCATGTCAAGGACGTGTCGATCCATCGACCGTGTCCTTGCTGGTCACATGTCAGCGTCCAATGTGTCGCGCTCATGCCATCCGCGACTGACCGTCAAGCGGCTTCGGCACGAGTGGCCAGGTTGTCCCGATAATTCCAAGGCATCCAGCGATCAGGATGTTCCGCGACATGCGACGCGTGGAGTTGCAACTGATTCAGATCATCCATGGTCGGCTTGCGATGGGTTTGGTGATAGGCCAGACGTTCTTCAGCAGACAGGGCTTCTTCACGTGCAACCTTATCGTTGTGATAGATCACCTTGAAAGCCTCGATCACGTGCCGGCATGCGTCGGGAAAGCGATCGTAAAGTTCCACGAAGTTGCGGCGGCCATGTGCCAAACAATTCGCCAAAATCGTTTCGAGTTCCTGAGGCAGGTTCCGCGCCAGTCCGTCACACATCTGCATCGGCGCTTCGAGTTCCGCGGACCGCGGACCGACTGGACGCCAGTCCGGCGCTGCGGCGGTTCGATCCGGATCGCCGGCCGAGAACAGTACCGCCAGTTGATGAGCAGCCAAGGCTTTCGCCTTGGCTGCTTGGTTCGGGGCGTCCTGGTCCGGCACCGAGGGCCACCAGCGGAATCGTCCCTCGGAAAGACGTTTGTGACAAAGCCAAAAGCCTTGGCCATCGTACACCAACACTTTGATGGCCGTGCCGCGGCGATTGCGAAAGACAAACACGGTACCGGCGAACGGATCTTGCTGAAGCGAGTCTTTGCAGAGCCGCACCAATCCGTCGATTCCCTTGCGAAAATCAGCGGGCTCGACAGCGACCAGAATCTTCATCTGCGGCGTGATCTGCAGCATCACTCGCCGCTCCAGAAGCTGCGGCCAAGAGCCACCAAGTCCGGCGCGTCACAGCCCCGCAGATGGACGCGCAGGCTGGCACCCGCGCCGTCTTCGAACTCGACGACACATTCGCCCGAAACTGCCAGCGACGGCGGAGAAAGTTCGATGAATGCCGGAGGCAGCGAGGTTACATCGGAGTTCCTCGCTTCAATGCGTTTCTTGAGCGAATAATAATCCAGCCTCAAAACCGACGCCGTGCGATTGAGACCATGGCCCTCTGCCAGCTTCACTGCTAGCGACCAAAGCTCGTCTGGTATCCGAGTTCCCACTTTCCGCGTCTGACGCCACACCTCAAAGCGATCTCGCCCGAGTGCCAGCGGTGTCGGCATGTCGCAACGTTTTCGTCCAACCATGGTGGTCCTCTCAAATACGGAAACCAACCACGCTAGCAATGCCGCCAAAAAGATTCAGGCAGGCTTGCCGGAAGGACACGAAGCAGGCGTATACGGAATCAACGGACTCGTCTTCAATCATCCCGCATCGTCACAGCTTGCAACTCACCGCTTTGCGCCAGACCGAACCACAAGTCCTCGTGCGTTGTCAGCGGATACCGCGACCAGTACCGACGTATGGGGCGAACGTGAACTCACGCCTCGCTACCATGCGGACGATCTGTCGAGAAACGAGGAACGTCTTAAAGCTCTGGACGAGTTCCTTGCGACTTTCGACGATGAGCAATCGTTCGCTGATGCGACGGTGTAATTCGAGCCGTGGGACACAATGGCTAAACGAGGGTTCGCCACCGATCATCGCCATCGCACGGGATGAATGTGACCGCTCGTAGCACTGCCCATCAACAGTTCTTTGATCGTCCACTGATGATGGGCCAGCCCGCAAGCCATCGCTGGCGTCTGCTTCACGGTCTCCTGCTTTCGGCAGTCGCCAAACAAAGGTTCGCCTAGGCTGCCACAACCATCTGCTGAGGCACTGCGCCACGTACGAACTTGCGAGTATTCTTGCGCTGTTCGGGCTTCTCCGTCTTGATGATTCGCTCAAATACTTGAATGTTACAGGGCGCGAGAATTTCAATCCCAATCAGTTCACCCGCCCGGTTGTAATTCGCAAAAGCATCCCCGTTGCCGAATTCAACAACCTCCGACGCCTTTCCTTCGCGAATCTGCAAGTATACGGCCTGGACCGTTCCCGACAGCGGGTCGGTTTCGACGGTAACCCGATAGCTCATTTTATTTTTTTTTGCGCCATGGTCGTTTCGTTTCGTTTCGTTCTTGAAAAAAGTGGTTATTAACTGCAGCCGATCTGTGCCTTCGTGATACACGACGTGCAGCGACTTTTTAGAATTGATTCTCTTTGCAATTCTCTTTCTGTCACGCTGAGTATCCACCCTGTTTCAGTGGGCGACGAAAGGGCGTCGAGAACTTGCTCTTGCGTAATGTTGCGGATCGCCATTTGGTCAAGTGCGTGCGTTGAGAATTCGACTTTGGAGTATTTTCCAACGGCGGCTTCGACAAGAATGCCTTCTCGCTGAACCCAATCGCCTTCGCGTTTCCACTCCATACATTCCTCGTCGCGGCTTCTGTCAAGTGTAGCAATTATCGGCCCAATCTTGCTGCGTGTAAAAAAACACCCCCCTCCCCGATTGAAAAACGCCATCTGCGCGAGTTGGTTAACTAGTACGACGCCGCTTACATAAATGGAGCCGGGTGTACTTATCTAAATGGGTCCGAGCAGTGCGCAGCACGTAATGTTGCGATCGGCGTGGGGAGAGTGCAGCGGCAGTGCCAGCCAAGGCGAGCCTGTTGATGGAACTCAAAGGCTGGCCTAGAGGGCGTCGTTCCAATCGTGAGCGGGTGGTCGCAGACGTTTGATCGTGGGATGTTGTCTGATCATTTTGCAACTCGCCGCGTTGCCAGGCTGGTCGTCGTCGAAGCCGCAGTAGATGTCATCGCTGCGAGCGATCAGTGGATAGAGCCATGGTGGATCGGGTCGAATGCCCGCAGTCGAGATGCAGATGCATCCCGTATGAAGTTTCGTCCAGTGCAATTGAAAGCAGCTGATCGCGTCGATCGCCGATTCGCAGAGGACAATCTTGTCAGAGCCAGCAGCGCCGACCCAGAAGTAACCGGCGTCCTTGCACGTGCCGGGTGCCAGTCCGCGCCACATTCGCTGACCGGTGCCCCGCAGTTCGGCACCAATCGGATGATTGGCTTTCCCCCGCCACCATCAGAAAGACCGCGTTGCCGCGCTGGTCGGCATAGACCTTTCCCGCCTCCATCAGCGGTTCCAGGACGCTTGCCGCGAGACAACGCTGCTCGATGAGACAACGCTGCTCGATGAGACAACGCTGCTCGATGAGATAGCGCTGCTCGATGAGATAGCGCTGCTCGATGAGATAGCGCTGCTCGATGAGATAGCGACGCACGCGTTCGAGGTTGGCGGGATTCGCTACAGGCAAGCGTGGGCCAGGTTTGGCGCGAGCGTTCAGGCCAGAAGAAGATGGCAGCGAGTAAGCGGAGGTCGAAGGCGCGGCGGCAGCGTCGGAAGCAAGATGCCGCTGGAGCCATCCAACCGCCGCCTGAGCATCCCCGCCGCTCAAGTGCATCACGAGGTCGATCGCCCCGCCGCCCCCTTCGTGGCGATGCCAGTTGAAGAACTTGGCACCCGTCACCGACAGCGGACCACGCTCGGTGAGCCATTGCTGCCGGTCGCGCCGATCGCGTTGGGCGCCCCAGTGCGTCAACACGATCTCCAGCGGTATTGAGCGGACCGCGTCGGTTTGGCGGCGAAAGTCGCGAGAGGTCACCGCGATCTACTCGTCGAGCTTGTCCCGCAAGCTGACGCAGTTCTTCATGTTGATCGTGTGACAGTTCTCGGTCAGTCGGTCGACGGGCACACACCGAAGGTGGGTCGGCGGCCGTCAATTGCAGGTTGTGCAGAAACGATCCCCATTCGGCGAAGCCCAGGTTGGAAGTGATGAGGGTCGTTTTTTTCTTGTGCCGCTTGTGCATCAGCGTAAAGAACTGTCCCACCTGCGCCGCTTCCACCTCCACGTAACCCGACCACCCTGCGGGCGGTGCCCGTCAATCACCAGACAGTCGTACGAGAGATAACGCCGCAATACCTTCCCCTCGCTGCGGTCCGCCAGCGACTGGAACAGTTCCTGGAGCAACTCGGGGAACGTCACGAAGTAGCCCCGCTGGCCGCAATCGATGGCTTGCAGCAGGAAGGCCGTGGCCAACCCGCTCTTGCCGCACCTGGTGGGCCCCAACCAGACCATGTTCCGCGGCTTGGTCATGTAGTCGAAACTGTCGTAGTACGACATGATCTTCTTGCGGTCGAGTTTCGGCTGCCGCGACCAGGGGAAGGTCTCCATCTCCAGCATCTCGGGAATGTTCGCCCGCTGCCGCCGCAACAGGCGGGCGTTCGGGCACCGACGCGCAGCGTTGGTCGACTTTGTGCGACATTCTTCCTCCAGGACGTACTTCAACAACCGCTCGGCCGAATAACGCCCCTGGCGGGCCGTCTCTAAGGTTTCGTCCCAGTGCGATAGCAGTCTCCCCAAACGGAGATATCGCAACATGGCGATGAGTTCTTCGTCCACGTTCTGGTGGGGCTTACCAGGGTCGGTCGTCATCTTCGTGTTCCTCTTCTTCGAATAACTGGTCATAAACGGAGAGATCCACTTGGTCGGTCAGACAACCTTCCTGATAAGCGGGCCGCTGCCGGAAGTCTTCATCCACGCCCGCCTGGGGAAGCACGTCTTCTTCTTGACTGATGCACAGCCAGGCGATGCGCCGCACGGTGGCCAAGTCCACAATCCGATAACGCAGCGCGCGTTGGGCGGTCTTGACGAACACGCCGTGAGTCACCTGGCGACTGAAGGCGAACAGCTCGCGAGTGAACCGATGGCGCTGAACGCCGGGAGTCACGAGCGCGAAGTTCAGATAATCCGCCACTTCGCTTCCCATCGCACGCAGGCGTTGTTCTTCGAGCTTCGCATCGCGGTGCCTGTTCTTTAATCTTATCGTCCCGCTCCTTCCGGGTGATCTTGCCCTGCTGCCGGACAATGGTCCGCACCGCATTGCGGCTGATGTGCATGCGGCGGCTGATCTCTCGCTGAGACATCCCCTCTTGGTGCAACTGGAAAACGGCATTACGCATGTCCGGATCGATCATAAAACTCCTCCATCTTCTTGAAGAACGATTCCCGCCGGCTGAGCAAGCTGGCGACTAACAGGTTGGCTTGGGCGTGAAAGTCGCGCGTTTGCAGACGCGCGTCGTCACAACGCGTCAGCACGCCTTGCATCGACTTCAGTAGTCGTTCCAAGTCTCGCGGGGAAGTCGTGTGGGGAGGGGTTTTCAGTGGCGTTGCTACGCTTGCCGTTGAGACGTTTCTTCTTCCTTCTGCCCGATGCAGTTCGGTAATACTCCCTGGTCCGCTGATTGGTGCGCTGGCGACGATGGTGCTGCCGGCAGCCAAATGCGCAGCGGAGATTCTGGCGACGCGCGTTGCGGGGATGCGTCAAGAAGCGGATCCCACAGTGGCAGCAGCCAACCGCGCAGTCCTGCAAATCAGGACGATCGCGCAAGACGGCATCCAGCGCGTGTTGATACTGACGGACAAGCGGATCGGCGCGGTCGTCCTGGTGCCAATCCTCGCGAAACGAGAAAACTTTCGCGACCGCTATGACAAAATCGCCAGGTTCTCGGTTACAATGCTGATCGGTTTTTGCATACCCTCGTCCTACTCACTCGACGCCAAAGCATCGAGGGGAAGGGCGAGGTTTTTTAATTGATCAGCACAAAAGATAACGCCGCTGATTCGCGCAAACGATCCATACGCTAACAGCTATCCACTCTCATCCTCTTGCCCAACTGTTGCAACTTCGTCACGTGTCTCGACGCGCTACTTGGAAAGAAGAAACACGACACCGACGGCCGCGCAGAAGAATGGCTCCACTTCTTCCTTTCCAAGTAGTGGATCGGTTTAGCGGAGCAAACCCGGGTCAATTCACCTGAGCGACATAGCCACCGGCTTACCGTCAACCAATAGCGGTCGCCGCCAGTTACAACGGTCGCCTGCGAGGCCCATCGACTCGGATTTGATGAGCGCGTCACCAGCCAGGAAATTGCTGTCTAGGTTGTCCAGCGGTAATGGCCGTTCGGGCATCTTTAATTCGTCGATTGCCAACTTGCGGGCAATCATCATTGTGACTTTGGCCAGTTCGATTCCGAGCGGGTTGATGTCGATTCCATAGAACTGGTTGGCCGTCACAAAGCCAATCAGTTGCTGAGTCTCTTCCTTCGTCGATATTTCGCTAATTCGTTCAAAGATTGACTTTTCCAATCGTTTCATCTCGCGATATGCGATGTAGAGGAAGTTGCCGCTCCCGCAAGCGGGGTCAAGAACCGTTAAATGCGTCAATCGCTGGCGCAGCTCCAACAGCCGCTTGATTGATTTAGCGTCGTCAATCAACTCGCGCCACGGACGCACAATCGTTGGGCCGACAATCTTCATGATGTCGACATGGCTGGTGAAATGCTGCCCGTAGGCACGGCGCTCCTTCTGGTCAACTGAATGCTCAAAGATCGTGCCGAAGATTTCAGGCCGGACCTTCGACCAATCGAACTTGGTTGCCTGCTTGAGTTGGTTTAGCTCGTCGCCGACCAGCTCGATTCTCGCAGGTTCAGAGAACAATCCGCCATTGAAGTAGTCAACACCCTTGAAACGTCCGCCCGGTGCCTTGCCCGGTGTGTTCATGGCCTCAAACAGACCGCCGAGAAGATCGTAGCTGTCAGCCGGCGACTTGCATTCGTCGAGCAATTGCGTAACGAAGTATTGGTCCAACAAACCGATATCTTCGGCGAACAACGCCACCAACATTTGCAGAATGAACCGCTGGGCGAGCGGCCGGTCCACTCTCTTCGCCAAGTTATTGAAACATTTAGCCAGATTGTCGGCAGCAGCGCGAGTGACTTCCTCGTGGTCATCACCGAAGACGGGTCGCAAAGGTGTAGGAAACAGAAATCCCAACGGCCCGTATCGGGTTGGTAAGTCTTCGATTCTCACGCGATCGACGGGAAAATCCATTTGCGTATTGAAATCATAGACCCAAAACTCGTCGAAGTTGCAGAGGACAACGTATTGAGGACGCCCCGGAACAAGCCGGGTCCAGTAGTCACACGCCTGACGATAGTGCTTCGACAAGTCTTCGCCCCGCTTTTTCATTTCGACGAGTACATAAGGCTTCCACACCAGATCGGCGAACGCAGTCCCCTTGGCGTCTTCCTTCTTGATGCGCATTTTCAGCGTTGCGCCCGCCTCTTTGAGACCTTTGTGACCGAAGCCTCTAAAGAGATGGTCAAGGAATAGCTGAGACTCGCCCTTCTCGTCGCCAGTGATGCGTTTTGTGGTCCATTCGACGAACGTCTCAAGGCGTTTTTTCCTAAGTCCAACCATTCGACTTCCGATTTCGTTTGTGGGATTGCTGCCAATCGAATTTGGGAGTCGGCATTCTAAATGGTTGCTGCCTGCTGCCGCTACTAGAGGGAGTACCGAACGGCACACCCCCAATTTGCAATCGCGCCGTTCTTCGTCAACAATATCGTGAATGCCGCGAATCATCCGCCAAGGGAAAACGTATAACCGCCCGACACTTGGGTTTGATTCGATACACTTCACCGTGCATGCGCTGGATCGAATGAAACAGCGGCGAATAACCCGCGACGACATATATCGAGCGATCGACAACCCAGACCAAGACGAGTTGCCAACAACGGCGGGACGGGAGCGGGTGAGATGGCAAAAGACCGAACGATTCTCGATTGATGTCGTCTATGAAATCGTATTCGATACAATACGCATTATCACCACATTCCGAACGGACGATCGCGGAGAGAAGGGTAAGCCACCGAAGCTTCGCAGTCGACGAGAATCGCAATGCCCACGGCAAAAACGAAAACAGAAGAGAAAGGGACGACGCAAATGACACCACTGGAATTTGATGTCAACATCACGATCGATGAAAGCACGGGTGCTGTTATCGCCGTGTACTTTCAAACACGGCGAGGGAAGGTACACGAGACTCGTGAATTCGCTGACGGCGCAGCGTTCGCTGATTACAACCGAGATGGTGAACTTCTAGGCATAGAATTGCTAGGACCATGCCGCGCTACGATTGTCGATCAGCTTGCGCAAAACGAATCAGTGACGTTAAGGAAAAGCATGAAAGCATTTGTTCGCCGAGTCGGTCCTCGCGAGATTGTAGCTGCATGATGTCTTAGGCCGCCATCGCTTCATCGTAGAGCCGCTCGAAGTCCCAAAGCTCTTGGGTGACGCCAGCCAGCATCGCAGCAGGTGGTCGAAGTGATCCCGGTTGCCCGCTCTTGTCGTCGTACCGGGTTCGCCAAACGAAGTTGTAATATGCCAGAAACACTTGGCAGGCTGCAACGAGGTTGTCGAGCTTCTTGCTGAATCCAAAGTTCAATCGGGTGAACCGCTTCATCAAAGTTCGGATCGTGAGGTTGTGCCGTTCGACGTGCGAGGTACAGATCGACCACAACTTGTCAGGGTCTATCCCGAAGATGCTCTTTCGTTCGGTTCCGACCATCTCGCTTGGTGTGTACTGCATCGTGGCGTTTCGATATTCCTTCTTGAGTTGGCCGTACTTGGCGTAGGGTCCAAAGAACTGATCGACGGCCTCGGGATACGCGGCCAGCATATCGGTGCCTTCCGGGGTACTTCCGATGATCTGGTGGGCGAACATGTGTCGGGCGGCTGCGTGTAAGGAACGGTTTCATGGGGCACCTCCTTTTGTCTCCAGAATGTACAAGGAGGTGGCGATATCTCTGGCCACAGATTGAATCACAGAATGTGATTTTGCCTTATCAGGCGAAAGTCACACGTTCAGTCACACGGTGTGATCTTGTTGTGACTTTTTCTCCAAGATTATCCGCTGCCCAGACTGACGCACTGTCCAGGGAGTACGAGACAAATCGTTTTTCAGTCGATTAACTGTTGTGCTGACCTTTGAGGCGTCCCACTCTTCGCCCCAGACATGCTCCGCTACTTCGTCAACGCCTGCGGATCGCCGCGACCACAGGTAATCGAGCATGTCTCACCTGACTCCAGGCACGCGATGTCGTGTGCCTGTCCAGACAAACACTCCCTTCTTAATAGGGCCATCAGTTGGTGTCTCGTTTAGCGATCGTAAGTACGCCGCCTGCACCGCGTCACGAATGTCTTCTTGGTTGAGGTCGCTGAACTTGCACTGATCGTTTACGGCCCTAAGAAAGCGGAGCAGAGGCGCGACAGGTAGGCCCTCGTCATCCGCGAATTTAAGAACAGGCTGCGCATGCTCATCAATCCTTCGCTTCAAGTTTCCGCGTTCATCACCACGCCGGTTGAACTCATCGCGTGCGGACTCGGGAATCGTCTTAATGCCGACTGGTTCTAAATATGTGACGCCGTAGATGCGCATGAACTCGATGAACGCCGGCTCTTCTATGAACCAAACGTCAACGAGATACGCGAGCTTCTGGAAATGATCCGGGAGTTGGTCGTCGGACATGCCTAGCCTTTCACCGGGCCGATCACGACGCGCCGCAGGAAAGGCTTAGAACTGCGGTCGCGTCGGGACCGTCGCGCGGGAGCTACCCGCAAACCCGATGAGCCAGATTCTACTCGTTGTGTTGGCAAAAGGAAAATATATAGATGTTTCCGTTGACCACCGATAACATATATATATACTTCCCGTGTGAACTGTAAGCCTGGAGAAACTATATGAAACGCTTTCTGTTAGAAATCACCGATGAACTAGATGCCGCGATCGCGGCTGCCGTGGGCGACAAGAGCCGGAACGCCGCCATTGAAGACTGGCTGTGGCGGATCGGCGACGTTAAGCAGGCCGCGAAAGCAAAGAGCATCGAGCGGACGCAACGGCTCGGTCGCGGCAGGCCAAAGAAGAGCGAGTGAAGCGTGCCGCCGAATTTAGCACGTCGCCTAGTTGCTAGGCACCGAAAAGTATTTCAGGCAAACTGTACCACTACCGACATCTGGTGCTCTTCGATGTCTCGTCGAGTTACTATACAGGGTGCAAGAGTCCGCTCAGCAAGCACGGCTACAGTCGCGACCATCGTAGCGATCGACCCCAAATCGTGTACGGACTGCTGTGCGATAGCGAAGGCAGACCGATCGCGATCGAGGTCTTTCCCGGCCGGGTACCCGCGACAGTGGGTGCGGCCGACCCGCCGACGTTCACGCAAATCGTGGCGC
>JAQBZB010000123.1 GCA_027622275.1 Planctomycetota bacterium | reverse complement strand
CCCGCCGGTCCGGTCGCCAGATTGCCGCAGGTTGTGGACTCGTGGGAGTCGCTCGCGGATATTTCCCGGCACACGATGAAAGAAAAAGATCTGTTCCCTTACAAGCCGCTGGCCCACCCGCTGCAGAGTACCGCGCACATGGTGTTCCCCGAGGCGTGGTTGGAATCCCACCCGGAACACCGGCGGATAGACGTCGACTTAGACATTCCCGATCAGTACCTGCCCGAGTTTCCCCCGCCGATGTTTCTCACGAATCATAAGGAATTCGGCGACGTGACCGGTGGCCGCGAAGTGACGTTGGGCAATTTCTACGAGATCTTCGACGGCCTGCTGACCGCCGAGCAAATGGAGGGACTCAAGGAGTTGCTGCGACCTTCGCCCACGACCTGGTTCAACCACACCACGCATCGAGTCACGCTTGAGCCGAGTGTTGGCGTGAGTTGTTTCTCCTGTCACGTCAATGGCCATACCAACGGAGCGATCGAACTGGCACCCGACAGCCGCCCCAACGAGGCGCGGCTGCGAGTCGATACGCCGACGATGCGCGGCAACTATAACCTGATGCAGCTTTCTTCGAAGCGATCGATCCGCAGTATGGACCATTTCGCGGAAGTGGAAGAGTACTTCGACGGCGACCCAGGCTTACAGCAGGCGATCGGTCCGCGCGGCGCCCAACGGCAGATTACCAACCGCATGGGCGACTTCAACGCGATCCTCGACAATCCTCCCGCGCCCAAACTGACACCGCTGATGACGCTAGACTCCGAATTGGCAACTGAACAAGAGCTTCGCGGTGAGAAGTTGTTCCATGGCAAGGCCCAGTGTGCCAAATGCCATTACGGTCCTCAGTTCGTGGATGACTACATGCACGATTTGCGGGTCGAGCGGTTTTATGCGGGGCGGCCGGAAGGCCCGATCAAGACATTCCCGTTGCGTGGGATCAAAGACTCACCACCCTACCTTCACGACGGCCGCTGCCCAACACTGCACGATGCCGTGGAGTTTTTCAATCTCGTTCTGGAATTGCAGCTGACGAAGCAGGAAAAAGAGGACTTGGTCACCTACCTGCTCTGCCTATAGCGCGAAGACGGTGCTGGGGCAAATAGCAGGAAACAACCGCTGGTCGAAACGATGGCAGGCGCGTTGGTTCGACCAGCACCTCTCACTCGATCGAATCGAGTTCAAAACTGCGTGGCGTTATCGCTCGACTGTTGTTCCAGCCATTCCAAGAGCGCGAGGTCGCGATCCGCCGACATCGCCTTCGAGGCAGAAAGTTGGAGATCATGTTCTTGCGTGTGGCTGGGGAAGAACGGAGCCACCAACGATTGATCTTCCCGATCCAAGCGGTCCCTCGACGCGGCTTGGCGAGAAACCGCAGTTACTACGGCCGGCAGCTCGGCTTGCAGGCCGAGCAATGCCAAGTCAACAAAGTGTTGCGGTGCCTCGCCCTCGGGGATGGCGGTGATGGCAAAATTGTTGAGATGATTGAAAATCCGCAGCACATCCAGGGCTGTCGCAAATCCGTCGCCGTTGGTATCGAAGAACCGCCGTATAGCTAGTCCCGGCACAGAAGTCGGCAGGCGACCGGTCGCGTCCCGGAATTTGGAGTCGTTCACTTCGTTAATGATGATCAGCCCGTCGAGCGGCGAGACACTGCCATCGCCGTTAACATCGAGAATGTGCGACGGATTTTGCCAACGGTTCGGCAGCCGGCGGATGCTTGTCGGGAGTTCAGCGGTCATGGTGCCGCGGATCGTTTCGGTAGGCGACGTGTCCTGGAACTTGAGAACATGGCCGAATTCGTGCAGCACGGCTGTGTACAAATCCATGCGCTGGTCGGCCGGTCCGCCTTCGTTCGCGCGGCTTTCACTTTGCGACAGGATGGCACCGAATTCAGTGCCATTGCCCGGAGTCTCTTCCACGAACCAGCCGTAATCGGCGGCCGAGTAGTCGATCGAAATCGTCGTGCCGACCAATTGGCCCAACACGCCTCCCGACAGATCCGCGATTCGAACCGTGGTTGAATGCAGCAAATCGATTTCCGCTTGAGTCAATCCCATCGCTTCCCAGCGCTCGATCGCTTTGGCGGTGACGCTGCGGAGCATGGCAGGCGTCAACGTGTTCGCTTCCGCCGATTCGCCGTGGACCAGCACCGCCTGACCGCCTTCGGCTAACAGCGGCGCATCCACCACCTGCACGGACAACACTTCGCTGGCATCGAGGACGTCCAGAATCTGGAATGCCTGGAAGTGCAGCGTTTGCCCGACTTGCGCTGCGGTCGCAAACAACACGAAGCTTGCCGAACCTTGTTCATCTGTTTCGGCGAAAGCCTTCACCACAGGATCAGCAAACGCGGTGGTGATAACCACGCCTTGCACCGTCAACTGGGCGCTGCCCAGTTGCGTGCCCTGGACGAGAATAGCAATCGTATCCGACAAGCCCTGGCTGGTCGTGAGAATGTTCACGCCGGGCGTGAGCGGTCCGCCCATCAGCATGATCTGCGAGATCAACGTGGCGCTGGCCGGTCCGCTGTTACCCAACAACGACGTCAGGTCGCCCGACACGTTCAGATGGCTGCCGGACAGAGAACTGGTTATATCCACTTGTACGCTGCAGCTGGCACCTGCCGCTACGGCACCGCCGGAAAGGGCGATCGCGCTCGACCCCGCAGCCGCGGTCAGCGTACCGCCGGTGCAAGTGGTCAATGCGTTGGGTGGCGCGGACACGGTTACGCCAGCCGGCAAGTTATCCGTGAAATCGAGACCAGTCGCGCCCAGCGGGCTGGCCGAATTATTGATGCTGAAGCTCAGCGTGCTGGTTCCCGTTAGCGGGATGCCGGCGGGCGTGAAGGCCTTGCTGAAGGTGGGCGGCGGAATGACCGTGAGCGAGTCGACGGCGGGACTGGCGGCCGGCGAACCGCCTAGCAACAAGTCGCTGGTCACATTCGTAAAGGTGCCCGGCGCGGCGTTCGCCGGCACTTGCAGAGTCACGGTGAACGTACACGACCCGCCCGGTCCCAGGTTGCCGCCGCTGAGTGTCAGCAACGACGTGCCCGCCAATTGCGAACCCGCACCGCAGACCCCGCTGGTTGGCAGGCCGATCGCGGTCAGGCCAGGAATTACGGCACTCAGATTATCGGAGAAGGAAATATCGCTGATATTGGTCTCGGCCGGATTCTCGATCGTGAACGTGAGCTTCGGCGTGCCGCCGGCGTACGTCAGTCCGTCGAACGACTTCGAGAATTGAAAGAAGTCAATTCGCAGGTCGTCGCTCGCCGGATCGGACGTAACCTGTAAGCCGCCCAGATCGCCGGTCGCTTGGCTGGTTGTATTCGTGACGACGGTGCCGAAGGGGATATCGGGGGGCAGCTGCACCGTGGCGCTGAAGCTGCACGATGCGCCTGGACCCAGCGTGGCACCGGTCAGCGTGAGCAGGCTCCCCCCCGTCAGTTGCGAACCGGCACCGCAAACGTTGTCGGCCGGCAGACCGACCGCGACAAGCCCCGCCAACGCGGCACTCAAGTCGTCGGTGAAGGTGATGTTCGTCACGGTCTGCGACGCATCCAAATTAGTGACCGTGAAGTCGAGTGTTACGGTATCGCCGGGAAAGGCCGAACTTTGAACGAAGTCCTTATCGAGCAGCAGCAGGTCCGACGCGACGATCAGCGCATCCGTGGCCGGGGCCAGAGTGACTGGCGTCTCGTCGAACAGCGCCGTTAGATTGCTGGTGGTGTTGGGGTACACGTCCGACGCAGCCGCGGTCGGCACTTGAAGCGTGACACTGAACGAACACGACTCGCCCGCCGCCAGGTTGCCGCCCGTCAGCTCCAGCACGCTAGTTCCCGTGAGGAGCGAGCCGGTCCCGCAGACGTTGGATAGCGGCGTGCCGGTCGCGACCAATCCCAGCAGTGTGCCGTCAAGGTCGTCCGTGAATGTGATGTTCGTCGCGTCGGCCACGGCACTCTCGTTGTTGATCACGAACTGCAGCGTCACGGTGCCGCCGGCGGGCACCGGATCGTTCGTGAACTCTTTCGAGATCGACAGGCCCGCGACCAGCAGGTCGTCGCTGGCCACGGTGCCTTGCGTGGTCACGCCTTGGACGGTAGCCGTCACATTGCTGGTCTCGTTCGTATAGGTTCCCGGCAAGGCTGCGAGGGGGACCAGCACGACGACGTTGAAATCGCAGGAGGCACCGGCCGCCAAACTGCCGCCCGAGTAGATGAGGGTGCTGGTGCCGGTCAGCGCACCGTTGCAGGTTCCGGTATCGAGGGGTGCCACGGCCGCCAGTCCCGCCAAGACGGCGCTGAGGTCGTCCGTAAAGCTGATGTTCGTCGCGGTGCTCGCGCCTTCAGCGCTGTTTGTCAGCGTGAATTGGAGCGTGGCCGTCTCGCCCGGCAATACCGGATCGTCGGTGAATTCCTTTCTCAACCTAGGGCCCCTCACGATCACCAGATCGTCGCTGGCCGGTTTCCCGGTCACCGGCTGTTCGTTAATCTCGGCAGTGATCTCGCTGGTCGTGTTCGTGAATGTGCCGCCTGCCGCGCCGGCCGCCACCAGCAGCGTGACCTCGAAACTGCACGAGCCGCCCGCCGGCAAATTGCCGCCCGTCATGATCAAAGTCGGTAGTGCCCCCACCGTGCTCAACACTAGCGTCGATCCTGTGCCGCAGAATCCGGCAGCCGGCAACGATGCGACTGTCAGTCCCGAAAGGAGCGTGTCGGTAAACGCGATACTGGTGGCGGCGAAAGTAGTATTGGTGTTTCGGATGTTGAAGTTGAGGTTTACGTTGCCGCCCCCGCCGACCGGATCGTTGGTGAAGCTCTTGGTTAGCACCGGCAGGGTCTGCACGAACAGGTTGTCGGTGGCGGGCGAGCCGGTGACGGTTTGGGTGCCGAATTTGGCCGTGATCGAGCTAGTCGTGTTGGTATAGACGCCTGTCGCCGCAGCCGCGGGAACTTGCAGCGTCACGTTGAACGTACACGATGCGCCCGCTGCCAAGGTGCCGCCGGAGAACGTCAATAAACTGGTCCCGGACAGAGACGAACCGGTGCCGCAGATGTTGGCAAGCGCCGCGCCGGTCCTGACCAAGCCCGAGAGCGTGGCGTCGAGGTCGTCGGTGAACGTGATGTTCGTGGCGGACGTGTTGCGATCGAAGTTCGAGATCACAAACTGCGTGGTCACCGTGCCGCCCGGCAAAACCGGATCGTCCGTGAACGACTTGACCAGCGCGATTCGCGCGCCGGTGACTGTCAGCACGGCGCTCGCCTTGCCGCTGGATACTGTCCCCTCGGACGGTCCCTCGATGTTGATCCCAGAAGTCAATTCGCTCGTCGTGTTGCCGAGCAGTCCGACGGCGGTCCCAATCACGTCCACGCTGATGGTGCAACTTGCCATCGCTCCGACCGAGCCCTCCGAGTAGCTGATGAGGTCCGTTCCGGCCACGGCGGTCAATACACCGCCGGTGCAGGTGGTCAAAGCATTGGTGGGCGCGGCGATCACGATCCCAAGCGGCAGATTGTCGGTGAAGGCGAGGTCGGTGGCCGGACCCCCTTCATTGCCGCTGAAGTCGATCGTAAATGTCAACGTGCTGCGGGAGCCCCGGTTGATCGAATCGGGCGAAAAACTCTTGGTGAAGCCGGGTATATCGGTCGAGACAATCAAGTCGGCCGTGGCCGGATCGATCGTGCCGCCGGAATACTGAAGTTCGCTTGTTTCGTTCGTGTGCGTGCCCGGGACGCTGCTCGTGACATCAACGGCCACCGAGCAGGAACTCGTGCCTCCGAGTCCGCCCGCGGTTAGTTCGATGGTGCTGCCGCCATCCTGCGCGTCGAACGTGCCGCCGCAGCTCGAACTCGCGTTCGTCGGAGCGGCGATCGTGACGCCCGTCGGCAAGTTGTCGGTAAACGACAGACCCGCAACCGGATTACTGCCGAGATTGACGATTTCGAAGGTCAGCGTGCTAGTGCTGCCCACACCAATTACGTCCGGCAGGAACGACTTGCCAAACGTGAGCGGAATGACTTTCAGCATGTCGCTGGCCGAGCCGCTGTTGCCCAGCGAAGACGTCAATTCGTCGCTCGTGTTGACTTGGCTGCCGACGCGGACGCCGGTAATATCGACTTGTACGGTGCAACTAGCGTTGGCCGCAACGCTGCCGCCGGTGTAATCAACCACCTGCGACCCTGCCGCCGCGGTCAGCACGCCGCCGGCGCAGGTAGTCAAAGCGTTCGGCGTCGCCGCGATGATAATGCCTTCGGGCAGGTTGTCGGTAAAGTCGAGGCCGCTGGCCGGCACGGCGTTGGCCAAATTGTCGATCGTGAACATCAGCGTGCTGGTTCCGTTCAGCAGGACTGTGTCGGGCGCAAAGCTCTTACTGAACTCAGGCGGGCCAACGACGAGCAAGGTATCGCTGGCGGGAAACGCGACCGGTATTCCGGACGAGGAGAGGCTGCTGGTCGTGTTGAGGAACGTGCCTGGGGAGGCGGTTTCTGGAACCAGCAGTTCGACGTCGAACGTACACGACGACATCGGTCCCAACTCGCCTCCCGTCAGCACCAGCGACGACGTGCCCGAGAGCAACGACCCTGCACCGCAGACATTGCTCAGCGGAAGGTTGGTTGCGACCAAGCCCGAAATCACGGCGTCGAGGTTGTCCGAGAAGCCGAGGCGGGCGGCGGGCTCCGAACTCGAATTCATGATGGTGAAGGTGAGTACCGGAGTGCCCGTGGCCGTCGTGGGACCGTCGAACGACTTGCTGAACGTCACCGGACCGGCAATTTTCAGTTCGTCGATCGCCGGTTCGCCGGTGACCGGCAACTCGCCGCTCGTCAGCCCTGTCACGTTACTGGTGGTGTTGGGGAAGGTGCCAGGAGCAGCTTCGACGGGAACGTCCACGACGAGCGAGATGGTACAGGACGCGCCCGCGGCAAGGCTGCCGCCCACATAGTCGAAGAAGCTGGTCGGGAACGCCGACGGCATCCCGACAGCTCCGCCGCCGCAGGTGTTCATCGTCGCGCCCGTCGCGATCAGTCCGGTCAGGGCCGCGTGCAGATCGTCGCTAAAGGCGATGTCGCCCACGGTTTCGGTGGTGCTCACGTTCGACAGATTGAACTCGAGGGTCACGGTACCGCCGGGAGCCACCGGGTCGTCAGTGAACTCCTTGGTGATCCGTAGCACGGTGGAGTCGACTTCCAACGTGTTGAAGGCAGGCTTTATCGTGACTGCCCCTCCCTGATTCGCCGACAGGCTGCTCGTCAAGTTCGAATAAATGTCGTCGACCGCTGCCGAGGGCACCAGAACATCGACTTCGATCGTGCATGATTCTCCGCTCAGCACGCTTCCGCCCGTATAAACCAGAAAGGTTGTTCCACTCAGACTTCCGCCGCATGTATCCAACGAGGGCGATCCCGTCGCCGCCAAGTCATCGAGTGCGGCATCCAGATTGTCTGTAAAGAAAGTAATCGTCGCGTCTTCCGTCGGATGGACGTTGTCAATAGTGAAGCGGAGGGTAGTTGTGTCGCCCGCGATCACGGGATTCTTGAGAAACTCTTTCGAGAAGACCAAGCCTGCGACATCTAGGTCGTCTTCCGCCGCGGCTGACGTTGCCGTGACCCCGCTCACGGTCGCGCTGACGCCGCTGGTCGTGTTCGCGTAGCTTCCGGCCGCGGCACCAGCCGGCACGGCGAGCGTCACGGAAAACGTACAGCTCTCACCGGGCATGAGCGTCCCGCCCATGAACGTCAGCAAGGTGTCTCCAGCCGAACCGCTGAGCGTCCCAGTTGCTGGGGCTGGGTCCGGTCCGTCCGGGTCACAGGCCGCCGTCAGGGGAAGACCGGTCGCCGTAAGACCTGGAAGCGAGGGAACGAGACTGGCCAAATCATCGGTGAATGTGATGTCCGTGGCAGGCGTTGGGGAGTTCGGAGAAAGTTCGAGCGTAAACTCCAGAGTCACCGTGCCGCCCGGTGCGACCGGGTCATCGGTAAAGGCTTTGGTCAAGGAGGGCGCGGCGATGACCGTCAGGGTGTCGCTGGCAGGCAGGCCGGTCCGCGTCGCGCCGTCGACCGTGGCAGTGACTTCCTCAGTTGTATTGGTGTAAATGCCTGGCGCGAAACCTTCGGGCACAGTCACCGTAACGTCGAAGCTGCACGTCGCACCCGCGGCCAAGCTGCCGCCAGTCAACTCAAGAGCTTGGCGATCGGTGCCGGCGCTGACGAGCGCCAGTGACGAGCCCGCACCGCACGGTGGATTGGGAACCGGCGGCAGGGTCACATCCACTGGGAAGGGCAGGAAGCCGGAAGTCAGGTCCGGGGGGAAGTCACCACTGCCGTCCGTCAGTTCGTCTAGGAAGGTGACGTCGGTCGCCATCGACGTCGGGCTGGAGTTGGTCACCGTGAACCGAATGACAACGTCGTCGCCCGCGTTGATGACCGGATCGGATGCCAGCGTCTGCGAGTCAAGAAATTCCTTTGTCAGCAATGGAATTGACGCGACGAACAAGTTATCGGACGCCACGTTGCCGACGACGGGCGAACCGCCCAGTGTGCCAGTGATCGCGCCGGTCGTGTTCGTATAAACACCCGGCACGGCTGAGATCGGAACGGACAGGCTGGCGCTGATCGTGCAGGACGCTCCCGCTGCCAGAGATCCGCCAGTCAGGTCAAGATCCGTAGTGCCCACCCCCGAGACCGTGCCGCCGCAGTCATTGGATAGCAGACTGTCGAACGTCAGGCCGGTGAGCCCGGCGGCGAGGTCATCCGTGAATGCGATCCCTGTCGCCGAATCGTTGCGATCCCGGTTAGTGATGACGAAATTAACCGTCACGTCGCCGCCTGGGGGAACCGGATCGTTGATAAAGTCTTTGTCCAAGGCGATCGTTGTGACCGTCGATTCAAGCGTGGCGCTCGCCTTGCCGCTCGACACAAAATCCGCGAGTAAATCGCCACTGATGTTGTCGAGTTGGCCGGCACCCGTCGCGATCACATCGACGGTGACGGTGCAACTCGATTCGGCACCTACTGCGGGAAAGCCGGCGGTCCCATTGGCATCAAGAACGATGCTGGTCGTTCCGCTTGCCGCAATCAGCGTCGGGGGAATCGTGGCGGTCCCGCACGTCGTCGATGCATTCGACGGGCTGGCGATCTCCATTCCAACGGGCAGAGTGTCCGTAAAGTCCAAGTTCTCCACAGCTAACGCGTTGTCCGTGTTGTCGATGGTGAAGGTCAGCGTGCTGCGACCGCCCAGGGAGACGGTGCTTGGCGAAAAGCTCTTAGAGAAGCCAGGCAGGCTAGAATCGACCGTGAGCGTCGCTTCCGCCGGGCCGCTGTTGCCGGCGCTCGACGTCAAGTTGCCCGAGGTGTTTGTCGCCGTCATGGAACCGACCACATTCACGGTAACACTACAGGCCTGATCGGCACCGAGGCGTGCGTCGGTCAGGCTGATCGTGCTGCCGCCGTCGGGGGCACTGAGAATTCCGTCGGCGCAATTGGTGGAAGCGCTCGAGGGAGCGGCGAGTGTGATCCCCGTGGGCAAGGCATCGATGAAGGCGAGGTCGGTTAGGGGGGTGGGTTCGCCGTTATCGATCGTGAATGTGAGCGTACTGGTACTCCCAGGCCCAATCGTGCTGGGCGAGAAGAACTTGCTGAATCCCGGTGCACCTTCGTCGATGACGAGCGCCGATTCGATCTCGATCTCGTAATCTTCTACTTCGCCATCCGGCCACATATCTCCCGCTTCGGTCGACACCACGCCGGTGGGCAGCAGGCCACCGACGCTGCTGAGTCGCAAGCGGGCGTAGGTCGTACCGATCGCGGCATTGATTGGAACCGCGAAGTTGAGCACATTCGGTCCGGCCACGACGGCAATCGAGACGCCGCCGTTCAGATGTTCGGCCGGATGGTCAAAGGTGCCATTGCCGTCGAGATCGATCCAGGCATCGAGCAGCCCTGGCGCGGATGCGTCCACGGTGATGCTGGCCGACTGACCGACCACAAACGCCGTCGCGTCGGTCACACCGTCTTCGTCTCCCGGCGGAAACGCAGTGTCGAACGGACCGGAGAATGCGGCGTCGATATCATCGCCTGTAGCGGTGGCGTTGGGTTGCCCATCCGGCTCCGGGTCGACACTGGCACCCAAGAACAGACCGGTCCCCAACATATGCCGCGGGCCATCATTGACCAACAGCGTGGCATAAGTCGGGTCCGGCGCGTCGCCAAAGTCCAAACTCAATTCGAACGCCCCGATGTCGGTGCCGTCGTCGGCATTGATTTCAAGCATATCGACGGTGCGGGGCTGGCCGCGCTGGTCAGTGACCAGAGAACACGGGTTGGTGCCGGCATCAATCGCCGGGCTATCTTCGAGCAAGGCGTGTGTGAAAGTTGGACCACCGTTGTCCTGCAGCGGTCCCAAAAGCGGATCAAGCGGGAATTCGTCGGTACCTACAAGGTTTTTGTCGGGGCCGCCGTCGGGGATCGAATGACCGCCATCAGATCCAATCAAGTTGAACGTGGCGGAGTTCAACTCTCCTGCATCGAACAGATCATCGCCACCCGATTCCGCCGTGTTGCCGGCGATGATCGTGCTGTGCAGTTCGTCAATAGTGCCGAAGCCGCAATAGTAGCCACAACTCGTCTCCTCGTCGTCTCTAAAATCGTTATGAATCCCGCCCCCGGTGCCAGAGATTGCGTCATTGCCCGAGATGGTACTGTTAAAGGTTAGCAGATAGGCTCGGTCTCCATAACTGTAAGAATAATACGGTGGTTCCTCAGATTCGTAACAGCAGTAATACCAGTAGCTGCCGTTTGAGATTCCGCCACCGTTTTCGCCAGCCGTGTTGCCCGAGATCGTGCTGTTCTTGACCGTCAGGTTCGCGGTCGCTTCCGCCACGCTATAATAACCGTGGGCGTAGTTGGAAACGCCACCACCGTCGGTGTAGGCGTAATTGCCTGCGATCGTGCTATTGTTAATCGTAACCGTGGCCGTGCTGTCATAGTATGCATAGTTGGCGACGCCGCCGCCGGAGTCGCACGCCACGTTGCCTTCGCCGTCACCAACACCGCCAATCGTGCTGCTGTTGATCGTCAAGGTCGCTGTCGTGCCGTCAGCCGCGTGGTTATAAATGCCACCACCGTCACCGCTGGTCGTATTGCCAGTCACGATGCTATTCGAAAGCGTCAGATCGCCTTCGTTTCGAATGCCGCCCCCGCTGTCGAAATTGCCCCCGCAGCTCCCGGTGCTCCCGTTTCGAATCGTCACTCCAGAGATTTCAACGGTCGCGCCGTTGTCGATATAGAACACTCGGCTCTCGCCGTTGCCATTGATGATCGTTTCGTCAGCGCCGTTCCCGGTAATGGTGATGTTGGTTGTGATCAGCAGTTCCGTGCCCCCAAGAAGGATCGGCTCCAGTCCTGCGGCAAAGTTGATCGTGTCGTCCCCGGCCAAGGCATTGGCTTCCGTGATTGCGGCGCGTAGGCTGACAAATCCCGAGTCGGTTTCGATGGTGCCATTGCCCGGGTTCAGATCGTCTTCGTCCAGTTCGGTATCTACCGTGAACGCGGCCAGCAGCCAACGCTGCTCCAGCGATTCGAAACGCAAAGGCTTGTTGAAAAGTCCCAGAGAGCGGCCACGGCGGTGACGTTTGCGACGTTGACGCAGGCGACGTGAGAGTGCTTGATGCCAAGTTGCGTTTGACATTTCCTTGCTCCTGACAGGCCAATTTAGTCAGCCGTTGGTTTACTGAATTCTGTGTTTTCTGAAGATCCTGGTGGCAGGCTTGCCTCGCCGCTGTATTGCATTTTGACTTCGGCGAGTGCTTCATCCGGCAACGCGTAAGAATTGCCAATGTGATCGTCGCCCGGTTCCAGCAGCTCCGGGAAGCAGTGCGGCAAAATGGCCACGGAAAAGACTTCCTGGACCGCGGCCTCGAAGCGTACAAAACCAACTTCGCGTCCCGTGCGGAGGTCGACGATCGAAACGCCACAGATCCGCTCGTTCAGTCGCTCGGTCAGCGGCAGCCCGCTGAACAACACCGACTCGCGGACCTGAGACAAGCCGACGAAGGCAAAGGGTCCCGCAAAGGACAGGCCGCGTGTGAATCCATCCAAGCGCGCGATGGCTTCGTATTTTCCAGTCGCTGTGTCGACCGTCCCCAGACTGCCATCGCCCGACTCCAGCATCCACAATCGGTCTTGATACCATCGGGGCGAATGAGGCATCGACAGTCCGCCGGCAATCGTTTCCCCCGAATCGACATCGACGACTACACCTCCGCCTGCTTTGTTGCTCCGCCAGCCTTCACGCGAGTCGGTGGCGCCGAGCGCCGTGATGAACCGCGGCCGGCCGTCTACCATGCCCATACCGTTCAAGTGACAACGGTCTTCCGGCGAGTAGGCAGAGACGAAAGAAGGTCGCCAACGGGGCACAAAACTATGTTCATCATTCAGCGTGCAAAGACAGGAGAAGCGTGTGTTGACGAACCACAATTCCGCGTCCGTGCCATACGCCATCTCGTGAATGTCAATGTCGCCCGTCACATGGATCTTGCGAGGCAGATAACTCGCATCGTGCTTGCCCGGCGGATCCAGCTTGCTGGCCAAGGCCGCCATGTTGCGAAACTCGATGACCTCGCGAGCGGCCCCCAGCGCGATACACCCGGCCTGCGATGCCATCCCCATCGGGCGGCGAAAACGCCGGAAGTGTGTGTTCAGTTGCGTGCCGTCCGCGCGCAGCACGATCAAGAAACCAGCTTGGTAGGTGGTCACCAGCAGCGAAGCCCGCAAACGCGAGAGAATTCCGGGAACGTTATCCGTATAAACGCTCCGCAAGGGCGAGTCTTGCTGATCCGCGGCTAGACGATCGGAGTCGCTGTCGGAGTCGCTGTACGGGCCTGGCGGCCGACTGCTTTCAAGTTCCGCTTGCAGTTTAGTAGTCACGGTTGTCGAGCGGCCTCCATCTCGGGCGCAGCGCCGACGCCGACGGTCAACACGTAACACGCTTCGAGCGGCTCGATCAACAGCCTTCTGCGTCGCGAGGACCAGCGTCTTCTTGGAACTGGTTTCCTGCGTGAGCTGCGAACCGACATCACTCTAACTCCTCGCGTCTTGCTGATTTTGCAGCTTCAAGCACAGTCTCTCATCTCAGTTGCAATTCCATTTCGTTTCCGTCTCGCGTCAAAGCAGACTCTCTCGCGCCGCGCCCCCCCAGAAAAAGGGAAATCACGTCTCGTGACTGGAAATTTCGGTGCAGGATCAGATTACTCAGAGAGTCTGCGCCAATCAAGACATATTACCCGCAATTTCACCAACTTGCCATGAGAATCGGTCGCGCCAAACGGGTTCGTGCTGCGGGGTTCAACTGGGTGGCAGCCTGCTGAACCTTGATATCGGGAAAGGTTTGCCGGTTGCTCCGGTTTCAAGGGCAATTCGGTGGAAGCAGTTTTTCAGATTTCATGCCTGGTCCCGCCAAGGTTGATTTCCGCCCGCTCTCGCTGCCGAAGTGTTAATTAAGGGTGTTGCCAACTCGTAAGCGCGCTCGGCGTTCCCATTTGAAGCCTAAACCGAACCTCTCCGTCAACAGGACGATGATGATGAAATCAGGTCTCGCCGCATCCCTGCTGACGATGTTGCTCCTATTCAGTTGGACACCCCAAGCAACCGCCCAACTGCTGTCCGAGGAATGGGTGTCCCAAGTCAGCCTCAGCAGCGTCATTGACCGCTTTGGCCGTGACGCCGCTGGTAAGGGTGCCGACGATGGCGATCGCTGTGATGGTCCCACCTGGACGGTGACCGCCGACGCGGTGTTCATGCAACGCAGCCAGCCCGATTCGCTGGTGCTGATGCAAGATGTCTTTGACCCCACACGCAACTTAAACGCAGACGCCTTTGACTTCGATTTCACCGCCGGCTGGGACATCTCGGTGGCACGCGAAACGGGCAATGGTGGGCTCGAGGCGCGGCTACTCAGCATCGACGGTTGGAACTCGGCGACCACGGCAATCGTCGGCCCTCCGTCACTCGTGCTGATTAACAACGGCCCCGTGCTCTTTACCGCACCCGGTGTGACATCGGTCGACGCGACCTACAACTCGGAGCTGTTGAGTGCCGAGTTGAATCTACGACGCAAGCTGTCCGATCGCGTTAGCTTGCTGGGCGGCTTCCGCTACCTGGAACTCGACGAACACTTCCATGCCGATCTTAACGGTGTCGCAGCATTTCCGACAACGTACGACACGTCCACCCGCAATCGCTTGTACGGCGTGCAGCTGGGTGCCGATGCGACGCTCTGGTGCCGCGACCGGTTGACCGTCGAAGGGTTGGCCAAAGTCGGCGTGTTCCACAACAGCGCAGGCCAGAATACGGTCTACGACTCGGGGCTCATCGTGGTCACGGCCGCCGATACGAGCGATCGAGCGGCGTTTCTGGGCGAATTGGCTTTCACAGCCAACTATTGCCTGACCGACAGCCTCACGCTGCGGGGAGGCTACGATTTGCTGTGGCTGGAAACCGTGGCTCTGGCAACCGAACAAATACCCACCACCAACTTCGCCACGAGCAACGGCATTAGCGCCGATGGCGGCGCATTCTACCATGGCGCGTTCGTCGGACTTGAGTATCGCCGCTAACTCCGGTTCGCAACCATTCGGTACGGTTGTCGCCAACGGTAGACGATCGGTAAACTGGGTCATTCATCTCCCAGCGAGATTCGAAAGGAACCCATCATGGTCGAATCGGAAGCCGCTTCCACGCCCGAACCTCCGTCGAAAGAGGAACTCCGATTGGCAATGAAGGCGTTTCGCAAACGCCTCAAGCTAACTCGCTTGGATGACGAGTCCAGGATGGGCCACGGCCCCATGTCCTCCGGTCAGCAGTCTCGCATCGTTGCCATTACACCGCCGGACCAGTTTTCCAAAGCCGTCTGGCAGGAACTGGCGAGACAGGGAAAACTCAAACACGATCGCGGCGGACTCTATTCACTCGTTGAATCGTAATCGGTTGGACATCCGCCGCGTCTTTCAGTTCCGGCGATCAACAGCACCTGGCAATCGCATCCGCGGTCGTCGACATGAGACGCCTCCGCTGCACGTCGGTTTTAATCCAGGTAACCTCGCAACCAACCGCGCGATCCTTGCGGTGGGATGCGATCCGCGACATCCGTTCCGTCAGCCAACGTAAACGATATCGCCAGGGGAAATTTTCCTTTTGGCGCTCCGCGAGTGAACGAGCCCTCGCCCCAAAACTCACCCAGCGCCACCACATCGAAGCGAACAACGGCGTCCCCCTTGACTTCCACCAGGCCCTTCAGTTCCGCTTCATACCCCCGGTCGCCGCGGCCTGTTTCGAGATGCGCGAAGCCGCTCAGTTGGCCGTTATCGAGCGTGATGTCCAGTTTGCGGATCTCCTCGGGCTTCCACATCGGTGGTTCGCCGCGCGCGTTGTCGACCAAGTGAAATCGAGCGATGCGTTGCTGCACAGTCGCCGGTAGCTCTCCTCGAACGAGTGCTTTGTGTTCGCTCGCGGAAATCCACAAATTGTCACGCGACAATGCCGTCTGGAAAATTCGCTGCCACGGATCGTCGGTCGGCTCAAACCCGCCCAAGACCTTCGCTCTGACTCGTAATACAAGGCCACCTTCCGGTGGACTGACGTTGTATCGCGAATCCAGCTTCTCGGTCCGGATCTCCGCGGCGGTTGAAGACGTTGGGGCGCGAGATTCGAACTCCGTCAACTTTTGCTTCATGAGCCGCTGCAGCTTGTCTGGGTCACGATTGTTGTTGTAGAGCAGCAGGTCACCGGACGCGGTAGCGATATAGAAGCCTTGGGTCGTCGAATCGAAGTTATCGCGCGGTCCTTGCCCGGCGATCTTGCGATAGAACTCGCCTTCAGTGTCTTGCTGTCGCCGTTGATAGGCTTGATCGATCGCCACCGGCACGAACCGCGTTTTTAGCATGTCCACAATCTCGGGATCAGCGAAAGTCGACGCACGGTCGATGACACCGTTGTTTCACGTACAGCCCAGCGGATGCCCGTCCATCGCCCAGATGAAAATCGGCTTCTTCTCCTTGACCGCGGTTCGCTGTGCATCCAGCACGGCAATTTTCCAGGGAATCGTCCGCCACGGTTCATCGGGCGCGGGCTGAAGCTGCTCGTGCAAGCGGCGAAATTCAGCTTCCGTCAATTCGCCGGCCGACAGCGAGGACGGCAACATCCCATCGACAATCGCGGCACAGAATATCCCGATGATGATTTGCAGAATCCGTCTCATGCGATCTTGACTCCATCAAAAGAGTTGGCTGACTGTTCCCGCACAATTCTACAGCATCGACGCACAACAACGCAAAGGATCGCGTTGAACGGTTCGCGGGAAATACGAGCACGACGTGCCGTGCGAACCGGCGTTGCCAAATCACACCGCGAGTCACATCCAGCGTGAGGTGAATCCGCCCCGCGTTGCGTTTCGGCAACATCTGACGAGCCGCGTGAGATCGGCGCAATCTCTTTCTGCCACGCGACTTGCCCTCGGGCGCGGCAGCGGGCCGCTGGGCGGTGGTGGATTGGTCCTCGGTTTGCAAGTTGTCTGTCCGCATCCTCAAGATGCACGTGCGGGCAGAGTGTTCGCATCATGACTTGCAACATGGAATCGGATTGGGAACGCATGCACGCCCGCGAACTTGTCGAATTCGCCGCCGTCCTGGCCTCGAACGGCCCGGCCATCATCGGACACGCCGAACGGCTGGCGGACAGCGGACTCGAGCAGTATTGGTCGGCATCGCGTTGCCGGCAAGAACGATGGGCTCGGAGTTTGAAAACTTTTTCGTATGAACTGCAATACGCGAACGCGAAAGAGATGGCGACGCGGTGGGAAGCGATCCGCCACGTCCTCGAAGAGATTCTAACAACCGAAGTGCTGACCCGCACTTGGGGCGCGGTCTGTTGCGGTCATGAACAACAACGTGGCTTGGACGAGGCAAGTCCGGTTGTTCGCAATGTGCTGGCCTGCCATCTCGAAGCTCGCAATCGGGCCTTGAACTTAATGGTGTACGGTCACGGGCTGCGCGTCGAAGAGGCAGTGATCCTGAACCGGATGCGGCGGCGAAACGAACGTTGGAACGACCTGCTGCTCGGTTACTTGCCCAACACGGCTGACGTGGCCGAGTTCGCGTTCTCGGCGGCGCGGGTCAAGGAATTCGCCGCGGACAGGCGGGCTTCGGCATCTCCCGAGACCGCTTGGTCATTGCTCGTGGCATCGCTGCGAATTGCTTATCAGCGGCAGACGTGCGCGACGTCGCCGAACGAAGATCTGAATCGTCGCGTGGCGGCCGGAATTCTGGCCTGCTTGCCGGGCGAGCTATTCGAGTCGACCGGCACAATCAAATCGCTTTGGCTGCTGCGGATGCAACATGCCGCCAGCGATACGCAAGGGATGATCGAGCAACTGATCGCCCTTGAAAACACGCCCGTCGACCAACCTGTGTGGGAAGGGCGAGCGGCCGACGTACGGCGAACGCGCGGGTCGCTCTAGCCCGGATTATTCATCAGCCGCTTGGCGCTAGCCTGCGGTTCTCGCGAACTTTGAGAGAACCGCAGGCTAGCGCCAGGCGGCTGATTTGCGCGGTGTTTTGGGCAAGATAGCCGTAACTCTATCCACAAACGTATGTTTTGAAGAATGCTGACCGGTTCATGAATAATCCGGGCTAGCGGCGTGAGTCAAAGGTAGGCCGGAACAAGTCTGCGAAGATCCGGCATGAGCCAAACGTAACACCGCTGCCGGAACTGCGCAAAGCCTTGTTCCGGCCTACTGGCTAACCAACACGGTTGTCGTATTCGATTAACGATAATGGCGACTCGCCTCGACTTCGGCGTCTGGGCGGCGGCGGACGTTCAACTGTCCGATGCAAGCCCAGGTCAACAGGTAGACGACTCCCATCACGGCATGGATGACATCAACGGGCATAGAGTGCTCCTGGCGCGCAGAGTAAGTGTCCCTCCTGGGTGTGAACGCCATCCATGGTTCTCGACTAGCATCGGCGGCCAATCTCAAACGGCTCGACTTTGATTTGGCGGGCGTGTCCAACGTCGACAATTGCCACGCCTTCCCTGTCCCGAACGGCTCGCCCAGGCGGAGCGACCCGTTGTATTCGACGAAACCGACAGGCCCGAAATCCGCTGCCGAGATTTCCTCACGGCAGCCGTCCGTGTAGGCTAGAGACGATTGAAAGAACGATGCCGCCGACGGTATCGTATTCGGCCCCGAAACTGCGATTCGTTGCTTGTCATGAACCAACCTCGTCACCGCGCCGTCGGCATCGACCTTGGAACAACCTTCTCTGTCGTGGCGTGCCTCGATGATTTGGGTCGGCCGCAAACTTTGATCAATGGCGAAGGAGACAACCTGACGCCGAGTGTCGTGTTGTTCGAGGAATCCAATATTGTCGTCGGCAAGGAGGCGGTCAAGGCGATGAGCACTGCCGCGGCTCAAGTCGCGGAATGTGCCAAACGCGATCTGGGCAACCGCATGTACGAAAAGGTGCTCGGTGGCCGTCAGTATCCGCCGGAAGCGATTGAAGCGTGGGTGTTGAACAAGTTGCGCATCGATGCCGAGCAGCAGATCGGTTCGTTCGACAAGGTCGTGATCACCGTTCCGGCGTATTTCGATGAAGTCCGCCGCAAGGCGACGCAAGACGCGGGGTACATGGCTGGCTTTGAAGTGATGGACATCATCAACGAGCCAACGGCGGCCGCGATTGCTTTCGGATTTCAAAAGGGCGGGGAATATCTCCTCGATGCATCCCAGGGGCCTCGTCGGATTCTCGTCTACGATCTTGGTGGTGGAACGTTCGACGTCACGGTGATGGAGATCACACACGATCAATTCGTCACGCTGGCGACCGATGGTGACGTGCGTTTGGGCGGACGCGACTGGGACCAACGCCTGGTCGACTTTGTGGCCGAGGAGTTCATCCGCCGCTTTGGCATCGATCCGCGTGAAGACCCGAACACCGCAGGGCGTTTATGGCGCGAGTGCGAAGATACAAAACGAACGTTGTCGGCAAGATCGAAGGCAAGCGTTGCGTGCGACTATCGGGGTCAAAGTGTCCGGCTCGATATCACGCGTCGCCAGTTCGAGGAAATGACTCACGACTTGCTGGATCGTACGGCGTTCACAACGCGTCAAACGCTCCAGGCCGCCGGACTCACGTGGGATGATATCGATCGTGTGTTGCTGGTCGGTGGCTCGACGCGAATGCCAGCCGTTTGCGAGATGCTGCGTTCGATCACCGGGAAGGAACTGGATCGGTCGGTTTCCCCTGACGAAGCGGTCGCGCATGGAGCAGCCATTCACGCCGGCTTGCTGCTCGAGCGGCATCGAGGCGTGGCCCCGCGAGTGACGATCAAGAACGTCAACTCGCATAGCCTGGGTGTGGTCGCCCGCGACTCGGCCACGCGGCGGCAACGCAACGCGATCCTGATACCCCGCAATACGCCGCTGCCTGTTGCGGCGAAGCGGATTTTCAAGACGCATAAAGCGTCACAGAAGTCGATCTTGGTGCAAATCGTTGAAGGCGAGAGCGCGTCGCCGGACGATTGCTCGCAGATCGGCAAGTGTTCCGTTCGGGAGTTGCCTCCCAACCTGCCTGCCCAAACGCCGATCGAGGTTCGATTCCGCTACGCCGACAACGGTCGGCTGACGGTGATGGTTAGCTGTGCGGGGAAAGAACTGTGTCATGAGATCCAGCGTGACAACGCGCTGACCCAAGAACAACTCGGCAGTTGGCGGCAGTACATCAGCGGCCGCTAAGGCGAGCGGTCGATGGAATCTCACCAACCGAAGCTCTTGGGAGGGCGAAGCTCCCGCTAAGCCGGTTCGGCGGGAGCCTCACCCTCCCGAAACGCAAATCGGGAAGTTGTTGATAATCACGTTCTAACACCGTCATTCGTGGCAAACGCAGCCAATTCCAACCGTGCAACATTTCCTGACGACAGGAGTAGTTATCCGCATCGCGCCACGGTTGCCGAATCCCATGCCTGTGGCGATTCGCACGCATCGGGCGGTGGCCGAGCCACGAGTTTGCGCGTGGCGAAACGGTCCCCGCGGTGAACCGCAACCTAGGGTTGACTGATACGCCTGGCGCGATTCGTGATGCGCGAGGTCCAGGAATGGGGCACTTGTCCAATTGATTTATGTCTGTCAAGCCAACACATATTTTGATCGCCGACGACGATCCGGCGCTGTTGCGGCTGTTGCGCAAGTGGATGGAGAGCAGCGGCTTCGTCGTGCAGTGCGCGGCCGACGGACGCCAAGCGGTCGCCGCCATCGAGGCGAATTGCCCTCAGATCCTGATCGCCGACCGCGACATGCCGCACATGGACGGCATCGAACTCTGCCGCTGGTTGCGCAAGCAGAAGCAGCACGGCTACGTCTACACGATCGTCGTTACGAGCCACACAAGCTCGGACACGATGGTCGAAGCGTTTGAGGCCGGTGCCGATGATTTTTTGAAGAAGCCGGTCGACAAAGCTGAACTTGTCGCACGCGTTCAGTCCGGATTGCGCGTGCTGGAGTTGGAAAAGAAGCTCAACGTCTTGGCCAAGACCGACTCGCTCACCGGGCTGGCGACGCGACGCACGTTTTTCGAGCTTGCCGAACGCGAGTGGAGCCGAGCTTGTCGGCATCATATCCCGTTGTCGGCCGTGATGATCGACATCGATTTCTTCAAACGAATTAACGACACCTATGGCCATCGCGTTGGCGACCAAGCCTTGCGGGCCGTCGCGAAAGTCCTCCAGGATAGTTGCCGTGGCAGTGACGTGATCGGACGCTATGGTGGCGAAGAGTTCTGCATCTTGCTGCCCGAGACAGACGAATCGCACGCGATCACCTGGGCCGAACGCGTCCGTGAACGACTGAGCCGCAACACGGATGTCGTCGCGCGTCTGGGCACATCGCTGACCGCCAGCTTTGGGGTCGCCCAGCGACTTGCCGACACGGCAGATCCCGACGCGCTTGTCGATCTTGCCGATCAGGCGCTGCTCGTCGCCAAGCGGTCCGGGCGTGACCGGATCGTCGGTTTTCAGTCGCTCGCGGCGTCGACGGGCGTGCAATCCAATCCCCGTGCGCCGGGAGCCATCTTCGATGGACTGACCGCTCGCCAAGTGATGACGACGATCATCGCCGGCTTGAACGAGGATGGAAACGTTGGTCGGGCGGCCCGCTACTTCCTTCGCTTTCGCTTCAACTCGGCACCCGTTGTCGACCGTGATGGCAAGCTGGTCGGCATCCTTTCCGAACGGGACGTCATGGCCATCATGATGTGGCCGAAGTGGTGGACGACAAAAATCAAAGACGTGATGAAACGGAACGTCGTTTGTTACGAAGAAACGACGCCCGTGGTTTCGATTTACGAGTTTCTTTGCCGCGTGTCGCTGCGCGGCGTGATCGTCGTGAAGCAAGGGCGCCCGGTGGGCATGATCAGCCGCGGCAGCCTGCTGCGCTGGTTCACCAATTTGTTGGCAGCGACTCCGGGTGCGAGGTTGGAGGTGCCAACGTCCGAACAAATTCCCGAGGAAGATGGTCTGCCGTCTCCCGAGCCGCGTGAAAGTGCCGCGATGATCGCTCGCGCCTTGGCTCGCGAAGTCGCAGAGCTGGAATCCCGCATCGAGCGGGAAAGCAATGACCTCGTTCCCGCCGTCGTCAGTGGAGTCTCGCGAATCGAGGAATTGCTCAACGACTTGCTCGCTTTCTCCAGGGATGCCAGCGTGCCACGGCCAAGCGGCACGACCGCCGCGTCGCAACTCACCGAACGAACGGTCGGCACTCTGGCCAATCTACTTGGAATCTCGCACGGCGACGCCAACGATGCGTCACACACGCTACCAGCGATGTGGCTTCCACCCGGTTCGAGCGAACAAGATCGCTAGCGCACGGCCGCGGTTCAATTCGCGGCAGGCGCGAGTTGATAGATGAAGCCAAACGAGTCGGTGAAATAGATCTCGCCCTGTTCATCTTCGCCGAACGCGACAATCGGCATGTTTTTCGAGGGGATCGATTGGTTCGCCACAACTTCCTTCTGGGCATCGTCATAACGCAGCGCCCACAGTTTTCCGCTGACGTAGTCCGCGTAGAGGTAGGCCCCGACAAGGCCCGGCAGTTTCTTCCCTCGATAAACCGAACCGCCGGTGATGGATTTGCCGATGTCGTGATGATACTCCCAAATCGGATCGATCAGGCCGTCGCGTGCTTCCGAGCCGTTCGCGCCGAATTTGTGTTTTCCTTCGCGAAGGTTCCAACCATAGTTCCCACCTCGCGTGATCAGGTTGATCTCCTCCCAAATGTCCTGCCCGACGTCGGCGGCCCACAATTGTCCCGCCTGGCGATCGAACGACATCCCCCAGACGTTTCGCAAACCATACGCCCAGATTTCGCTTCGCGCCCGTTCATGCCGCACGAACGGATTGTCTTTGGGAATGGAATAGTTCTTGCCGTCGTCCTTTCGATCAACGTTGATCCGCAGGATGGTACCCAGCAGCGTCTCGAGATTCTGACCATTACCATGTGGATCATTGCCGGCCCCTCCGTCGCCCAACGCGATGTACAAGCAGCCATCCGGTCCGAAAGCCAGCGGACCGCCATTGTGATTCCAGTAGGGCTGTTCGACGCGCAGCAGCTCTTCTTCGGAAGCGGGGTCGGCCTGGTTCGGATTATCTTTTGAAACTTGAAACCGCGAGACGACCGAAGTGTGTGGCGCGTCGGTCGTCGTGTAGTAGACGAAGAATTCGCCGTTCTGCCGATAGCTCGGATGAAACGCCAACCCCAACAGGCCCTCTTCGTTCTCCTTGTCCTTGTAGACGACGCGCGATTCGATATCGAGAAACGTCGTCGTCTTCTCGACAGACGGATCGTTCGGGGTTACGTGAATCACGCCTTGTTGCGCGACAAAGAAGATTCGGTTCGATCCGTCGCCCGCATTGGCAATTACGACAGGCCGCCGCAGCCTGAGGCTCGGGAAGGCGCGTTCGACTTGAAGCGAGAGTGCCGACTCATCGACTTCGGCAAAGCCGCTCGTTGCAACGGTCAGCAACGCAACGACGACACTAAGTTTGAAGTGCATGACCGGAGGATCCTCGAAATCCTATTGAAACGTGAATTTTGGAATCCACACATCATGCTTGGGCGCGCACCGCTTCCGCAAGTCCCAACGGGAAGAATCGCGAGTGGCAAAACGCCGCCGACGGCCAATCCGCTACTCGATGGCGAGCAGTTCCACGTCAAAGATCAGGACCGCGTGAGGACCAATGTCTCCACCCGCGCCTCGTGGTCCGTAGGCGAGTTCGGAAGGCACGAACAGCCGCCACTTCGAGCCGACTTGCATCAACTGGAGCGCCTCGGTCCAGCCGCGGATCACGCCACCAACTTGAAACGTTGCCGGTTCATTGCGTTCGACGGAACTGTCGAAGACCGTGCCGTCTAGCAGTGTGCCATGATAATGAGTTCGCACCGTGTCGGTCACTTTCGGCGGCGGACCTTTCCCTATTTTGAGGACGGCGTATTGCAATCCGCTGGCGAGCGTCACGACGCCTTGCTTGGCCTTGTTCGTAGCCAGAAACGCCTTGCCCTCCCGCAAGTTCTTCTCGCCGGCAACTTTGGCCCGGGTGGCAGCCTTGGCATCCATCTCTTGCTGGAATGCTTTCAGCGCCACGGAGACTTGAGCCTCGGTTAAGCGAGGGGCTGCGTTGGCGAGAACGTCTTTGATTCCTTGTGCCAGCGCCTCGACGTTGATCTCCAAACCGTCCGCTTTTAGGCTGCGGCCGATGTTCGTACCGATCCCGTAGCTGGCTTGGTCGAGCGTGGTTTTGTAGTCTGGTGCCGGTAGCGCGCCTTTCGGAGCGTCTTGCCCGCAAGCCACCAACGAGACGAGAGTGACGGCGATAAACGGAGTCCAGAAACGGAACATGAGCAGTCCTTTCGGTGGTGGGGGCGACGCCGAGTTGGCTCCGCAGGGGTGGGCGGGGCTCTGAATATGGTGTGCCGATGGTGTTAGGTGGGGCTTGAATATAGCTTCTTGACGAATTATGCGGAACACCGTCGGCTCCCTCCTACGGATTCCGCAGCGACTCGACCGAACGGCCTGCCCAGACGATACAACTCGAACGGAAACCGAAAGGTTTTCGTCGCCGAAGGCAAAAAACTACGAAATCGTCTTGAACTCGCCCCTGTCGGCGTGTTACACAAGAACTCAGTGGTTGACAGCCGTGTTACTCAAATAGGGAGGGCATGCGATGCAAGATCCGCCTGGCGAGTCTTGTCGGAAGGCCGATGTGAATCGGTTTTCCAGGTGAGTGTCGGTCGAACCCACTTCGCCATCCATTAAAGAGGTCAAATCGAAAAGGCCCGTCTCGCTTCGGCAAGGCGGGCTTTTCCGTTTCGAATCGACACAGCGTACGACTTGGAGCATTGACGCTGCTATTAATTCATCCAAACGTTGGCCGGAAACTCGTCAATCCCCAGGGCATCGCGATAGACCGAACGTCCGACTTCGCGGACCAACTCGTGCCACGGCGGAATACCTTCGCTTAACATCAGTTGTGGATTTGCGGGGGCATTGAACCATAAGCCGTTCTGCAACTCGATATCCAACTGGCCCGGCTGCCACATCGCAACTTTCACCGGCACCGCCGCTAATCCAGCTGCCGACAACTGCTGCATGCCCGCGATCCGAGGCAGTTGTTTGCGGAGTTGCACCAAAGACTCGGCGAACGATCCGTCCAGAACGACTCCGGTGGCACCCTCGGGATTGTGCTCCAGAAGAAGCACAACCGCGCGACGGTAGGGCGAACTGTTGGCGGAAGGCGACGCAATCAATATCCGCCCCCGGAGCGATTGACTCGCCGTTTGATTCTGCTTTGTAGCCATCTTCTTTGCTCCAAACATGCCAAATTGGCACGAAAATGAACTAGGAACAAAAGACTTAGTCGCAAGCGGCGTGCCAGATGGCGAAGTGTTGCCAGGGAGATGAACGTAAGCTGTTGCAAAACAACTGCTTCTGCGCATCAACCCGCCCCACGATGGTGTCGTGGGGCGTTGTTGGAGGTCCGTCAATCTAACGTGGGAGCGAATCTAATCGAATTTCCGCGAGCTGACTTTGTCGGCGGTCGGGAAATCCTGGGGGATCTCGGTTGGCGTGACCTTTCCCGTCGCGGCCCATTCCGTGCCTCGTTGCAGCGAGACGATGAAGCCGACACATTCCTGGGAGTAGTCCGCGTGTCCCATCGGGGTGTGGAACACGCGCCCCTTGCCGTAACTGATCGTCATCAGCATCGGTTCGTGTCTGCCGCTGCCGCCGTGGTCTGGGCTGGCGTAGGCAGTCACGGCAAACGCACACTAAGTCTTTTGTAGTCCAAGGACTCGGGCAAGATAATCGGTATTCCAAC
>JAQBZB010000492.1 GCA_027622275.1 Planctomycetota bacterium | reverse complement strand
GGGAGCCTCGCCCTCCCGAAACTCAAATCGGGAAGTTGTTCATAATCACTTTCTTAGAGTACCGTCTGTGTCTGTTGATCAACCTCGCAAACGCAAGCCCTCCTCCAAACAGGCTCCCGGCCTAGCCAAGACTCCCGGAGCGAAAAAGCGGCCGAAATCGCTGACGGCCGATGATTTGGAAGCATTGCTGAACTTGCTCGACGATGACGAAACGTCAGGTACGGCAGCTGCGCCAAAACGCAAGACTCGCGAGCCGGTACCACCACGCAAGGGACCGACCGCGGTGGGTGGGGCATCGTCATTTATGCAGGAATTAGCGCGAGCCCGCGCCGACCTGCATCAAGAACACCGTTCACGAGAGGCCTTGGAAGAGGAGGCCGAGTCGCTCCGCCGTGAGTTAGCTCGGCTGGCGGCGAATGACTCCGCAAAGGTCGACGAACTACATCACCAGTCGGAAGTCGCGGCCCTCACCGAACGGATCGCGAGCGCGGAGGTTGCGATCAACGACCGAGATGAGTTGATCCGGCAGGGCCACATTGCGGAGGCCGAGCTTTCGAGAAACGTGACCGAATGGGAAGAGCAATTCCAGCGTGAAGTTGCGGCGAGACAGCTGGTCGAACGACGATTCTCGGAACATGCCGCCGAGCATCACGCCGCAACCGCCGCGTTTGAAACAACACTCGAAGCGTTGCAACTCGAAACGGCCTCGCTGCGAGAGCAACTGGCTTCCGTCAATTCCGAGTTGGAGACTGCGGCGTCGGCACGCAGCCAATTCGAACAGCTGGCCGACGCGGCAGAACAGAACTACCAAGAAGCCGTCGCCGACATCCAGCAGATGTCGGAGGCCGCGGATTCGGAACGTGAAGAATCGGCGGCCAACATTCGCTCGCTAGAAAACCAGCTTGCCGATGCGAACAAGCGGCTCGCGGAGGCAGCCGCCGACCAGCAGCAACTGCGAGCCGAATTGACGGACGAGAAGCATGAGCGGCGAAAGACAACCATCGCGCTCGATGAATCGCTTGCCGCCAACGAGCGGGTCGAACGGCGAGTTCACGATCTCGAGACCGAACTCGCGGCCGGCAACCGGCAACTTGCACAAGGCCAACACGATTCCGAAGCCGTCAACGAGCGGATCGAGCGACTTCAAATAGAGGTCGCCAAAGCGAGAATGGATCTGGCCGAGTCGTATGAACAACTGGGGGTGGCGAGATTGCGGCTGGCCAATGCGGATCGCGAGCGCGATCACGCGCTGCAGCGGGAGTCAGCGGCTTTGCGCCAGGCAAACGAGCTGTCTGATGAAGTCAAGTCGTTGCGAGATTCCGTGCAACGCGAAGCCGCTGCGCGGCGGAAGGCCGAGGCGGTTCACAAGCGCGAAGCGGGAAACAACGAGGCGTCGGCATTGTTCGAGGCGGAGCAGAAAATCGAACGGCTGTCGCACGAACTCGCTGCCAGCAAGAGCGTCGAGGCCGCCTATCAGCAGAAGGCCGTTCGCAAAGTGCAGCAGGTCAAGCAGGAACTCGCAGCGCTCCGCCTACGCTTGGCCGAATTTGAACGATGCCGCGACGACCGTTGAGCCGAGCCGAACGGCTGTATCGCTTTTGTCGCCGTCACAAACCGTACGGTACGCATCCCGAAGATGCCACGCTGCCGTTTGCCGCACGCGATCGGTGCCTCCGCCTCAAGCGACGGCGTCAGCAAGTCCGAAGGAAGGTTGAGTAGGCAATCTTACCGACCAACCTGACGCAACGTCATGGCGAAGCAAAAGAAACAGCAGCAAAGCCAACGGGCCTCGGATGTAACGTCGAGGTCGCTGGTTTCCCATTATTGGAACGAGTCGGCTCGTCCGTTAGTGAGTCTCGCATTCGTCGCACCGATGGTTGTTGCTTACGAGGGAGGACTGGTCGCGTTAGGGCCACAAGCGATGAGGAATGGAGCGGACGTCTGGTTGCGTCAACTGCTCGAGTGGCTCGGCTTCAGCCAGTACTTTCTGCTGCCGGCTTTAACCTGCGCACTGCTGCTCGGCTGGCACCATCTGAATCAGGACCGGTGGTCGATCCGTTGGACGTTTCTGTACGGAATGCTCTTCGAGTCGATCGCGTTCGGAGCCCTGCTGCTTGTTGTGGCAAATGCACAGCAGGGCATCTTTGCCGCAGTTGGTTCACACGCGACACCACCGCTGTCCGTTCAAAGCACCAAGGCGTTCGGGCAATTGGTCGCCTTCTTGGGAGCCGGCATCTACGAAGAGTTGCTGTTTCGTGTGATGCTGTTTCCGGCGCTCGCCGCCCTGTTGCGATTGGTCGGGACACCGCGTCGCACGAGTTGGGTCGTGGCGATCCTCCTCAGCAGCCTGGCCTTCGCCGCGGCCCACTACCAACTCGATTTGATGATCGGAAACTTTCATCTCGTCACTTCGTCTGGCGACTCGTTCGAGTGGACAAGCTTTTTGTTTCGATTCAGCGCGGGCATCTTCTTTGCCACGCTGTTGCTGGCCCGCGGCTTTGGAGTCGCCGCTGGGGCTCATGCCTTCTACGACATTCTCGTGTCGCTGCCAGCCTAACAGGCTTTCGAATTCGGATCGCCTTTGACCAACGATGTCAATCCCCAATTCTGGTTTGTTTTCTTGCTCGTGAAAGTGCGTTTGTTCGCGTTTCGAACTGAGTCTATAATGAGCCTCGTGATGGCTACCTTTCATCCTCAGCAACTCGCTGGAAACATTCATATTCAACTAATCATCCATCTGCAACAGGGATTCGACACGTGTTATCCGTCAGACCAAAAGTTGCTGAGTTGGCATTTCAATTGTACGGCCGCGCTTTACACCCGGAATTATTCGAAGTGTTTCAAACTCGCGAGGTTCAACGCGGGGATTACACCGCACGGGTCGAAATCACGAGTGCCGGTCATGTTGTGACTTGGCGGTACGGTAGGCTGACGCTGACAGAAGTCGCTTGTTCGGCGCAACACCCGTTGCCAAAGAAACGCCGCTTGATGTCGTACAAACTGAAAGGCGAGCGGAGCGATCGTGTCGAATGTCGCGGCGGCATCGTCTATCAAGCCAACTTCCAACTCGAGCCGGTCAGCCCTGAAGTCTTTTGGACATTTCAGCAAGAACTTGCGCACGACGGCGAGCGAAACGGATTGTTTCACACCTTCGAGTCCAGCGGTCGCATGGCACTGGGCGCGTTGAGCTACATCAACGTCGAAACGCGCAGCCGCAGCTTTCTGGTCCAGGCCTTTCACACGTTTCCCGATGATTTTGCCATTGTGAAGAGCCAGTCGCGGTTCCAGCTGCCGTAGCCGTCTCTCGAATCCGCGGTTCGAATCACTTTCAAAACGCGTCTGATCCAAGCAATCGCACAACAAAGTCGCGCGTCGCGGCGGCCATACCGGGTGACGAGCTGTCACGCGGCCCCGCGACGTTGAGAACCTCGATCGCATGATCGGAAATCCAGCGGCGTACCATCGTACAATCGACGGGGCCGGCTAAATCGATGGCCAGGCACGGTTTGTCGTGTTCTCTCGCAAACCGCACGGTCAAACTCGTGCCCCCCTGCACTTCGCTCTCATAAAGAATCAATGTTCCATCCGAGTCAAGCACGTTTTGTTCGGTTCGAACGGGGTACTTCGCTGAGTCCGTTTCGAACAACTCGTATCGCGAAGGGATCCGGCCATCTTCTGCCAATCGACCGCGCGGACACCAACCCCCATGTTCGATGCCAAGAAAGATCGCCGCGTCGAGAGCACCTCGATCGACACCCGTTTGGCCGCCGGAAACGATTCTTCGGATGGAATGATCCTGCTTGGAAGTCATCGCAGAATCGTACCAAAGTCGCCGCTCGCAGCAACCGCCAACGCTACGACGCCTTGGGAGCTGAGTCGAAATTAGTCCGGCATCTTGGTCGGAAAGTTTGTCCCCAAAGGGACGCCGTCAAATAGCCCCAGACTGGGGTGTTCAGTTTGGTGCTGTCGATGTGGATCGGGACGATGTCGTTTCTGTTCCGCAGGAAGTTCTTCGTTGGACTCCTGTCCCCCAACGAGCTTGTCTCGTTGGAGACAAAAGATTCGTGAGTTA
>JAQBZB010000122.1 GCA_027622275.1 Planctomycetota bacterium | reverse complement strand
CGTACGGCGAAAGGCTCGGCAGGAGCCTCTCCCTCCCGGAATACCGGTAACGGTTCTCGGACGCGTCCGTAGTGAACTGCCGCGCGATCCAGTAGACTGCTCGCGTGAAAGTTTCGGTCATTATTCCGGCGTTAAACGAAGAAGCATCGCTCGCTCGCGCTGCGCGCTCTGCCTGGAAAGCTGGTGGGGATGAAGTCATCGTGGTGGACGGGGGAAGTGCGGACAAGACAATCGAAATCGCGGAGGTGGAAGGGTGCCATGTTATCGAGTCGACGCCGGGACGCGCGATCCAGCAGAACGCCGGTGCGGCCCAAGCAGCCGGGGATGTCGTGCTGTTCCTACACGCCGATAATGTTTTGAGCTTGCCCGCGATCCAACAAGTTCGCGAGCTATTGACCAACACAGAAACCCAGTTCGGAGCTTTCAAGCAACAGATCGATGCCGACGGAATCGCCTATCGCTTGCTCGAGCGAGGCAACGCATGGCGAGTTCGCTGGCTCGGCCTGCCTTATGGAGACCAGGCGATCTTCATGCGTCGCGGGTTCTTCGAGTCGCTAGGTCGCTTTCCGGAAGTCAAGTTGATGGAAGACCTGCTGTTGATGAAGAAGGCGAGGCGAAATTCCTGGCCTCGCCTGCTTGACGGACCGGTTTACATCGACGCGCGGCGGTGGCAACGACATGGTGTCGCGCGGCAGACACTTCGAAACTGGATGTTGCTGACGGCCTATCAACTCGGCTGGTCGCCAGACTCACTCGCCAGTTACTATCGCCGGCACGATACTGCTTGATGATTGAAAACGTATGAAACGACAGCCCGCGGAACTCGCGAACAAGACGTTTGACCTCGCCATCATCGGGGGTGGGATTCTCGGTGCTGGAATCGCTCGCGACGCGGCGCTGCGAGGGCTGTCGGTCGCGCTCGTCGAGAAAGGCGACTTCGCCAGTGGGACGTCAAGCCGCTCGACCAAACTCGTTCACGGCGGCCTGCGGTATTTGGAGCAATTGTCGTTTGGACTGGTTGCGGAATCGTGTCGTGAACGAACTATCTTGCTCGACATGGCTCCGCACCTGGTGACGCCGCTCTCGCTGCTGCTGCCCGCGTACGAGGGCGATCCGCGTTCGCTCGCGATGCTGCGACTCGGCACGACGTTGTACGATTGGCTGACACCTCGTCGGCATGACGCCACGCCGCGTCACCGCACGTTGTCCGCCGACGAGACCGTCGTCGCCGAACCAGCACTTCCGCGCGAGCAGCTGCGCGGAGCCGTGTTGCTCTACGACTGTCAGATGGACGATGCGAGGCTGTGTCTCGAAACCGTGCTCGATGCACGTCGCCATGGCGCGGCGTGCGCCAACTACTGCCAAGTGACTGGCTTTCGACAAAAGTGGGATCACCTGGAAGCCCTGCAGGTGGTCGATCAGATTGGCGGCCAGCCGTTTGACGTACGGGCCAAATGCTTCGTCAACGCAACGGGCCCGTGGATCGAGCAGGTCGGACGCTTGTCCTCCAGCAAATCGGCTCCCGTCTCACTCAGCCCGAGCAAAGGCGTGCATCTGGTGATTTCACGGATCAATCGCGAACACGGCATCTACTTTCAGTCAAAACGCGATCGCCGCATGATCTTTTTGCTACCGTGGGGCGACGTGTCGCTGCTTGGCACGACCGACACCCCGTACACGCATTCGGCCGACGCCGCGCGAGCTGACGCGGACGACGTTGACTATCTAATCGGGCAACTTCGCGAACTCGCACCTGCGCACGCCATCGATGAAGGCGACATCATCACAAGTTTTGCGGGGATTCGGGCCTTGATCCGCTCAGATCATCACCGGCCATCGCGCCGTTCGCGGGAAGAGCGAATGGTGGCTTCGGGCGGCAATCTCCTGACCGTCGCCGGCGGCAAGTACACAACCTTTCGCGCCATCTCCGACAAAGTCGTCCGGCGAGTCAGCCGGATGCTCGGCCAGCGTCCGGCGAAGTGTCTGACGGCGACAACGCCTTTGGACGATCGTCGACCAGCGATGCGAGGTGAGTTGATATCCGATTCTCCCGAAGTGTTTGAAAGCGATGTCGCCTTTGCCTGTACGGACGAGATGGCCGTGACGCTCGAAGATGTCATGCGTCGTAGGACGCGACTGGCGTTAAGTCGGCATGGCGGAGCCGAGGTGGCAACTCGAATCAGCCACTTTATGGCGAAGCAGCTCGGTTGGAACGAGACAACGCGCGTCGAGCAATTGGCGCGATACCTTCTGTATTGGCGCAGAAGTAGTGGTGGCTTCCAGCCGCCGCGGAAGTAGTGGCGGCTGGAAGCCACCACTACGACGGCCTTACTTCCCGCGATCCGCGGGATCTACCATGTCTTCATGAAGACCGATATATTCGCCACATGAGTTTCCCAGCGACCGATTGGCGAAGTCAGTATCCCTTCTGCTCGCGTCACTTGCAGCTTGGCGAACTGCGTTACCATTATCTCGACGAGGGAGACGGCGAGCCGATGGTCATGGTTCACGGCAACCCCACGTGGTCGTTCTACTGGCGTAATCTAGTCAAAGCATTTCGAAGCGATCACCGTGTTGTCGTGCCCGACCATATCGGATGTGGGCTGAGCGACAAGCCGCAAAAGTATTCTTACACGCTGAGCCAGCACATCGCGAACCTCGTCCGCTTGTTCGACGAACTGGATCTGTCCAATGTCACGCTGCTGGGACACGATTGGGGCGGCGCGATTTCGCTGGGAGCCGCCCTTGAACGCCCGGATCGCATCTCGCGGATCGTCCTGTTCAATACTGGTGCCTACCGGCCGCACTTCATTCCGTTTCGCATCCGCATTTGCCGCACACCGATCCTCGGCACGATTGCGTTACGCGGATTAAATCTGTTTTCCCGCGCGGCGATCACGATGGCGGTCAAGCACCACGAAGTGATGACGCCGGCCGTGCGCGGCGGCTTGTTGGCTCCGTACGACAGCTGGGCCAACCGGGTCGCCGTCAATCGCTTCGTGCGCGACATTCCTTTGACCAAACAGCATCCCACCTGGCAGACACTTGCGGATATTGAAGACCGCTTGCCGACTCTGGCCGATCGTCCCATCAAGCTGATTTGGGGGATGAAAGATTGGTGCTTCGACACCTCGTGCCTGGAACGCTTCGTGAAAATTTTCCCCAACTCCGAAGTCAGCCGCATCGAAGACGCCGGTCACTACGTCATCGAAGATGCTCACCAGCGGATCATTCCTCTGGTGCGTGACTTTGTCAGCTGAACGTTGGGCAGTGATACCATTTGTAGGTTGGACGTCCTCGTCCGACCAGGAAACCGCTCGAAACACCGGACGGACGAGGGCGTCCATCCTACGGATTTTTCAAACGGCATCACTACCGAGCGTTGCCCGCTGTTGCCAAGTTGCCGCGTTATCGGCTTCGCGTTTTGGCGTGTTCATGTTCCATTGTCCAACCGGGCAGCGTGATCGACTGCTGTGGTTCGACGAGTTGAACATACACCTCGGGGCTCTGCACCTTGAGGTACCATCTCCAGGCTGCCGGTCCTTTCAATCTCGGCGAGTGCGTGTCCTAACACTGTGTTGTCAGTACAAGCACGACGCGCCAGCGAGTGAGTTTCAACCGTCGACGACTCACTCGCCAGCAAGTTTTGAAGTTGCGAGTATTAGGCCCGAAGGGTCGGAATAACCTTTGCCGGTGGTGTAAACCACCGGTTGCCAACTGTTGGGAGAACTCAGGCCTGAAGGGCCGACACAGACACACTGTGTCGGCCCGCTGGGCCTTCGGTCTTTCGTTTACTTGGTTCCGGTGGCTCACGCCACCGGCAGAGGTTGTATCGTGCCTCCGGCACTTAAGAGTGCGCAACTTCAAAACTCGCGCCTCGTGCTCGTATTCCCCGCCCGTTCAATCTGACTCTGGTTTTAGCAACACACTACCGGCGAGCGGAAGCATTTGCCTGCAACAGAACGTTTCGTGCAGGAAGGATCACGTGCTGCGCCGAGCCGAGCCTGCCTTCGGCTCAAACGAGCGACTCTGAAGAACCACCTCGATTCCGCAGCCAAACACAAAACACTCGCTGGGTGGATAAAAAGCTTGCGACCCTGTTTCAGAGGGTGGTAGAATCGCGGAACTTGGAAGGCAGGCAGCAACCATGAATGCAATCGCCGGGAAATACGGTCGAGGTCGGTGGCCTTGCTGGCTCCGCACCACGAAACGGCGACCGTCGAGAACCAGAGTTTTGAGTCTTGGGCTAGAGTTCTTGGAACACCGCCGCGTGCTTTCTGCGTTCCACGCGACAATCATCCCCTCCGAACCTGATTCCCCTGCTTCGCTGGTCCCCACGATCGAAGCGTCGGACAGCGTGTCTGCCTCTGGACTCTCATCGCTCGACTCTCCGCTCTCCACTCTCCCCTCTCTTCCCGGTCTCGAACTGGTTGATCCCAATACGAACGTCGAAGGCCAGATCATCTTTCTCGATTTTGATGGTGCAGTAGCCGTGATCTACAACGGCCCGGTGACGGTGGGCCCGTTCGACGTGCCCGCGTTCGAGGCTCCCGGCAAACTGGCCGGTCAGGAAGACGCGATCATCGTCTCGGTCGTCGAGCAGTTGGAACAAACCTTCGCCGGCAGCGGCGTGATCTTCACGACCGACGATCCCGCTGAGGGCCTGCAATACTCCACGGTCTACATCGGTGGCGATGATTCGGCATTTCGCGCGTATGGATCATTCGATGGTCTGGCCGAAGCAGTTGATATCGGCAACTCGAATTCGGACGACAACGCGCTGATATTTGCTACCGCTTCGATTGCAACTGCTACTTTCGAAACAGTTGTTGAACAGATCTCCGGAACTGCCAGTCACGAAGTTGGACACATTGTTGGCTACTCCCACACAACTGACACGCTCGCGACCGCAGAGATGACTCCACTGCTTGACGTGGCGCACTTGCAACAGGTTCACGTATACTTGGCTGAGGAATCGTACGACTTCTATGTTAGTCAGTTCGGCACGCCAGACCTGTCAAAGAACAGCTTCTCGCAAGGCGCGTTCGATGAGGACGAGCACTATCTGAATCCGTGGGACGAATATGCACCTTATACACGGCATTTTTGGGACCATTATGGTGATTACAGCCGTCGTTTCGATGACGGCCTGCTTGGGTACGATTCAGCTCCCAACCGAGCGTACAAATACTTTACTGGAGGGTATGGACTAGACGGCGAATATGATTCGGATTGGGGGAAAAACGCAATGCTCGGACGCGGGATTCAGTGGATGTACTCGAATGGTTACGCCACGCAAGCCTTCATTTGGCTTGGACATGTTGTCCATCTTTTGGAAGATATTGCGGAACCGGCACACGCGCACGGCGATCAGCATGCGGTCGGTGACGACCAATATGAAAAACACATCGGCAGTAGCAGCAGTGTGTATATGCAATGGGGCTACCCATCAGGTTCTCGCGGCAGACCGAACGGTGATATTTTGCTACCACAGGACGAGTGGAGTGGCGGATATCGTTACGACCCTCTGTATGAATTGTTCTCGAAAGTTGCGGGGAGAGCAGGAGTGTAACCGACGATCCGGCGCAGGTGGTCAAAGAGCAATGGCAAGGTTGGGTGTGTAATCATTGAGTAGTGTTTGATGTGGATGCAGTCGCTGACACTCCACTGCTTGTCGGTGTGTTTGAAATGGCTCCCATAGGCCGGTGACTTCCAGCGCCCGCACGAACAACATCGACCCAGCGCTCGGCTCCCGCCAGCGCATGCCGGTTCGCTCCATGCGGTCTTTCACCAGATGGCGGCAGGCCCCCTCGATAACGCCGCTGGCGATCGGGTAGCCCGCCGCGAGGTACTCGTCATAACGCATTCGCTCCAAGTTGTTTTCCAGATAATTGCAGGCTGTCGTCACCTCCTTCAACTTTTGTCCGCCTAATCCGCGTTCGGTCGCCATGCGACGGATGCCGCGGATCACACCCTCCGCCTGGCCCTGCAAGATCCGCAACAAACGGTCCCGTACAAACGATTCGACCGACGATTGGCTTTTCCCATACAAGGCCCGGCCCGCCGACCACACGTAACCGCTGACGTGAATCACGTCCAGAACATCCACCACGTTTGCCAACCGCTTCTGGCTCGCATCCTGGTGGTCCAGTCCCAGGCAGATGTCCGCCATTCTCCACAGCGATTCCTGACCGTCGCATCAGCGAACCAAGACCTGCCCGTCAGCGCGGCGTTGGTCGATTTGCTCAGCGGCCCAGGACCAAGCCTGGATGTCGCCGCGAATCAGCAGTTCATCTTCGCTGCCGGCGTCTTCCAGCGTGGGAAAGCAAGCCGTCATCCGCTTGTGACAAGGCTGCGGACGTGCGGTGGCGTCTCTCTCGCGCTCATCGCGAAACAAGGCCGCCACCACGTCTTCGGCACTGCGAACATAGGCATCCACCGAATACACGCAGGCCAAAGTGGCCATGCGGCGATTGCCGGGCCGCGACGGTTTGGGGCCATGCACCGGCGGAGCTTGGGCGTTGTCGCGGATCAGCGGCACGCCCTTGCCATCGGCGGTGGCTACCAACACTTCGCCTTCCTCCTTCACCGGGGGCGTGGGCAACGCATCGAGATAGTCACGCGCCTGCTCGCCGACGCGTTGATTGGTACGCTCCAGCGTATCGACCGACAGCTTCTGCCCCAGCACGGTCTGAAACGCGTCGGCAGCCTGGCCGAAAGCCTGCTCCACACAAAAATATTGCGTGAACTCTTCCAGCAAGTACGAGTACTTCCCGGCCGGCAAATTGAGTCGAGCGTCAATGGGTCGCAAGGCGATTTTCTGCTTGGGGCCGGGGGCGTAGACGTAAGCATCAAACGTGTGTTCGCCGAAGACGGTTCGCAAGGGCCGCTCGACGGGAGATTCACTGCGCTGCAACTCGACGCCGTCGGCCGTTTGCACCGTGGGCCCCAGATCGCCGTCACCCTGGCGCTGAAGGAGCCTGTTGATCGCCAGGTGCCCCATTTTCAGGACCTTCGCCAAAATCCCCTTTTCAGTTTCGTACAACGATTCACCGTCCGCTGCGGCTTGGTCAACGAACTCTTGCAGTTCAATCGCCAGATCGACAAGCTTTTCAGTCTTGTTGGCGGGAATGGAATGTGCGATCTTCATGGTTGGCTTCCTTGCCTTGGAGGAGATTTGGATTTGTAACCCCTCCATCATGGCCTGGAAGCCGTTTTTCTCTTACCCCAATTCTCAAGCCTCCCCCCTCTTTAACCCAGTTTAGCGCCGGATCGTCGGTTACACTCGGAGAGCAGATGACTTCGACAGTGATGATTACGACGGGCAAGTCGACGGGGGCAGTCGAGATCGCTATTCGAATGGAGATGTTACTGATGCTGAAACAGAGAACATTGCGGATACTTTGATACCGCTCGCAATTGAGGCGGGCGCTGAATTGATCCGCTATTTTTACGGTCTTGTCGATGGAAGTGCGCCAGACGTTTCGTTCACCCAGTTTTCTTCCGATCCCAACAACCCGACGTACGTTAACACCGCGACCATTTCTGTATCAGGGTCCGCAAGCGATTCTCAAAGCGGAGTTGATCGGGACGGATATGAGTATGACAGCCGTGATTGGACCGGGTCGGAATACACAGGCCCCGAGTTACATGGACGTGGCAACCCGAGTCAGAACGTGGGATCATTTGGCGAAGGGTTGCACGCAATTCGGCTGATAGCGGAAAACGGTGGCGGTGACTTGGGGGCGTCCGAATTCAGGTATTTTATTGTTGATACGACGTCGCCAGACGTTACTGTTAACATCGTGGATTCGTCTCTAAGCGACGGCGACAGAACTTCAAACGTGACGATCAACTTCGACGAGCCTGTGACGGGCTTCACTATCGACGATGTGTCAGCTTTCAATGGGATGTTCTTAAACGACTTCACCGGTAGCGGCTCCAGCTACACGGTCACCTTTAGAGCTGACGAGAATGTTACCGGAAACGGTTCGGTCACGGTTGGTACGGGATACACGGACCTCTCCGGTAATACGGGGACTGGCGACTCGGACAACGTGAGCATCGACACTCGCAATCCGACGGCGGATATCGTGGACGTTGATCCCGATCTTCGAATCACAGGTGTCGGGACGGTGACGGTCAATTTCAGTGAAGCTGTGACGGGCGTAGGGATTACCGACTTCTCGCTGACCAGAAACGGCAGCGCTGTGAGCCTCAGCGGCGTGACGGTGTCGGGGAGCGGTTCAAGCCGGACGCTCACCAACCTGTCGAGCAAGAATAGTTCTTCCGGAACTTATGTGCTAACGCTCAACGCATCCGGTTCCGGGATTGTGGACTCAGCGGGGAATGCACTGGCTGGAAATGCGACTGACGATTGGCGTGTCGATGCGACCGATCCAACGATTTCCAACATCGCGAATCGAACGATCAACGAGGGCAGCAACACTGGAGTAATTTCGTTTACAGTGAATGATGCTGAGACATCGGCTTCGTCGCTTGACGTTTCCCGTGGGTCGTCCGATGAGGCGCTTGTACGGGTCGAGAAGATCGTGCTCGCTGGAAGCGGAGCAAGTCGTACGGTCACTGTGACTCCAGAGACGGATGGGAACGGTTCGGCGACGATTACGTTGACGGTAACGGATGGAGTCGGGCGAACGGACTCGGAGACTTTTGACGTCACCGTCAGGCCCGTCAACGACTAGCCGTCCTTTACACCCGGTGGCAATGTCACAGTTGACGAGAATTCCGGTGCGTACTCGGCGGTCTGGGCCACGAATCTTTCTAAAGGTCCGGGCAACGAATCGGACCAGACGCTGATGTTTGAGATCGTCAGCAACGACAACGCGGGTCTCTTCAGCACCGGACCTTCGCTTTCGTCGACCGGCAGACTGACATTCACTCCCGCAACGAACCGTGACGGCATTGCCAATCTGACCGTGCGTCTGAAGGACAGTGGCGGTATTGCCAACGGTGGCGACGATACATCCGATGCCGTTCCGCTGCGTATTACAGTTAACAACGTGCCTCCGAGTCTCTCGATCGCCGCAGCAAGTTCCGACAAGGACGAAGGCGATTCCGGGAATACACCGTTCACGTTCACCCTCTCTCGCAGCGGAGACGTCAGCAGCGCCCTCGATGCCATCTACACAGTGACGGGCAGTGGCGGATCGCCTACGGATACCGACGATTTCGGCGGAGCATTCCCAAGCGGATTAGTGCATTTTGACGCGAACGAGACGACTGCTCAGATCATCACGATCAATGTCGGCGGCGAAGGCGTGGTTGAGCGGGACGAGGAATTCACGGTCACTCTTTCTGATGCGACCATCGGTGCAGTCATCAGCACGCCCACGGCGATTGGAACAATCCGCAACGATGATTCCGCGACTGTCAGCATTTCCGGACCCGACCCGACGAATGAAGGTGACAGTGGAATCAAATCGTTCGATTTTATGGTCACACTATCCAATCCCGTCGATGTCGCCGTTTCGCTCCAACTCAACACGACTGACGGAACAGCAACGACGGCAAACAATGACTACTCGGCGCTGAGCGAATCGATCACGTTCCAGCCCGGCGAATCGCTTTCGCAAACGAAAAAGGTGCAAGTTAACGGTGACACGGCGTTCGAGCCGGATGAAACTTTTACCGTCAGCGTGACCAGTCTTAACGCCAACTCGCGGGATGTCTCGTTAGGCACTTCCACGGCCAATGCTACAATTCACAACGACGACCGGGATCCAAACCTCGGTGAAATCCGCGGCCTGAAGTGGTGGGACAAGACTCCCGATGGAGTTTACGACCCACAGACGGAACCGGGCCTCGGAGGCTGGACAATCTACATCGATGCCAACAAGAACAGCTCGTTGGACTGGACAGACGGAAACTCGAACGGCGTGTGGGATGAAGACGAAGGCGAACAATGGACGGTCACAGGCTCCGATGGAACTTATGTCTTGCCCGATGTCCCCGCCGGCAGCTACATCGTCCGAGAAGTAACCCAAGACGGCTGGCAGCAGACGTATCCCAATACCTCCCAGCAGGAGGCTCCGTCAGAAGGGCTTGTCGCTTACTATCCACTGGACGGAGATCTGAACGACGCAAGCGGGAATGGCAACCACGGCAGCCTGCCAGGCGCTTCTGACACCCAACCGATGCACGTCGTCGATCGGCACAATATCCCCGATGGCGCTCTTGAGTTTGACGGTGGTGACTACTTCACGGTGAACGATTCACCGAGCCTGGATGTCACGACAAGCGTGACCTTCGCTGCCTGGGTTTACCCGGATCGCGTTGACGGCGGATACATCATCAACAAGAGTACTAATGGTTACGAGCCTCCATTTTCTCTCGCAATGAATAACCAGTTTCAGGCGAGGGTGAATAACAGTCCGGATCCAAAGACGGATGAGCCCTCCTTCAACGTGCATAGCGACGCGGTCGCTCAGGTCACCGTTTGGACGCATGTTGCTGGAGTCTACGACGGCAGCGAATTACGCATTTACGTCGATGGCGTGGCGAGTAGTGATTCTAAGGAAGTCTCGGGGAATCTGAAACAAAGTAACGAACCCTTGCAGTTTGGATGCGACTGCGGCGGAGGCGGCGTCCAATCTCCATTCGACGGCACCATCGACGATGTGCGCATCTATAACCGTGCTCTGTCCGCAGAGGAGATTCTCACATTAGCGAATGACGCAACCGTCGTGGGCTCTGTATCCGTCGTCGCCGGTCAACCAACCCTTGATGTCAACTTTGGAAACAAGCTTTTGCCGAGCGACTTCGGCGACGCGCCGGATTCTTACTCGACCACGATCGCCAGCAACGGGGCGAGGCACCTCACCGGCAGTGGCCCGACTCTGGGAACGCGGTTCGACCATGATCTGGACGGCCAGCCAAATGCTTCCGCAACAGATGATGACACCGACAATGACGGCGATGACGAAGACGGCCTTGTCGACCTCTCGTCGTTTGTGTTGGGTGAACCGGCCAACCTGGTGATTGATGCATCGGCAGCGGGGAAGGTCGATGCTTGGATGGACATGAACGGCAACGGCATGTTCGATCATCCGGCTGAGTACTTGGGACAGGGCACGTCCATAGCCATTGGCCAAGGAGAAAACAGACTCGACTTTACAATTCCGAGTCGAGCCATAGGAGGAGTCGCGGGCGACAGCTACCTCCGCATCCGGATCAGTACCGACGGCGGTCTTGGCCCCGGCGGATATGCCGCTGACGGTGAAGTGGAAGACTATGCCATTACGATCCTCGACAGTAACCATCCGCCGATTCTGGGCGACATTGGTGACAAGTCGGTGGATGAGCTAAGCGAACTGAACTTCACTGCCACGGCAACCGATGAGGATACGCCGCCGCAGAAATTGACGTTTAGTCTTGGTTCGGGAGCACCCAACGAAGCCCACATTGATGAAGTCACGGGTAAATTCAGCTGGACGCCTACGGAGGAGCAGGGGCCTAAGGATTACGATGTGACGATCTGTGTGACCGACGACGGTTCGCCGCCGCTGAGCGATTGCGAGACGTTCGCCATCATCGTGAACGAAGTCAACGAACGTCCCGAGTTGCAGCCGATCGGTAACCAATCGATCGACGAAGAAACTTTGCTGACCTTCACCGCGACCGCGACCGATGATGATGTCCCAGCTAATCGGCTGACGTTCAGTCTGGACGAAGGTGCGCCCAGCGGAGCCAGCATCGACCCCGACAGTGGTGTCTTCACGTGGACACCGTCGGAATCGCAAGGACCGGGGACGTTTCCTGTCACCGTGCGAGTCACCGACGACGGCACACCGAAACTGAGCGCCTTCGAGACGATCGAGATTGTCGTGCGTGAAGTGAACCAGCCGCCGGAGATTATTGATAGCTGCGATTGGTCGGTGGAAGAAGGCAATACGCTCACGTGCAAGGTCGAAGCCAGCGATCCAGACATACCGGACAATGACTTGACGTTCGGCTTCGGTGAAGATGCAGCAGTCCCGGCAGGCGCGAGCATCGATCCCAGCAGTGGGATCTTTACCTGGACGCCGACGGAGGCTCAGGGACCGATGGAACAACCCTTGACGGTCTGCGTGACGGATGACGCTCCTCAGCCCTTGGAAGTGTGTAAGTCAATCACCATCGAAGTAACAGACGAACATCCGTGGCAGAACTTCGCTGAGCCGCGTGACGTAAACGCTGACGAATTCGTCAGTCCACTGGACGTATTGATCATCATCAACGATCTGAATGCAAACGGCGCGCGGGCTCTTCCGGATCCTCCCACCGGGCTCACACCGCACTATCTCGATGTAAATGGAGACGGGTATGTGTCGCCGCTTGATGTGTTAATCATTATCAACTTGCTGGAACCTTCGACCGCCGATTCGGAAGGTGCCACCGAAATCGTTGCCGTCGGCGCGCCGCCCGTGTCACAACAATTGGTAGCCGATTCCAGCAACGCTAACCGCGATTCCACGGACTCGACGGTTTCGCTTCTGGACAAGTCGATCGACGTCATCGCTATCGACGCTGCTCGGATTCTCACGTCGAACGACGAAGCTTTCCACACAGGGATTACCAAACGTCTTGCAGGCAGCGATCTGGCAGATGCGGGCCTGCTGGAGTGGTTGGACGAGCAGAGTTCAATCGCTTGAAGTCTGCCGGAAAGCGGAGATTCCCTTCGTACGACGTCCCTCCGAGGCCATCGAGTCCTTCACTACGGCCATTGGAAGGCCATCGTACTCACTCTTGGATTGAAGAACTAGAAAACGCAAGTCTTGCCGCCGGCCGCTTCGTCATCGGCTTCGCGTTTTGGCCGTTTCGTGTTCCATCGTCCAACCGGGCAGTGTCACCGACTCCTGTGGTTCGACGAGCTTGCCGTACAACTCGGGACGGCGAGCCTTGAGGTAACGCTGGCCTGACGACTGTGAAATCTTTTCGGGCGTTAACAATCCGACCACGACGTCGTCTTCCAAGGCGTGGCTCTCGACAAGCACTTCGCCAAACGGATCGAAGATCATGGCCAGCCCCGGCTTGACGGTATCGTAGTCCCAGCCGATGGGGTTCGTGAAGACAGCGTACACACCGTTCTCATAAGCGCGTGCTGGCAACCAGCGCATCAGCCACTCGCGTCCCTTGGGTCCGCGAAACTCTTGCCGCAAGCGAACGGGATCTCGATGCCGGTTGTTCCATAACTCGCGATCGACGGTGCCGCGTCCTGGCATGGCCGACGGCAGACAGCAAGTGACGTGCGGCATGAAGATGATCTCAGCACCAAGCATCGCCGTCATGCGGACGTTTTCAGGCAGGTTGTTGTCGTAGCAAATCAGAAAGCCGACCTTGCAGCCGAGCAATTCGATCACGTTGTACTCGTTACCGGGAGACAAATGCGGGTTGACGAACGGATGCAGCTTGCGGAACTTCGTGATGTAACCGTCCGGCCCAACGGTGACGTAGCAGTTGTAGACCTTATCGTCAGTGTCCCGCTCGATCAGACCTGCCATCACGACGACGCCAAACTCAGCGGCGATCTTTGTCAATTCCTTGATCGACGGGCCGTCCGGCACGGGCTCGGCAACCTCGAGCAGTTCTTGCTTACTAAGCCGTTGAATCCAGGTGTAGCCTGGAACGCAGCCTTCATGAAAGCTCACGATCTCCGCGCCGAGGTCGACCGCACGGCGCGTGAGCGCGCGAACACGGCTCAGGTTGTAGGCAGGATCGTTGTCCCGGTTCTCGAACTGAGCGGCGGCTATGCGGATGTCTCTCATGGGCTCGGCTCCTATCGGAATGTGAAACCTGTACGATGGCCTTCCCAGGCCGTTGTGAAGCGATCGACGGCCTGGGAAGGCCATCGTACAAAAGCGTCAACGCCATCCACGCGCAGTATACCCGTGACGTAGAGTTTCCGGATCGCTGCGCGCAGAAACAAGGACTCTTCAATAGAATTGGGTATTGCCGTGAGTGTTGCAACACTAGCCGAGCCAGCTGCCGGGCCATTGGCCGCCGAACATCATCACGAGTTGGCTTTGGCCAATGAACGCGCGAAGAAGATCCGCAAAGCGGCGGGGGTTGCGGCATTCAACGGGTGGATGACCGGCATCTTTGCCGTTACTTCAGCGCCATTCGCTCCGTTCAGCATTGCCGGTTTCTTAGTCACCGTCGGACTTGGGATCGTCGCTTACAACGAGTTCCAAGGGCGAAAACGATTGCTGTTGTTCGACGATTCGGCACCTCGGTTGCTCGGCTGGAATCAGGTCGGATTCCTGACCATGATCATCGTCTATTGTTTGTGGATGATCTTCACGGGGCTTACGGGCGAGGGGCCGTTCGCGGCGGAATTAGCCGCGAAGCCCGAGTTGCGTGAAGTGCTCGATTCGATCGATGGGCTCGATTACTTCTACAAGCTGATCGTACTCGCCATCTACGGCACGGTGATCGTGCTGAGCGCGATCTTCCAAGGCTGGAACGCGTACTACTACTTCAGCCGCCGCAAACACGTCGAGGACTACGTTCGCGAGACGCCGGAGTGGGTGATCGACGTGCAACGGGCGACGGCTGCGAACTGAGCAAGCGGCTGGGATCACGCTCGAACCCGTCACGAAAGAACGCGACCGCTGTGAAGCCAGGCCGCGCTTGGTGAGTCATCTTCGGGTCGTTTGCGGCAACGAGTTGCCCTACCACATAAACTCAATACCGCCGAAACCGCCGTGATAGAAGACGTTGCCGTTGTCGTTAAGTGTCGGAACGCGAGTTGCTGTGGGGACTCCGCCTGTAAAGATATTGGGAGCCACGGTATTGAAGTTCTCGGGGGCCAAGGCGACACCATCCATAAACATGAAGTTGTAACCGGCTCGCACGGTCCAATGCGGCCCAAGTCGCCACATGAAGTACATATTGGCGTCGGCGATCATCGAGATGTCGTAACTGTTTAAAGTTTCGACAAACGTGGTCGCGGATGCCGGGGACGTCGTTGTCGCCAGGATATTGGTGGATTGATTGACGTAGTTCCCGTAGACACCCGCCTTAATATCGGCACCAACATTGACGCCGGGGACAAGATTCAACCAGGCATCACCGCCGATTTGGAACCCGGTCAAGCTGTTCCGGGCGTCGATGCCGTAATTCATGCTGCCGCGGCTTTGCAGCCCGGGTGTTACAAGATCGGCGTCGCCACCCAGCGTGAAGTAGGTGAAATCTTCCAGCAGGTAGAGATACCGTACACCCGCGAGCCACGAGTACTGCAGTCGGCAGTTCGGTGCCGTGAAACGCTTCCGCACGTTCAACTCGAAGTTGTCGACCGACGAGGAGTAAGCCAGTGACTGCTGACGCGAACGGTCCGTCTCGTCGAAGCCGAACGGCGTATTGATATTTCCAAAGTCGCTGAGTACCGAGAAGATATCATCCTCGAACTGTGGGGGGCGGTTGACGGCGGAGGTCGACCAATCGAGCAGGCCGAAGTACGTGAACTCCAGCGTCGCCCCGGCAAAGATCTGATGGGCTCCAGTGAAGCGGAAACCAAGTTCTTGATCGAAATTGAGATCGTTCGTGCTGAGAAGGATGTCGCCGTTAATACCGTCGCTGGCGAAGTCGATAGTGCGTGAGGCTTTTTCACGAGACAGATACATGCCATCCATCGTGATGTCGTACCAACGCGGTGCGCACTGACCGCCTTCACCGTACGGAAGCAGGCGCGAGAGAAATCGAGCACCAAGCCCCGGTGCCTCGTACCCCGAACACGCTTCACATCCGTAGCCGCCACACGCGGCACAACCACCACCTCCATACTCGCCGCCACCCATCTCATAACCGGCTGGGATCGTCATGCCGTCCATCGATGGGAACGGTTGTGGAGTTCCGTAGCTCGCTGGTTGCACTCCCCAATTCGGTTGAAGTGCCATATCCGGCCCGTAAGCAGCGGGTCCATAAGCAGCTGGCCCATAACCGACTGGCCCATAACCGACCGGCCCATAACCGGCTGCCATCGGCATGTTGTACATCGGTTGTGGCGCAGGGATTTGCGCGACCGCGAGCGGTACTTGGTTCGCGGTTGCGGCGTTTGCAAACTGAGCCATCGCTTGTGGCGGCGGCATGAGAACCCCTTGCGGCGCGCCGAAACCAACCGGCGCATTCGTGGCAGCCGGCATCGCCACTTGACTTGGAAGCGGCATCGAACCTGCCGGTCCCGGCGGAGGCAGCTGAGCAGTTACCTGGTTGGAAAGACTCGCCACGACAATGGCCGTCAAGACAGTCAGGACGCTCCCCCTGAGATTCTTCATCGGGATGATCTCCACCACACAAATGGGTTGCGCCAGGGAAAGCGGCTCCCCGCTCGCTGGCTTTTCCGAGTTGCTTTGCCGCACAAGTCCCTCGCTGGGTGGCAATCGCTACCATCCGCACGATCGAACGAGGCAGTAAACTCGCTGGTCTTTACCTATCGGTTCGGCATAATGCGTAGAACCAGTTCCATCCGCATTGCCGGGATAGTCCACTTAATCGGCAGAGTCGCCTTCGAAATCCTGCGTTTCCGGGAATTCCTCGATCAAGATCCCCGCGCCAACGTCGCTCGGACGAGTAATTGCGAGCTGTAGGGAGAATGCGCAGCCGTAACTTCGCGGATCGAGAAGGACGCGAATTGGACTTCAATTCGATTCGCATGCCCCTCGAATCGCGAGGCCAATCTTTGGGTTTTATCCCCGATAGGGGCACAGCAACCATCTACGGTGGCCGTTACGCTGAGGAGAAGAGCCGATCCGCGTGATCCTGTTTGCCGGAACTAAAGCCATTAAGTTCTTGCGAAAAGTCAGGCGGCTTGCCAGAATCTACCGTAGCGCGGGCGGACTGAACCATTGACCGGACAATCTCCATGACGAAAACAAAGCTCATCGAGTCCACTGAAAAATTTGCGATTGTTCTGGAGCGTAGCCAGCTGTTCGCCGCCAGCCAGCTCGAGGCGATCAAGAAGCTGGCTGAAACCGCGGAAGATCCAATACAAATTGCCCGCGCGCTGCTGAAGAACACTTGGCTCACCAAATGGCAGGCCAGCCAATTGCTATCCGGCTTCTATAATTTGACGCTCGGAAAATATCGCTTAGTCGACTATCTGGGCAAAGGGGAGTTGGGCAACGTCTATCTGGCGGAAAACCCTAAGCTGGGCCGGAAGGTGGCGCTGAAGACACTGTCGAAAAAACATACCGGCACCCCTGAACTCGTCAAACATTTCTTGGACGAGGCGAGTGCCGCCGCGGCGCTTGATCACCGTAACATCGTTCACATTCATGACGTCAGCAGCGAGGGGCAGCGCCACTACGTTGTCATGGAGTACATCAGCGGCCGGGATTTGCAGAGCCGCGTCGATGCGGACGGACGGCTTTCGTTCGCCGACGCCGCTAGCTTCGTTCGACAAGCCGCCGAGGGTTTGCGGCACGCCCACGAACAAGGCGTCATCCACCGCGACGTGAAGCCAGCCAATATCATGGTTGACGATCAAGGCGTCGCGAAGATTCTCGACATGGGTGTGGGGCACCTCAGAAAAGCGGCGAGCAATCCGTCCGAGAATACCGGCGAGCTGATGATGTCGGCAATTGCGTACATGGCCCCGGAGCATGCGCGTGGCCAAGACGTTGACGCCCGTTGCGATGTCTATTCGCTCGGCGGAGTGCTCTACTTCTTACTGACCGCCCGCGCACCATTTTCCACGAAGACAGATGCGGAACGGGTCAAGATTAAAGAGTCGAAGCGGCCAATCCCACTTGGCGATCTACGAGCCGATACGCCACAACCGCTCGTCGAGCTATGCGAGCGAATGATGGAACTCAAGCCCGACGATCGATGCGCGTCGATGGCGGATGTACTGGCCGCGCTCGCCGGCGCGGAAGATCTTACACCCGCCGTTGCAGCGGGTGGCGAAGATGCCGAGATGGCGGAAGCCGAACCGGGTGAAATCGAGATCGTCGAACTTGACGAAGCCGCCGACGAAGCCGCACCGGAGGCGAAGAAGACCGAGCCGGAAGCGAAGGTCGAGTCGAAGGCAGCGGCTCCGGCAGCGAAGATCGATGTCGGAAGCGCCGCCAAACCTGCGTCGGCCGTCATGCCGACAGACTTTGCGATCAACACGAAGAAGCGAAAGAAGAAGCCTGCCGCCGCCCCGCCGCCACCAGCAGCGAAAGCAGCGGCGGAGAAACCTGTCGAGGAAAAAGCATCCAAACCGGCAGCGGCTGCCAGCGATGCGGTCGCGACAGGGGACAAACCCCAACCCGCCGCCGCTGAGCGAAAGAACGGCTTGTCAAAGGCTTTGATCATTGGCGGGGCGTGCGCTGCTGGATTGCTGCTGATCGCCGGAGTTGGCATCGGTGCCATGATGCTGCTTCGCGGCGGCGATACGGAAGTCGCTCAAACAACACCGACGGAGACAGACGATACCGACGAGCCGGCGGGCGAAACACAGGACAGCGGCAATGCGGCTGAACCAACCCCGAGCGACGAGACGGGAGGTGCTAGCGCCATTACGCCAGCGGCAGATCCATTTGCCGCTCCGGACGCCACGACGACAGACGTTCCCGCGAGCGATGCCGCCACGACTCCCTCGGCAAACACGACAGAACCAGCCGTAGGAACTGGCGACGTTGCCGCTGTAGCACCGGCGGCTGCGGCGGTGACGACCGACGCCACACCACCCGCGGAACCGGAGAAGACAAACACGGAGCCAGCGCCCGAGTCTCCCACGCCGGAAGTTCCTGCCGAAGTAAAACCGGCGGAAGTGACACCGGAACCTGAGAAGAAGCCCGAACCAAAGCCAGCACCGCCCAAGACCAAGACGTTCGCATTCGAACCGGCTGTTGATTTGCCAGTGCCCGCCGCCGACGCGCCCGAGCTGACGCTCGGCCAAGTCAACATTCGGCCAGAAGACACAGTCTTTATCAGCCTGGATGGCGGTGACATCGCCGCCGCGGGTCGGATCGAGTTTTCGCTACAGAACGCTCAAGACGGAGTGGCTCCACGCGACTGGGAGTTTTATCTCAGCGACGGCAACACTGATCCCGTCGTGATCGCCACGATGTCAATGCCGGAAAAGGACTTGAAATTCAAATGGGCACCTGCCGGTGTCGCGAACGCCACCGCCACAAATCTACGCAACTGCTCACTCAAGATCACCGCGGGTAAGGACCAGCCGCAGGATCTTGCCTTGCGCACGCCGCAGAAGGTTGCTCCGATCACGATCGACGTCGAAAAATCGGCGACGGCCAAGCTGCCGCTGGAGGGTGCCCCCGATCGCAGCTCGCTCAAAATGGAAGTTACGGTCAAAGGTCATAAGAGCATGGTCGAGCCCGCACAGATTGAACTCGGCAAGGGTGGCGAGGCATTTATCTATTTTGGCGAAAGCCGAGAGCAAGCGGCCTTCGCGCTGAAGCTGGATGCCAGCCTCAATGCTCGCGGCGTCCAGATCAAGACCGATCCCTATATCATTGTTCCCGTCGAGAAATCGCCGGTTAAATTGAATAAGGCTTCCATCAAAAAGTATGAAGCGTTCCAAGCTCAACAAGCCGTTTATCAGAGCCGGATCTTCGACTTGCAAAAGTTGATTAACGAAAACAAGGTTCCCCCTCAACAGAAGCCTCAAGCACAAGCCGCCCTGGCTGAAGGGAAGCAGCAACTGGAACTGATCGACAAAACCGTCGCGAAAATGTCGCAGCTGCAGACCGATATGGCAGCGGTCGGAGCGGGTGCCTCACTGCAATTCCGGGTCTTCTCGGACACGTTCGAAAAGCAGATCGACCTGATCGTGACAGACTCGAACGCCGCCCCGGCTGCGCCCTAGTTGAACAGCGCCACTTTGGCGTATGGTCGATCACCCAAGTCCTCACCGCCGATTCGTCGGCCAGCCCTGTCACACATCCGCCCGGCGCGATATCGTAAGGCCCGTGACCCCGAGTTTTCGGCCGGCACCAGGTTTTTGCAGGCGCGGGACCAGGGATGGGAATTTCCAGGTTGTCCGAGGGATTGTGATGGCGACCGAGAAAGTGCGGGTTTGGCCCGGAAAGCCATATCCACTTGGTGCGACGTGGGACGGTGCGGGCGTTAATTTTGCGATTTATTCGGAGCATGCGACCAAGGTCGAGCTGTGTTTGTTCGACTCCGTGCGCGCGAAGAAAGAGTCTCATCGAATCATTTTGCCCGAGCGGACGGACATGGTCTGGCACGGCTATCTTCCCGACGGTGTGCCAGGACAATTCTACGGCTTTCGCGTCCACGGTCCCTACGCACCGAATCAAGGCCACCGCTTCAATCCGCATAAAGTCTTACTCGATCCGTATGCGAAGTCGATCGCCCGTGATGTCAGCTGGCACGACAGCATGTTCGGGTATCGCATCGGGGAAGCGACGGCCGATCTCTCGTTCGACAAGCGAGACAATGCCGCCTACGCGCCGCTGGCGGCTGTTGTCGACACGGCCTTCACATGGGGCGACGACCGACCGCCACGGACGCCGTGGCACGAGACGGTGATCTATGAGATGCACGTCAAGGGCTTCACGAAGCAACATCCCGACGTGCCGAAGCATCTCCGGGGAACTTATGCCGGTTTGGCTTCCGAGCCTTCGATCGCCTACTTGAAAGATCTGGGAGTGACCGCCGTCGAACTGATGCCGGTGCATTATCACCTGGACGACCGCCATCTGGTGGACCACGGGCTGAAGAACTATTGGGGCTACAACACGTTGTCGTTCTTCGCTCCCGATCCACGTTATGCATCCGCTTCAACATCCAGAGATGCGCTGCGAGAGTTCAAGCGAATGGTTCGCGGGCTGCATCAGGACGGCATCGAAGTGATCCTCGATGTCGTCTACAACCATACGGCCGAAGGCAATGAAAAGGGGCCGACGATTTCATTGCGAGGCATCGACAATGCGTCGTATTACCGCCTGACGCCCGGCGATCGACGCTATTACATGGACTACACCGGTTGCGGCAATACGCTCAACATGCTTTGTCCGCGAGTACTTCAGCTGATCATGGACAGCCTGCGGTATTGGGTCTTGGAGATGCATGTCGATGGTTTTCGGTTTGATCTCGCCAGCGCCTTGGCCCGCGAGCTGCACGCGGTCGATCGGCTGGGCGCGTTCTTCGACATCATTTGCCAGGATCCCGTGCTGTCGCGAGTGAAGCTCATCGCGGAACCGTGGGATCTCGGCGAGGGAGGCTATCAAGTCGGGAACTTTCCAACCGGTTGGACCGAGTGGAACGGCAAGTATCGCGATAGCGTACGTAGCTTCTGGAAGGGTGATGGCGGAGCCGTTTCGGAATTTGCTTCGCGATTGAGCGGCAGCAGCGACCTGTACGAACACAACGGCCGTCGCCCGTATGCCAGTATCAACTTCATTACCGCTCACGACGGCTTCTGTCTGAACGATTTGGTCAGCTACAACCACAAACACAATGAAGCCAACAAGGAAGGCAACCAAGACGGGGAAAGTCACAATCTCAGTTGGAATTGTGGCGTCGAAGGCGCAACGAGCGATATGAAAGTGCGCGCGCTGCGGGAAAAGCTGAAACGCAACTTCATGGCCACGCTCCTGCTGTCACAAGGCGTGCCGATGATTTGTGCCGGCGACGAAATCAGCCGCACGCAACGGGGCAATAACAACGCTTACTGCCAGGACAACAAGGTCAGTTGGCTGAATTGGAACCTCTCGGAGCCGCACGCCAAGCTGTTCGACTTCGTAAAAATGTTGATTCGCATCCGCGCCGAGCAGCCAGTGTTGCGCCGGCGGCAATTCTTCCAAGGACGACCGATTCGTGGTTCCGAAGTTAAGGACGTTTCGTGGCTCGAGCCCTCCGGCAGCGAGATGCCGGACGCCGCCTGGGATTCCGGCTTCGTCCGCTGTTTAGGGATGCTGTTGGCTGGCAACCAAATCAACGAGTTGGATGAGCGCGGCCAGCGAGTCGAAGGCGATACTTTGCTGTTGCTCTTGAACGCCCATCACGAACCGATTCCTTTCACGTTGCCGCATCCAGCCGGTGGCTGGTGGGATCTCGTGTTCGACACGGCGCGGGGCGACGCCGATGAAGTGTGCCATTCGGTCGGCGACGTCTATGAACTCGCCGATCGTTCGATGGTCATGTTCCGCTTCTGGTTTCAAGAAGATCCGGAGTTGCAATGAACGATCTGGAAAGTGCTTCAATCGACCAATGACCAATCACTGGGATTCCGCGTGTTCCCAAACCAGAGTGCTAGCAGTTGTCTGGTCCCTCGCGAGTTGGCGGTGCCTGCGCGGCTGTTTACCACCGTCGATGCCCCTGCCAGCGAGCTATGTCACCACGCTGGTAGGCTGCAACCTTGGGAGCCGCACGTCTCCGGCGCTGAACATTGAAAATTGTTAGTGGGGATTAAGCGGCGGTTCTTCGAATACCGCGTCGAACGACGTCACCAGCGAAAAAAAATCCGGTTGTTACTTTGACGATTCGGGCTCGTGACATATAATCGTCGTCGTGATTCGAATCGCAGAAACGGTTGCGGTTCAATCGACTCGGACCCGGCGCAAGAATCGCTGACCGGCTGGGAGCGTCGATTACGGAGTGAGCATTGGCAAAGGAGGCTGAGATGTCTATTTACGCGGATCGGCGCGAGCAAGAAACGGTTGACGATATCAGCGAGGCAGCGCAAGTCCGGCTGCAACACAGCCCGTACCGGACCATCCGACGTATCTCTTGCCGTTTTGATGATGGCGTTCTCACCCTGGTTGGCAAAGTTCCAACCTACCATCACAAGCAACTCGCCCAGACGGCGGTCGCTGGACTTCGTGGCGTCAATCACGTGAATAACCGGATCGAAGTCAGTTAGTTTCGGCAGGCGGCGCATTCGATCGTGCCTCATCTCGACATCTCGACGGCCCGCACGCGAGCAAATTCTTCTCTCGTTGGCGCGAAGAAAGTTGCTTCCGGGGCGGACTTCCCTGAGACTGAACGTCAAAGGATCAGATGATGAGCCTTACGCCACCGAGTTCGGCTAGCCCGTACATAAAGTGGTCGCCGGGGGAGCCGATGAACATGAAGTTTTTGGGGATCTTCCAGCGCTCCGCCAGATGGTCGATCAGCTGGGGCCCGAAGATGTCCTCGATGACCACGAACTCGATGTCGATTTCAGGGTACGCGTCGTCCAGGAATTCAATATCTTCCTTCATCCGGGAAGGCACTTCGCTCTTGTCCTTGACCACGGTCACGATCTTGATGCGGTTGGTGTGTTCATTCTGCCGGACGTAGAGCAGTGCGTTGTTGAGGTTAGCGATGTTATCACCTCGCGTGAAAAAGACGACCTGCTGCGAGTTGATTTGCTTGATCTTCGCTCGAATGGCATCCGCCATCTGATGCATCGGCCCGATCAACGAAGCGATCATCGCCCGGATGACAAACAAGCAGCCTTTCAGGATCGTAATGCGTCCCAGCATGACGCCGACAACGAGCAGCGCAGGTACAAAGTACTCGAGAAACACACGTAGATAAGGTGGATGCTCGATGGCATTGCCAACCAGTCCGGCGACGACGGCGATGATCGCAACGAGGACCGTCAGCCAGGAAGCTCGCGTTGGGCGAGGCAACTTTGACCGCTTCACTTTGAGCAGAATGTTACCCAGTCCGAACAACGCCATCACGGCGAGAAAGGAAATTGTGTACACGCCGGCCAACGCTTCGAGATCGCCGCGCGTGATCAATAGCACCGACACCGAAAGGGCGAAAAAAGTGATAATGATGCGATGCGTCGTGCCACGGCGGTTCGTCTTCAGCAGGAACTGCGGCAGGCAGCGGTCCAGCGTCATGCGCCGCACCAAGCCGTTCACGCCGACAAAACTAGTCAAGACCGCACCGCTTAAAACCAACACGGCGTCAATCGAGATCGTCCACTTCAGCCACTGGCCACCGCACTCCTGGCCCATGTGTGCCAAGAGGCCTTCTTTGTGCGGTTCCACATCGGGGATCGGCACCAGGGCAAGTGCCAACAGCGCCATGGCCGGATTGAAGAATGAAACCGCGAGCCACATGTTGCGGAGCGTCTTCGGAAACACGCCCTCAGCCTGTTCTTCGACGAAATTGGCGGAGCTTTCAAATCCCGAAATGCCTAGCAGCGCCGCCGCGAAACCGAAAAACAACGCCCTCACCACACCACCCTTGGCCGGCGTCGCCAGGTTGATCGTCAGCGTCTCCAGACCGTTCGTGGCGATAAAAACAACGCCGACAACTAGCAACGTAATCAGCGATACGATGTGAATGACGAAGATGCCAACGGCCACGCGCGACGATTCCGACACTCCGATGATCGACAAAATCATGAACATCGCCAGCAAACCGATCGTTGCCCACAGGACAGGCAGGCCTTCCCACATCGTGTGCGCGTAGTGCATCGCCTCGCCAGCGGAGATCACGGCCGTGGCCATGTAGGACAGAATCGTCAAACAGGCAGCGATCGAGGCACGGAACTTACTGGTGGTGTTTAGCAACGCGTTGTAAGCACCGCCGTTCAGCGGCAACGCGCCGACAACTTCAGCGTAGATCGAGCGGAACAGGTACAGCACCACTGCGACAATCAACAGCGCAACCGGCGCCCAGCGTCCAGCCGCGATGATGGCCAGTGCTGACACATACAGGCACGACGACGTGATGTCGTTGCCGCAGATCGCCGTCGAGGGCAACTCACCCAGCCCGCCATGTTTATGCTCGGTCAATCGCCCGGCCGTGGCGCGAGAAGCGTCATGCTGGTTGTCAGACTTCTTCTTTCTCACGCAAGGTGCTCCCATTGCCAAGGTCGGACGGATTGCCTACGCCGCCCGCGCTGAGTCTTAACGGCGTTCGCCCTGCGATTCTCGCGTCCGCCAAATCCAACCGCGATGACGAAAGAATAGCAGCATGCCGATCACCGTCGCCACCATCAAACCCAAGGCAAACGGATAGCCGAAGTACCAATTAACCTCCGGCATGTTCAACGGCGATGCCTCGGGCCGGAAGTTCATCCCGTCGAGGCTGGCGATAAAGCTGAGCGGGATCAAGATGGTGGCAATGATGGTCAGCACCATCATGATTTCGTTCATGCGGTTGCTGATCGCGGACAGATAGACGTCCCGCAAGTCGGAACAGGTTTCGTGATCGACTTCCAAGAGTTCGACAAGCTGAATCGTCTGGTCATAGCAGTCGCGGAGATACGTGCGCGTTTCGTCGCTGATCAACGGCGTTGCATCGCGCAACAAGACGTTCAGCGCCTCTCGCTGCTGCCAGACAACGCGGCGAACCTCGCGTAGTTCGATGCGAACGTCGTGTACCTGACGGATGATCGCGCGCGGTGGATGATCGGTGATTCGGTCCTCCAGATCATCCAAGCGCTCGCCGAACTGCTCCAGCAGTGGGAAGTACTCACGGCAAACGCACACTAAGTCTTTTGTAGTCCAAGGACTCGGGCAAGATAATCGGTATTCCAACCT
>JAQBZB010000121.1 GCA_027622275.1 Planctomycetota bacterium | reverse complement strand
AAGCGCGCGGACAGCGCCAACGATTTTGGCTAAAGCAGACTTCGAATGATCGCTTGTTTTGGGACTAGAGGAGTTGTCGCAGACTCGCGTCCGCGCTCCGGCACTAGAGCAACAAGTCACCACCGTGACGGGCCAGCAAAGCACGGTCGGCAAGTCGCCGGCGGCCGTCTTCGTCGTCACTCAAGAGATGATTCGCCGATCGGGTGCCCGGAACATTCCCGAAGCTTTGCGGATGGTGCCGGGCCTGCAGGTGGCGCGCGGCACTTCAAACAAATGGACAATTACTGCGCGGGGATTCAATTTCAGGGGTCCGGGTGCCCTCAACACCAGCAACAAGCTGCTTGTTCTGATCGACGGCCGCACGGTCTATTCGCCTTTTTCCGGTACGGTCTTTTGGGACGTGCAAGACGTGTTACTGGATGACATCGACCGGATCGAAGTCATTCGGGGTCCGGGAGCGACCATCTGGGGCGCTAACGCCGTGAACGGAGTGATCAACATCATCACGAAGACGGCCGACGAGACGCAGGGAGTGCTGGTCAAAGGCGGTGGCGGCACTGAAGAGAGTGGCTTCGCTAGCGCACGCGTTGGCGGTCGCTCAGGCGATGTCCACTACCGCGTTTATGGCAAATGGAATGAACGCGATGCGAGTTTCAATGCAGTCAACCCTGAAGCAGACGACTGGCGGCAGGGACGGGGCGGGTTCCGCATGGATTGGACCCCGAACTGCTGTGATACGATTACGCTGCAAGGTGACATGTACCAAGGCCGGAGCGGCTTCTTCAATGAGCCGTTCGCCAGCACCTTTGCCACGACAGGCGACGAACGAGTGCAGGGCGGCAATCTACTGACCCGCTGGACGCGCGAGTTCAGCGACGACAGCGACGTATCCGTGCAGTTGTATTACGATCGCGCGGACCGGCTGAACTACATTGGACTACTGGATCAACGCTTCAACACGTACGACGCCGAATTACGACACCACCTCCCGCTGGGCTGCCGGCACAACGTCGTGTGGGGACTGGGCTATCGCGTGGTTTCCGACAAGCTGACGCCGACGGTTGCGCCGCCTGTCTTCACTTTCGTTCCGAGCGAGCGGACCTACGAGACGTTCAGTTTTTTCGCGCAGGACGAAATCGAACTCCGAGACGATGAGCTTTACTTCACGCTGGGAGCGAAGCTGCAACGCAACGATTTCACCGGTTTCGAAGTCCAGCCGAGTGCCAGGCTGCTGTGGGCGCCCGAGCAATCCTGGGCCGCGTGGGCTGCCGTGTCGCGGGCGGTGCGGACGCCGGCGCGCACCGACCACGACCTCACTTTTACTCCACCATTCGCGGCAGTCGTCGCTGATTTCACGGAGGCGTTTCAGTCAGAAGAAGTCATCGCCTATGAACTCGGCTATCGCGCCCAGCCGGTGGAGTCGTTCTCTTGGGACATCGCACTGTTCTATAACCAGTACCAGAAGCTGCAGTCCTTCCACGTGTTCCCGCCGCCACCGCCACCGCCGCGGGTTACCACTCTCAACGTCGACCGTGGCGCGGGCTATGGAATCGAGCTGTCCGCCAAGGTAGCCATGACCCCGTGCTGGAGAATTTCGGGAACGTATTCACTCTTGAAAGTGAACTATGAGCCGGGCGCCGGTTCCTTACGATTTGCCGAAGAGCCCGAAGGGACCAGCCCGCAGCATCAGGTGTTTCTCATGTCGTCGCACGACCTCAGTGACAACGTGGAGTTCGACCTGATGGCTCGTTACGTGGACAGCCTTCCGTTCCAGGCTGTGCCCAGCTATATCTCGCTGGACGCACGTCTGGCGTGGCGGCCAACTTGTGGCATGGAGTTCGCTGTCGTGGGACAGAACCTGCTCGACTCGCAACATCCGGAGTACAACCAGTTCAGCACCGACACGACCAAGGGACAGCCCTTCGAGATCCAGCGCGGTGTCTACGGTCAAGTTACTTATCAGTGGTAATGCGAGACGGCTACCGATGACTCGACAATTGCTGCTCATCCCGATTCTCTGCCTTTTACTCTGGACGGTGAGTAACTCGTCCGCGCACGCCCAAATCGTTCTCGAACAAAAGGCCAAGGCGGTGTGGCTGTATCATTTCGGTCGCTACACCACGTGGCCCGAGAATGCGGTCCCAAACTCCGAAGGCAAGTTGATTATCGGGTTGGTGGGCCCGAACCCATTTGGCCGCTTTCTCGACGCCTTGCAGGGGCAGCCGGTAGGGGACCGCAAAGTCGAGATTCGCAAGTTCGAGACGGTGGCGGACTATCAACCGTGTCACCTAGTGTTTATCTCGCCGTTAATTTCGAATGGGGCCGAGCCCACGGCTACACAACGTCTCAACAATCTACTAAAAGTCCGCAACACCCGGGTGTTGATCGTCTCCGATACGCCCGGAATGGCCACCAGCGGCGCTATGATCAACTACTCGGTTAACGCTGCGGGGTTTCTCGACCTGGAGATCAATCGAGGCGAATTGGCGAAAGAGAAGTTGAAATTGGATCCCCAGGTGTTGGTGCTAAAAAACGTGCGTTTCGTCCCGTGAACGCCACGGCACGAATCGGCTAATATTTGCGATCTCTACTCGCGGGCGGTGCTGGGGATCAGTTAGAATGGGTGGCACTGCCAAGTTCGGCAGCAATTGACTTTCAGGTGTGGGGTGGGCGAGGCGGATGCCAGCCCCGCTCCAATCTCGGTCAGCCGATTGCCATGCGTTCCTTTCGAAATGCTCCTATCCGCGTCAAGCTCACGGTTCTGCTGGTGGGCGTTGTGAGCATTGCGCTGTTGCTGTCTTATGCGGTCTTTGTCGTGAACGACATCCGCATGATTCAAGAGGCCACGCGCAACCACTTGTCGGCGTTGGCGGACGTCGTGGGAAGTAACACGACCGCTGCGTTGAACTTCACGAGCGCCGAGAGCGCGGCGGAAGTCTTGGGATCCCTGAAGTTGGAACCCACCGTCGTCTACGCCCGTCTGTACGACGAACAGGGTAATCCGTTTGCCGAATACGCCGGGCCAACGGGAATTCACGCGACGCCGCCACCACTGCCGTCGAGTGAAACATTTCTGACCCAAGACGGTTATCTGCACGTGTTCCAGCCGATCATGCAGGAAGGCCAACCGATTGGCACGATTTATTTGCAGGCTTCCCGCGCCGCGCTGTACAGCCAACTGCGTCGGTACGCGATTATCGTCGTGACCGTGCTAACCGCCAGTTTGGTGATCATGGTTTTAGTGGCCACTCGGTTACAGCGCATTATCTCAGGTCCGATTCAGCGTCTTGTCGATGCAGCGCAAACCGTATCCGCCAAGTCTGACTATTCAACTCGAGTCGAGAAAGAGAGCGACGACGAACTCGGCGCGCTCTGCGAGGCGTTCAACTCGATGTTGTCACAGATACAGCAGCGCGACACCGAACTGGCGCTGCATCGCCAAAACTTGGAACAGCTCGTGCAGGAACGGACGAAAAGCTTAGAGGACAAAACGCAGGAGCTGGAACTCTCAAACATCGAACTGACTCGCAGCAATACGGAATTGCAGCAATTCGCTTTCATCGCCTCGCACGACCTGCAGGAACCGCTCCGCAAAGTGCAAGCCTTCGGCGATCTGCTTGTCAGCGGGTACCGCGACCGACTCGATGACGAAGGGTGCGACTATCTGAAGCGCATGCAAACCGCGGCGACCCGCATGAGGGCGTTGATCGATGGGTTGCTGAGCTATTCCCGCATCGCGACGAAAGGCCAGTCGTTCGCTGCCGTCGATCTGCAATTCGTCTTGCAAAGCGTCCTGATCGATCTGGAGACGCGGCTCGAACAGTCCGGTGGCAAAGTCGAATTCGATGGGCTGCCAACGATCGAGGCGGACGCGTTGCAGATGCAACAGTTGTTACAAAACCTGATCGGTAACGGATTGAAGTTCTGCCATCCTGAGGTGCCCCCGCTGGTGAAGATCGCTAGCCGGACTTATCGCAACAACGGCGAGTCGCGCCGATCGACGCTGGGCGCGGCCAGCGAGTTGTGCGAGATTACCGTGCAGGACAACGGCGTCGGCTTCGATCAGCAATTCGCCGAACGCATGTTCCAGCCGTTTCAGCGTCTGCACGGACGCGAGCAATTCGAAGGGACGGGCATGGGGTTGGCCATCTGCCGCAAGATCGTGGAACGCCACGGCGGCAGCATTTGCGGCACTAGCTCCCCTGGACAGGGCGCTACCTTTGTGATCACACTGCCTGTTGCCCAATCTTTCCGAACTACGAGAACCAAGTCATGAAACGACTCCCTGAATCGATCATTATCCTGATGGCGGAAGACGATCCGGATGACCGATTGCTGACACGGCAGGCGTTCAAGGAACAACGCTTGGCGAACGATTTGCGGATCGTCGAGGACGGTGCCGAGTTGATGGACTACTTGCATCGGCGCGGTAAGTACACGGATCCTGCGACTTCACCCCGGCCGGGATTGATCCTGTTGGACCTGAACATGCCCAAGTTGGATGGCCGCGAGGCACTGGCCCAAATCAAGGCCGATCCGGATTTACGGCGAATCCCGGTCGTTATTCTTACGACTTCGAAGGCCGAGGAAGACGTGTTCAACTCCTACGATCATGGCGCGAGCTCCTACATTACGAAGCCGGTGTCGTTCGACGGATTGGCGGACGTCGTGAAAGCTTTGGGAAAGTACTGGTTCGAGATCGTGGAATTGCCCAACGGTTCCGGAACGTAGTGACATGAACGACCGCCCCGCGCGAATCCTGCTGATTGATGATGACGAAGACAGCTTCATCATCACCCGCGCGAGGCTCTCGGAAAACCCCGACGAGCGTTTCGAGTTGGTCTGGGCGTCGTCGTATGAGGAGGGTCTGGCGGCGATCCAGCGGGACGAGCATGACGTGTACTTGCTCGACTATCGGCTCGGAGCCCGCGACGGCTTGGAGTTGCTGCGTGAGGCCATCGCCGACGGCTGCTCGGCACCGATTATCATGATCACCGGCCAGGCGGACCACGAAGTCGACGTGCAGGCGATGAAAGCCGGTGCCGCCGACTATCTCGTCAAAGACGAGCTGAACACGAATCGGCTGGAACGCACGATTCGATATGCCGTGGAGCGCCGCCGCCTGCTGGGTGCTTTAGACCATGAGCGTTACTTGCTGCACACGTTGATGGACAACTTGCCCGACAGTATCTATTTCAAGGATGCCGAGGGGCGGTTCCTGCGCGTCAGCAAGGCGAAGGCGAACCGCTCGGGATTGCACAGCCCGGACGAAGCGGTCGGCAAAACGGACTTCGATTTCTTCGACCCGGAAGACGCCGAGCATTCGCTCGCCGACGAGCGTCGTGTCATGGAGTCGGGCCAGCCATTGATGGGCAAAGAGGAAAAGCACGTCTGGCCCGACGGCCGTGAGTCGTGGGTCGCAACGACGAAATTGCCGTTGCGCGATAAGCAAGGCCACGTGATCGGCACGTTCGGAATCTCGCACGATATCACGGAACAGAAGCAAGCTGCCGAAGCGTACCGCGAGGCCAAGGAAGCCGCCGAGGCGGCCAACCGCGCCAAGAGCAATTTCGTCGCCAATATGAGCCACGAAATCCGCACGCCAATGAACGCTATTCTGGGCATGACCGAACTAGTGTTGGACACGCAACTCACGCGATCGCAACGCGAGTACTTGACGATGGTTCACGAGTCGGGCGAGTCGCTGTTGTCGTTGCTCAACGACATCCTCGACTTTTCCAAAATTGAGGCAGGCAAACTCGATTTGGATACGACGACGTTTCGATTGCGCGAGAGTCTTGGCGACACGATGAAGTCGATGGGGTTGCGGGCGGCGGACAAGAAACTCGAACTGGCTTGGCGCGTGACGCCCGAGACCCCGGACGCTTTGATCGGGGACGCAAATCGCGTGCGGCAAGTCCTCGTTAATCTGACGGGCAACGCCATCAAGTTCACGGAGACAGGCGAGGTTGTTGTCGCCGTCGAACACCAACTTGGAGAGAACGGCGAAGTCGAATTGCACATCTCCGTACGTGATACCGGCATCGGCATCGCGCCGGAACAGCTCGCGACCGTTTTCGGAGCCTTCGAACAAGCGGATGCTTCGACGACACGCAAGTACGGCGGCACTGGCTTGGGCTTGGCCATCACGGCACGGCTGGCGGAATTGATGGGAGGGCGTGTCTGGGCCGAAAGCGAAGTTGGTTGCGGCAGTACGTTTCACTTTGTCGGGCAATTCGGATTAGGCGATCCGCAGGCGTTGAATCTCCCGCAGCGGGAACCCGTGTCGCTGCACAACACACGCGTGCTGGTGGTCGATGACAACGCCACCAACCGGCGGATTCTCGTCGAGATGCTGACCAACTGGGGATTGGCAGTCGTCTCGGCCTCGAACGGCATCGACGCACTATTGCAGGCGCGCCAAGCGAAGCGGGACAACAACGCATTTCAATTGCTGCTGACCGACATCAACATGCCCGGAATGGATGGCTTCGAGCTGTCGCAGCAAGTCAAAGAGGACCAACGGCTGCAGGAGATGGTGATCATCGCCTTAACATCAGGCAGCCGCCTGGGCGACATCGCGCGGTGCGAGGATCTCGACATCGCCGCCCATCTGATGAAACCGGTCAAACAATCCGAGCTGTTCGACGCCATTGTTAATTCGCTGGATGCCACGGGGATCACTCCCGATCCGGAAACGCCGATCGTGACCGACCAAATCACGCCGCTGCCTCCCTTGCGCGTATTGCTCGCGGAAGACAGTTTGTTCAATCAGCGGCTGGCGATCGGCGTCTTGGAACGTCATGGGCATCAAATTGTGGTCGCCAATAACGGCCACGAAGCCATCGCGGCCGTCCAGTCGAGCCGATTCGACGTCGTGCTGATGGACGTGCAAATGCCCGAGATGGACGGCCTCGAAGCCACCGCCGCGATTCGCCAGTGGGAATCGGAGGTGGGTGGACACATCCCGATTATCGCCATGACCGCGCACGCCATGAAAGGTGACCGCGAACTCTGCCTCGAGTCCGGCATGGACGGTTACGTACCCAAGCCCGTGCGCGCGAAGGAGTTGTTCGCGGCTTTGCGCAGCCTGCTCCCGGATTCACGCGCGCCGAACGCGCCGGTTGACGAGAATACAGCGCAGCCATCCGTCGCATTCGATCTAACGGAATTGCTCGCGAACGTCGGCGGGAACCATCAACTATTGCTCGAAATGATCGGAATCTTTCTCGACGAATGTCCCAAACAGACCGCCGCGATGCGGCATGCCATCGACAACCATGATGCTGCGAAGTTGCGGCTTGCCGCACACACGTTGAAGGGGTCGTTGCGGCATTTCGGTGCCGAACATCCCGCGGCGCTAGCCGAGGCTTTGGAAGAGATGGGCAAGCGGGATGAACTCGACGGTGCCGATCCGACTTGCGCTGAATTGGAGCCTGAAGTACAGAGCCTCATGACGAGCTTGCGTACCTACGCCAAGAGTTGACGGGCGTTATCGGAGCTTCTCCCGCACAAATCCCGGATCGCGTTCAACTTCGCGAGGCCGCAAGCCGATCAATCGAACACGCAGAGTTGCCTTCTGTAGGTACGCTAGCATCCCAGGGAATCGAAACTCGATGACACTTCCTTCGTTATTGCCGCTCGCAGGCGCTGCGATTGCTCCTGTGCTAGGGAAGGTAATCGATGGCGTTACCGAGGGGTTGTCGTTTCTGGACGTGTTGCACGAACAAGAACAGAACGCCGCAACCGATTCGGTTGAGGCAGCCGAGCCAGATGCGTTTCAACATGATTTCATTGAACTTGCGGACCGGTTGCGTGAGCGGTTCTCGCAACTTGGCATCGACCTGTCGACACCGCTGCGCCTTAAACAAGATGGCCGCGAACGAGTTGTTGTTGATGGCGATCACCCGGATCGCGTGCTGATCGAGAGCGTTTTCAGGGCCGACGAAGAGTTGACCAATCTGTTCACCGCGGTGGCCGATTCGGCAGCCGGCAGCCGCCGTGAAACCGGCTCGGGCATCACCAAAGAGTTTCGCTTCGTCTTGGGGCCAACGGACGCACTGATTGAATTCGCTTGATCTCGTCCCCCGCGCCCGGCGAGAGCCATCGGCCGCGGGCGGTCAGCCCGCAGTCGACGTGACTCACGCCGCTTTTCTGATCGCCGGGTAAGCATATCCCGTTGCGGTATCGTTCCAGCGGCTCAGCAGCATCGAGACAAGATGACCGCCGAATGCCAGCGACAGCTTGATGGCATGTTGAAACCGGTTCGTGCGTCCGACCAAGGGCAGGCAATCGAAGGTGCAGGCTGGATCAGGGTCGTTCAGATTCAGCGTGGGTGGAGCAAACCCGTCCCGCATCGCCAGGGCCGTGATCGCCAGTTCCACCGCGCCCGCGGAATTGAGCATGTGCCCGAGCGATGACTTTGTCGCGCTGACACAGGTGTGATGGATGTCGGTACCGAACACGCGGCGGATTCCGATGGCTTCGGCGGCGTCGTTCTGCTCGGTCCCCGTTCCGTGGGCGTTGATGTAGCCGATGTCGGCCGGTTCGAGATGTGCCTCGTCGAGTGTCAATCGCATCAAATGAACGAGCGCGTCGCCGTCGGCATCCAGGGAAGTGACGTGGTGAGCCTGAGCCAGCGACTTCGCCGCGGATATCTGTGCGTAGATTCTTGCGCCCCGGCGGAGCGCGTGCCCGAGACGCTCGACGACGAACATCGCCGCGCCTTCGCCAAAGACAAAACCCTTGCGAGTCCGGTCAAACGGTCGACAGGCGCGGTTGGGATCGTCGTCTTTGGCAAGCACTCGCATCTGGTTGAAGCCGGCGACAAACATCGGATCGATCGAGTCGCCGCCACCGGCCAACGCGATATCACATTGTCCGTCGCGGATGGCACGCGCCGCGGTTAACACGCTGATCAACGAACTGGCACAAGCGGTCGAGTGACAAATCTTCGGGCCGAGCGCGCCATAACGACGAGCCAGCATGGAGCATGCTGTGTCGGGGAGCCATTGCTCCCACCAGTTGTAATTGCCGGTATCGCCAGTCGGAAGTCCGAGTTGCTGATCGATCCACCGCGTGTCGCCCATGTGGCTCGCGACCATGCATCCGAAGCGGCGTGGTTCGACTTGCGAGAGATCGAGGTTGGCGTCGCGAACCGCCTCGTCCGCCGCCCGCTCGCACATCGGAAAAACCTTCAACCGCCCGTTGAGCGGCTCGCCGAGATCGACCGTGGCGCCAACGATCTCGTTATCGGGAATGCCTCGCATCCCCCGCAGGAATTCAAATCGGCTCTCCCCGCTGCGAACGGCCTGCCACACGGACTCGCGATCCAACCCAACGGATGCAAGTAAGCCGATGCCAGTGATGACAATCGGCTCGCGAACGATGGGGTTGATCGACATGCAACAACTCGGCATTTGGCGGAGACGAGTGCAGTGGTGACGAGTGGAACGCTTGAATACCAAAAAGATGTGGTTCGACGCCAGTGCGATTGGGGGGAAAACGTCGCCAAATCCCGACACGGGCGATCGATCACGCAGGCACCGCTAGCGGCAAATCGTTGACGCCCACCAGCCCCTTCCGCTATCCAAACGCGTCCAGCAGTTCAGAGAACAGGCTGGCAGTTGCTCGTTGCGTCGCCACGGTCAATCTCGCGGTCGCCACCGCAGAGTCGGCGAGCGTAACTGCCTTCACGAGATTGGCCGATTCCAACGCGACGTCTGCGTCGGCGATACGGCTCAGGCTGGCACTCAGGTTCACCGCCGTGTCCTCGAACAGACGCTGTGCGGAGTCGATCGAAGTGCGTTCAAAGGCTCCGAGTTCGGCGCGCGCGAACAAGACCTGTTGCCGAGCCTCATCGATAATTGCACCGGCTGATTCGGCGTTGCCACTCGTCACGCTCGCCGAGCCGCCTGATCGCACGTCGGCCAGCGTGCCCGACTCGCCGCCAAGTGCAGTACTGGTTAACTCCGGTATATCAAGCGAGGCTCGATCATCGGGGTTCGGCCCCGTCAGGACGTTGGCCGATTCGCCCGTGAAGACCCGTTTGCCGGCAAAACTTGTATTGACGCCGATGCGGTCCAGGGCATCAATCGCGGCGTCGATCTCGATTTGAATCGCAGCTCGTTCGTCCGGCGAGGTCGCTCCGTTGGCGGCAACAACGAGATTCCCTTCGATCTGATTGAGCAGATCGCCGGCTTGGCCGAGCCCGCTGTCCGCGACATGGACCAACGCTCGTGTCCGCTCGGTCGCCGCGGAGGCTTCTTCCAAAGCGGTTAGTTCGCGATTCAATTCCGTGGCGGCGATCAAACCGGCAGGATCGTCACTTCCTTGGTTGATTCGCTTCAACGTGGCAAGCTTAATGCTTGTCTCGCTCAAGCGATCGAAAGCTCGTTGAACTTGCTGTGTCTGTCGACTGACACTGCCCGCCCCTGCCCCAATGGGAAGCATGCTGTCTCCTGTTGGCTCGAATATGATCGTCACGCGCCGGATCGAGAAGAGATGCGTGGCTCGCTGCCGAATGACTTCCCGACGAGACGGCCGAGAGCGTCAAGCAATACAAGCTTAGCTTACAAATCGACGTCTCGCCTTGGATAAACGTCGCATTTGTGCGATCCAGCGACCGTCAACTAAAACATTGCATCTTGATTGAGAGGCGGCCCCTCGTTCGTCACTCTTTCCACAACCTGGACACCTGTCTTTTGTCCGTCGATCGATTCCGACTTCCGTTTGTCTTCGGGCTTGATAAGTGACCCGATCCACATCAGGAAGAGGCCGAACAGGCACAGGCCGAGAGCTCTTAGATTCTGCATAAAGAACTTTCCCGTGCGATCCCAGCGAGTGATGATGTAGTAGAGGGCATAGAAGGGCACGAGCAGGTACAGGAAACCCTGCCCGACACTTTCCATGAACGCAACAATGATAATCCGGATGCCGTAATACGCCGCGATCAGATCACCAAAGACGATGATCGACAAACCAGTAATCCAAAACGCTAAGCCACGGTTGTCTTTTAAGGCCATCATCAGTGATGCAAATGCGACGATGACCCCAAGTCCAAAGATGTACACATACGCCGGGGCACCGTGCGTGAGGTTCTTCTTGTCTTCCACTTTGTCGATCTCGATCTGTCGTGCGGCCCGATCCAGGAGCGAGTCGGCGGCTTCGCCGTGGCCTCCCCGCGACATGTCTTGAATCTTGACCCCTTCGCGATGCTCACCAGACTGTAAGTCAACTCCGCAGGCCACGCACATAATCGCGTTTGGCTTGAGTTCCGCGTGACACTTCGGGCAACTCGGGCCTTTCTTCGCGGCGATGCCGACCTCGTCGAACAGGTCGTCCAAGCCACCGGGCGGAGCCTGCGCGGGGGCTGCTGCAGGCACCGGGATCTTGAGCGGCTGTTTGCATTTAGGGCAGCGGACGGCTTTCCCAGCGAGTTCATCTTTGGCGGCAAAGCTGGCACCGCACTGACAAGCGACTTTGATTGGCATTGGAGTGACAGACCTGAGGTTTTGGTTGGGGGCAACGGACATTGTGCGCAGCCGGTCGCGCAAACTCAACTCTACTGGTTCGAAACATGGCCTGCCACGGGACGCTACGGTTGGTTGGCGGCTTGTAAAACAGGCCGCGTTTACCAGTCTCGTGTGGCGCACAGATCTCGTCGGATGGACCCCTGACCCGTCCGGACAAAGATGGACGGACCAGGGGTCCATCCTACATTGGTCGTGGTCACCGGCCACTTGAGGAGATGCGCGGTCTTCGAGGCATTCCGGTCGTCGCTGTCAAATTGACAGAACGACCACGGCTGGGTTCCTTGCCTCGGCCCTCGATGACGCTGCAAACCACTGCAAGATAATCACTTGCGGCTTGTCTTTCTGCTTTGGCGCGCGACTTGCTTTAGTACCGGCCCCATTACTAGTGTGCGCAGTAATGGCAGCCTCGAAGGCCGCTGCAATGATATTCCTATGGCAATCTCACCATCGCGAGTTGAGAACTTCAATAAGTTCTAAAATCGCACAGAGCAAAGACTGAGTGGAGGAAAACCACACATGGCAACAGCGACCAAGAAGCAGAAGAAGTCGAAGGCCGGGACGAAGCTTCAACCATTGGGCGACCGCGTCGTCCTGCGGCGAGAAGAATCAGAAGCAAAGACTACCGGCGGCATCTTGCTGCCCGACTCGGCGCAGAATAAACCAGCCCGTGGAGAGATCGTGAGCGTCGGCACTGGCAGATTGCTCGACGATGGTACCCGCGGTACGTTCCAGGTCCAAGCTGGTGATCGAGTTATCTTCAGCAGCTATGCTGGCGAAGTCTTCAAAGTTGGCGACGAAGAGCTGTTGCTGATGCGAGAAGACGACATTTTGGCGGTGATCGAAGACTAGTTATCTTGCGGCGCGCGTTTGACGTGCCGAGCAATTTGTAGGGTGGGCTATGCCCACCAAGCTAAATGGTGGGCGCAGCCCACCCTACGACTACGGTAAGAAACAGGAGATTTGAACTCATGGCAAAGATGATTGCTTTTGACCAGGAAGCCCGCGAGGCCATTCGTCGCGGCGTTTCCAAACTCGCTCGTGCCGTCAAAGTGACGCTCGGCCCCAAAGGCCGAAACGTCATTCTTCAAAAGAGCTTTGGCTCGCCCACGGTCACGAAGGACGGAGTCACGGTCGCCAAGGAAATTGATCTGGAAGACGTCTACGAAAACATGGGCGCTCGCATGGTCCGCGAAGTCGCCAGCAAGACCAGCGATGTGGCCGGTGACGGCACCACGACCGCCACCGTCCTGGCCGAAGCGATCTTCAACGAAGGTCTCCGCGGCGTCGTGGCGGGTGTCAATCCCGTCCACATGAAGCAAGGCATCGAGAAGGCCGTGGAAGACATCACCGCCAAGCTGAAAAAGATGTCGATCAAGGTCAAGGACAAGGCCGAGATGGCGAATGTCGCTTCGATTGCCGCGAACAACGATCGCGAGATCGGCAACTTGCTCGCCGGTGCAATGGAGAAAGTCGGTAAGGACGGAGTGATCACCGTTGACGAAGGCAAGAGCCTGGCAACGGAAGTCGAATGGGTTGAGGGTATGCAGTTCGATCGCGGCTACCTTTCCCCGTACTTCGTGACGAACCCCAACAACATGACCGCTGAACTCGAGGACGCATACGTTCTCGTCTTCGAGAAGAAGATCACCAGCGTCAAGGACATGGTTCCGATTCTTGAAGCCATCGTCCAGCAAGGCAAACCGCTGTTGATCGTCGCCGAAGACGTGGAAGGCGAAGCGCTGGCTACGTTGGTTATCAACCGTCTGCGTGGCACGTTCCAATGTGTCGCGGTGAAAGCACCTGGATACGGTGATCGACGCAAGGCCATGATGGAAGACATCGCGATCTTGACCGGCGGCACGGCGGTATTCGATTCGCTCGGCATCAAGCTCGAATCGCTGCCGATCACGGACCTCGGACGTGCCAAGAAGGTGATCGTCGATAAAGACAACACGACGATCATCGAAGGTGCTGGCAAGAGTTCTGACATCAAAGCTCGTATCGACCAACTCCGTCGCGAGATTGATAACTCGACCAGCGACTACGATCGCGAGAAGCTCGAAGAGCGTTTGGCCAAGTTGGCTGGCGGCGTCGCCAAGGTCAATGTTGGCGCGGCGACCGAGAGCGAGATGAAAGAGAAGAAGGCTCGCGTCGAAGATGCGTTGCATGCAACTCGTGCGGCCGTCGAAGAAGGCATTCTTCCTGGCGGTGGCGTTGCCTTACTGCGAGCCGCGACGAGCGTAACGCCGGGTGATGACCTGAGTGCCGACGAGAAAGTCGGTTACAACATCGTTCTCCGTGCTTGCCGCGCTCCGCTTATCATGATCGCGCAGAACGCAGGCCAAGATGGTGGCATCGTTTGCGAGCGAGTCGCTGAAGCCAAGGGCAACCACGGCTACAACGCTTTGACCGACGTCTACGAAGATCTGGTCAAGGCGGGTGTGATCGATCCCACGAAGGTGGCCCGCACGGCACTGGCTAACGCAGCCAGCGTTGCCACGCTCCTGCTGACCAGTGACGCCTTGATTGCTGAGAAGCCAAAGGCAGGCGGCAAGAAAGGCCACGGCGGCGACCACGACATGTACTAATGTCGCCTGCGTCGAAAGTGCATTGCGGCATGCCGCTTGATGAATTGAATAAAGCCCGCTGTTCCAACCTGGATCAGCGGGTTGTTTCTGTGGGTGTGTACGATGGCCTTCCAAGGCCGCCGGTCACCTCACGACGGCCTTGGAAGGCCATCGTACAAGTGATTGTTGACTAAACCGCGGCTTCAACCCCAGCGGCTTCGAGCAACTTCTTCGCCGACTCCTCGGTGTTCTCCCAAGTGAAGTCAGCGCCAGTGCGTCCAAAGTGCCCGCCCGCGGCCGTCTGGCGGAAAATCGGACGACGCAAGTCGAGGTACTTGATGATGCCTGCCGGCGAGAGCGGGAAGATCTCGCGGACCAGTTCGCAAATCCGCTGATCATCGATCCGGCCAGTTCCCTGCGTATCAACGTACACACTGACTGGTTCACTCACACCGATCGCATAAGCCAGTTGAATCTCGCAGCGCTTGGCCAAATCAGCCGCCACAATGCTCTTGGCGACGTGACGAGCCATGTAAGCTGCGCTGCGATCCACCTTGGTCGGATCCTTGCCGCTGAAGGCTCCGCCGCCGTGCCGTCCCCAACCACCGTAGGTATCGACGATAATCTTGCGGCCGGTCAAACCACAGTCGCCATGCGGGCCGCCGACCACAAACCGGCCCGTCGGATTGATGTGATACTTGATTTCTTTGTTCACCAACTCGGCGGGCAGACACTGCTTGATCACCTTGTTGATGACAAAGTCCCGGATCGTTTCGTTGTTCACGTCGGGCGAATGCTGCGTCGAGACGACCACCGTGTCGATGCGAACCGGCGTGTCACCGTCGTATTCGACGGTCACCTGGCTCTTGCTGTCTGGTCGCAGCCATTTCACCTCCCCATTCTTGCGGGCTTCGGTCAATCGATTCAGGATGCGATGCGACAGTGCAATTGGCAACGGCATCAATTCAGGAGTGTCGTCGCAGGCAAAGCCGAACATCAGCCCCTGGTCGCCTGCCCCAACGTCTTTGCCGCTGGCGGCGTCGTCATTCACGCCTTGGGCGATATCGGGGCTTTGGCGATCGATTGAAACCATCACGGCGCAGGTATCGGCGTTAATTCCCATCTGGTCGTCGGTATAGCCAACTTCGCGAATCACGTCGCGGACCACAGCCGGATAATCGATCACGGCTTTGGTGGTGATTTCACCAGCGATCATCGCCAAGCCGGTCGTGACCAACGTCTCGCAAGCGACACGGCTGTACGGGTCCTGGGTGAGCAAGGCATCGAGAATGCCGTCCGAGATCTGGTCAGCAAGCTTATCGGGATGGCCTTCACTAACGGATTCGCTTGTGAACAAATAGGTTCCAGATGCCACGGGGGGGTACTCCTCTGAGAATGGGCGGCGGTCGGTGAGTGTCTGCATAACTCGGAGAGTTTGAGCCGACATTATAGGGCGAGTACGCGAGAATCGACAACCTCTACTCGGAGAACAATCGTCCCGCTGCTGTCGGCAATTCGCCCAGCCCCGGCCATCACGCTGAGCATTCGTAAACTCAGCGACTCCAACCGCGGTTCCTCACGAAGGAGAATACGGCAAGCCGAAATACTCGTGAATAAACGCCTTCCGATCGCCTTCGTGCTTGACGTATTGAACCAGCGAATAGAGCTTCTGTTGATCTCGCTTGAGCTTGTCGTCAAGCCGCTCTTGATCGCGTAGTGCGGCTGGCAACTCCGCTACGACTTCGATATCTAATGGCGACAGCGAGCCTTCGATCACGCCGTGTCGATCGAGCATGGCGAGGGCGGATTCGAGCCGGTGATCGTGCTTATTCCGATGATGCAGCCGCTCACGAAGCCAGTCGATGCCGAAGGCGTGTACTTGCTCCAGGTCGTGATGCAGGAAGTCATAAACACGCTCGTAAAACTCCGCGTCAGGGTTGCTCCACCGCATGAACTCCATCTGCGTCGCGAGGTCGCGTTGGTCGTACAGCAACACACACCGTGAAGGCAAACCGTCGCGGCCCGCCCGCCCGATCTCTTGATAGTACGCTTCCATTGAACCGGGAACATCGGCGTGCGTCACGAAGCGGATGTCCTCCTTATCGATCCCCATGCCGAACGCGTTTGTCGCCAAGACCAGATGCTCCGGCTCGTTCATGAATTGCTCTTGGACCCGCTTCCGCTGCCTGCGCTCCAAATCGCCGTGATAGACAAGATGCGGAATCTCCAATTCCCAGAGTTTGTCGCTGAATCGCATCAACGTCTTGATCAACGTGAAGTAAACAATGCCGGTGCCCGGATGCTCGCCACGAATGCGGAGGATGTGTTCCAGTTTCTCGTCGTCTTGCCAGGCATCGACGACGTCCAAGCTTAAGTTGGGTCGATCGATTCCTTCATGAAACAGTCGGACGTCATCCTCAGTTAACGCGAGCTGACGCACGATGTCACGCTGAACGTCCGGCGTCGCAGTCGCGGTCAGAGCGATCGTCGTTGGATTGCCAAGCGTCTCGCGGATTTCGCCTAATCGTGTGTAGTCGGGGCGAAAGTCGTGCCCCCACTGGCTGATACAGTGTGCTTCATCGACAGCCAGCAGCCGGACATCGCGCCGCCGAATCACTTCCAGAAAGTCAGGCTTGCGGAATCGCTCTGGCGTCACGTACAGCAACGCGTAGTCGCCTCGGCCAACTTCCGCATATCGCTGCTCACGGACTTGCCGTGTCAGCGACGAGTTGATGAAAGTCGCCGGGATATTCCTCGCGCGAAGCGAATCCACTTGGTCCTTCATTAACGCGATCAGCGGCGACATGACCAGAGTCAGCGGGTTAGACTCGTCGCTGTCGGTCGCCGATAAGATCGCGGGGATCTGATAGCAGAGAGATTTCCCCATCCCTGTCGGCATGATGACAAGGGCATGTTTGCCCGCGAGCACATGCTCGATCACTTCCAACTGTTGCCCGCGAAACTTCTCGTAGCAGAAGTACTGTTGAAGGACGTGAAGTGGCTGCATGCGGTTTCAACAACAAAACGAAATCGGCTGAAACGAGTGTGCGCCTGCCGCTCGCAGGCTGGCTGACGCCTCGCAAGACATTAAAACGAATCGTCCGCTCCAACGACAGGGCACGGCGAGTGCATTCCCGTCACGTTGGTGTAATCTATCGAAACAGACGATCGATACCTGCGCCGCCGCTGAGTGACACATAGGCAGAGGCAACGCGGTCGGAGTAAGTTGGTCAGTTCTCAATCCGCGGCTTTGTCTTGTGCAGCCGTTTCAGTCCACTTACGAATGGTGAACCGTCGATGAAGAAGCGGAGCGGTGCCTGCTGTCCCGAAGTAACGCCGATCCGCGCCGATGTCGTGATCCGAAAGACTCGACTCGAAAGTGATTCGTCGTTCGCGATCCACAGTCTTGCGCCGCGTGTCATGTCCCAACCATCGAGGCTGCGGTCGATGGCAAGTGCTTCGCACAACCGGGCCGGGCCGCGGCAGAGGTCGACCAATTTGCTCGTGCCGCGCCGCCGTTGCATGATCTCGATCGCAGACAGTGGTTCCAGGGCGCGGATCAGAACGGCCGAGGCATGTCCGCGTTGTTCCGTCACAGCGTTCACGCAGTATCGCGAGTGGATCGAATAAACGTATGCCAGACCCGGTGGTCCGAACATGGTCGCGTTCTTCTTGGTGCGACCACGGAATGAATGCGACGCGGAGTCATCGAAGGCCAGATAGGCTTCGGTTTCGACGATGCGTCCAAGACAGAGTCCCTCGCGCGAACGTCGCACCATAAGTTTCCCCAGCAGCTCGCGTGCGACCAGGGTGACGTCGCGATCATAGAAACTTTGCGGCAGTGGTTCACCTGGCATCGTATTTGTCCGGAGCGCGGCCTGCGAGCAATCTCAGTCCTTGGCGCGGAACCCAAACGCGGCTCCGGTGATCAGCAGCACGATGGAACCGCCGATCGACATGATGACTAACGAACCGATCGACTCAGCGGGAGCAAGCATGACGGGACCGATCAGCGTTCCGATGATCCCACCCGTCAAAACGCCCCAACTGGCTCCTCGCAACGGTCGATAGTGATACAAGCCAATGACGCCTCCAATGAGTCCGACAATCATTGCGCCGATGAAACTCGCGGTCGCAATTTGTTCGCCGGTCAAGTCTTTTGCAACGACCGCATGTGCAACAGGCGTGAGTAACGCGGACACGACCGCACAGACAGCCAGCAGCACGAACAACGCGCTAAGCGGATAACCAGTTTGGACGCTGCGATCAGTTGGTTGCATAAGGTCTGTTTATCAGGCACCCCGGCGGAGAATGCAAGCCGGAGATCGACGTTCATCGGGGCGCTACGGTGCCGGTGCCTTGGGCATCGGACGCTCTTGGCAGGGATGCTGAAACGATAGCTGCCCTCCACGCCAATCGCCTTTCGCATCATGTTTCGTTTCGGCGTATTTGCGGAGCAGTTCGACGACGGCGTCATCGCTCTCATCGACGTACAACGAAAACCAGTCGCCTTCGACCCCAGGTTTGGCGACGCGAATGCCGGCGGCCAGGCGGCCTCGGTGATCGCCGCCGGCGCAGTCGCCCGCGATCAGCGCGGCCATCAGCCGATCCGCCAAACTTCCCTGCGTGTCTTCATAGCCCTCCGCCATCGCCACGATCACCTCTCGGCCGGTGAGTGTGTTCCCTTGAACTGTATAATGCCGCCCGGTCATGGCTCCGAAGTAGTAGCTGTTCTGGCCGGCCGCCGTCGGATTGTGAACGGCCGTTCGTCCTTGGCTGTCCGCGATTCCCAGTTGTCGTTGCTCGGCGTCCTGGTCGTCGTTGAGCAGGTCGAGGAAGACCTCTTCGGGACGCTTGCCTTGTTCGAGTAAATCAAGTGCCCGTTCGCCCCATTTGGGGACATGCCAGTGTTGCGTGCAAAACGCGCCTACGCCGGCGCGGACGTAAGGCACGACTTTCCCAACCGCCGGGTACTTGCTGGCCACAGCAGCGCCGCAGATGCCCGTTTCCGGATCCACGGCGACAATCGAAAAAGTGGCGGTCTTCTCGATCTTCGATGGCTGCTGGTCAGCCGCGGCCGCCTGGAATGAGTTAAGACCTAACACGAAGATTGCTCCCATCATGATCCGCGACATGGTTTACCTCCAGTCGTCATTCGGCGAAGACGCCAGTCTCGGGTTGTTCCACCCGTTGAAACTCGGCATAAGAGATACTGATCGAGATTGCGTGATCACCCGCATTAAAGTTGATTACCGATTGGTCACAAAGCCGCTCGTCACAGTAGGTCTTGAGTTCGAACAGGGAGCCAAAGGGCGGGATCGAGCCAGGCTTGAGGCCGGTCATGTCAAGCACTTCCTCGTGGCTGGCAAATCGCATACTGCGAGCTTTGAGCTGTTTGCGTGCGGACTTGCTGTCGAGCCTCCGGTCAGCTGGCAGGACGAACATCACAAAGCCATCGTCCAGCTTGCAAATCAAAGCCTTGGCACCACTTGCCAGCGACGTCCCCCGCGCCTGAGCGGCTTCTTCGCTCGTAAAGACGGGCTCATGACGCATGACGTCGAATCGGGCGTCGTTTTGCCGGAGCAATTCGGACAATCGGTCGAACACAGCTGACATTCTTTCACCGCTGGCCCGTGACCAGAACGGGCGAGTCGGCAACGTATTCGTGGCCTTCGCCGGTCGCTGAGGGGATCTGTTGAGGTTCGTGATCCATCCTAGCAATTAAGGCGAATTTGTCGATGGCGAAGGTTTGCTTCGCACCTTGAAAAACAGCCGATACACCGTATGCTGATACGTTATCTACATACCCTCGCTGAGTGGCGCGCACAAAGACCCTATGAGCGAATTCCTCTTCCAATACTATCCGGTCCATCCGACGACATGGGTTTACCTGTCGTCGCTGTTGATGATCGGTGTGTACTTCAAGTTCAGCCGGTTTTGGAGCGTTCGCAACGTCGATCTTGTCTTGTTGATCTTATTGGCACCGGGCTTGCTGATGGTTCACTTCGGAGAACAAAGAGCGCCGCTGGAGCAGGGCACCAAAGAGGTTGCAGCGACCGTTGACGAAGTCACTTCGGCGGATGTTGATTTGAAAGCTGACCCCGGCGCGGCTGAGGGGGATGCGGCGGCCGATCGAGATACGACGGGACAGATTGAAGAGAATGGCTCCCCGCGAAACGCGGCCGCCGGCATCGACTCCGAAGAGGCGAATGGCACGAACCCCGCCCCGAAGACGATCCCTGAGACGGCGGTGCCCGCGACCGAAGTTGCAGCGGTTGAAGGCGCGTCGGCACAACAAATGGCGTCGCTATCCGGTAACTCGATCATGTTGATCGGCTACATCTGGCTATTAAGTGTCCTCGGCATCTTTCTCTTGCGATTGCTGCTCGATCCGACCATGGTCCGGCGTCCGTTACTCGAACCAAACCTCTCGACAGGTGGTATGGCGTTTATCGGCTGCTCTCTTTTTGTCTTTTTGATGGCGAACGTCATCAACAGTCCGGTCGCCGAGGTTGACAAGACAGGAGCGCGCAGCGCCGACCAACTGCTTTCGGGTGTCGCCGATGCCGATCTGGCGACCGATCTGCAAAGACACGGCCCGGGTAACGCGATTCTGCATTCGATACCCAGCTTTGTCACGACACCGCTCTATTGGCAGGACGTCCAATCACCGAAAGCTCGTTACGAACGCACGGCAAAGGCGATGGCGATCATGTCTCATCTGGCCATCGTTGTCGGCATCGTCGCGATCGGCTATCAGCATTTCAGCAGCATGAAAACCGGGATCGGCGCCGCGACGTTGTATTTGATGTTGCCGTACACGGCGATGATGACCGGCAAGGTCGATCATGTTTTGCCGGCCGCGCTTCTGGTCTGGGCCGTGCTCAGCTATCGTCGGCCACTCGCTGCTGGCAGTTTCATCGGGCTGGCGATTGGCGTGGCGTACTATCCGATTTTCCTGCTCCCGCTTTGGTTAAGCTTCTACTGGCAGCGAGGTCTGATGCGGTTTGTTGCCGGCTCCGTGCTGACCGTTGGGGCATCTGTGCTTTCTCTGTTGTTGGTTTCGGATGGTGACTTCCTTGCTAACGTCCAGACCATGTTCGGTATCTGGTGGCCGAAGTCCGTTGATTTGCTAGGCATCTGGTCGTTGGGCTGGGAACCGATTTATCGCTTCCCGGTCATCGCGGCGTTTGTAGCGATCAGCGCCGGATTCGCACTGTGGCCGGCTCAAAAGAATCTCGGCACGTTACTTAGCTGCTCGGCGGTCGTGCTGGTGGGAACGCAGTTTTGGCACGGCTACGGTGGTGGCACTTATATGGCGTGGTTCCTGCCGCTGACGCTTCTCACGATCTTCCGGCCAAATCTGGAAGACCGTGTCGCGCTGAGCGTTTTGGGCGAGAGTTGGTTCCGGCGTCGTGGGCCGCAACTGCGACGTGTCGATCGGGCAGCCTAAGTCCTCGTGTGGCACATTGCTGCAGTTGTTGTTGCAGAACGCATCGGCTTGGTTCCGTCGCATCTCACGTCGTGAGCGTTTGCTAACGTCTGGTCTGGGCTGAAAATCGGACAAGTGCTAGCCGCCGTCATCCTCGGGCTCGTACCGTCCGCGAAACGATTCTACCGGGTATTTCTCCTCGTTCTTCCGCATCTTGGAACACAAGGCCTCGGTCAGATCGACATCGAGTTCATTCGCCAACGCTAGTGCGTAGCAGACAACATCCGCCAGCTCCTCCGAAACCGCGTGAAGCCGTTCGGCATCGTGGCGTATCGCGCGTGATTTCTCGACGGTCAGCCATTGGAAGTGTTCCATCAGCTCGGCCGCTTCGATGCTCAACGCCATGCTGAGGTTCTTGGGCGAATGAAACTGCTGCCAGTCGCGGTCGTCGACAAAGCGACGGACCATCGCGCGAAGTTGCCCGACAGTCGTAATGCGGTCAGACATGGCGGCCTGCTGGAGAGGAAGCAAATTGAAACTCAACGAGGCCCGCCAGTTTAATCACCGGCGTTCTGCGAAACCAGCGGTGCGAGCCTGCAACGCGGTGGCACTTCCTCTGTCGGAAGCATAGCTTACTGCAGTCCGACGTCCAATCGCTTGGCGGATTTCCACGCGCTACGCTGGCCTTCCACAGCCTGCTTCCCGTTTGCGAGCTATATTCGTATTAGTGGATTTCCATTCATCCGCATGGGGGCAGAACCATGATCGTGTATGAAGATAGGAACCGGATTGGGCATGATGCCGCGCAGGAAACCTTTGACAAGCTTGTCTCGGCCGTCGCACCGGCTTCCGCGATTGAACGGGCGTCGTATCTCTACGGGATGCAGACATTCTGCCGGAGACAGCTCAAGCGAGAGCTAACGTCGGCGATGGCAGCGCTCGAAAGCAGTGGCCTTGGTGCCGAAGAAGCCAACTCGCGTGAACTTGTCGCCGAGTATTGATCGAGTCGTACGTGGCTGTTCGCTCCGCGAACAGATTCTCCGTTCGCGGAGCGAACGGCCACGTACGGCCACGTGCGTCCGCACCATGACGAGTCCGTCGGCGGTCGTTATGATGGATCGATGCTGATCGATCACGACATTACCGCACCGATGTTATCGCCGGGGGCATGGCGTGTTTTTCAACTCGCCGCGGAGAAGACGGCGGCGCTTGATCGTCTCTGGGACGTCAAGCTCGGCACGCCCGTCTTTACGGTCGCGGGAAAGTATTCGACGCGCGGCTGGACCGAGTGGACGCAAGGCTTTCAGTACGGCTGCCTCATCCTCGCCGGCGACGGGCTCGACGATCGCGGTTTGATCGAACGGGGGCGCGGGCGAACGATCGAGCGGATGCTTCCGCATGTGACGCACATCGGCGTTCACGACCACGGCTTTAACAATCTGTCGACGTACGGCAACTTGCTCCGTCTGATGAATGAAGGGCGTCTCGAAGAAGATGCGTGGCAGCGCACTGTGTACGAAAACGCCATCGCCGCATCGGGAGCCGTCCAGGCCGCTCGCTGGTCTCCGACCAATTGCGGGCTGGGTTACATTTATTCCTTCAACGGTCCGCATTCGCTGTTTGTCGACACGATGCGGACCACGCGCGTCCTGGGCGTTGCCCATCAACTCGGTCATTGGCTGATGGGCGAGAACGACGCACGGATCAACTTGCTCGGACGGTCGATTCAACACGGTCGGGTCACGTCGAATTACCTCGTGTTTCACGGCGATTCATCGCACGGCTACGACGTCCGCGGACGAACGGCTCACGAAGGAACCTTCAACCGAAACGACGGCAACTTCCGGGCCCGGTCAACCCAGCAAGGATACTCGCCATTCTCGACGTGGACCCGCGGTCTGGCCTGGGCGATGCTGGGCTACGCCGAGGAACTGGAGTTCTTCAAGACGTTATCGCCGTCTGATTTCAAGCAGGCCGTTGGGCTGACGAAACGCGAAGTTCTCGACGAGTTTCAACGCGGTGCGATCGACACGTGTGATCACTACATCGAGGATGTCTCGACACAGGATGGCATCACCTATTGGGACGACGGCGCGCCACAATTGCATCGATTGGGAGATTGGCGATCGAAGCCGGCGGACCCGTTCAATGGCTACGAGCCCGTCGATGCTTCCGCCTCGGCGATCGCAGCGCAAGGACTCATCCGCCTCGGCAATTATCTCGGCCCGCGCGGTGGGAAGCGGTACTTGCAAGCGGGTTTGTCCGTGGCGAAGACGCTGTTCGACGAGCCGTATTTGTCGGTCAAGAAGTCTCACCAGGGACTCTTATTGCACAGCATCTATCACTGGCCGAATCGCTGGGATCACGTTCCGAAGGGGCAAAGAGTGGCGAGCGGCGAATCGTCGATGTGGGGCGATTATCATCTCCTTGAACTCGCTCTGTTGATCCAACGCCTGGCCGAACAAGCGACCTACCCGGCGTTTTTCATCTCGCGGTAGACGCACGATGGGGCTGCGAAAGAGCGGGGACTTCGATCCGACAACAGATTAGTGCGGCGTCCTCCGCTCGCCACAGATTCCGTTGCCGGGATCGTGGTGAAATTACAACAGATTCAGCGATAACTGATGTAATCGTTGCCGCGACCCTCGCCATCGTCCATAATCAGCCCCATCTCCCGAAGTCGCAAGCGGGCTTTCCCAGCTTGACCGTTCATTGCGACAGGTTGTCGTAGGACATCTTTGTTAGGCGACCTACCGTAACCAACAAATGGGCCGCAGTTCTCCCCCGCGCGAAAAGGTCTGGGCGGTCGTCCGCGTTGATGGCGCGATTGATGGACCGGATCACGAACATCGAATCACGGTGAAGGAAATCGTTCGGTCGCGCGAACTTGCTCTGGCTGAGGTCGACCGGCTCAACGCGCTTAGTGCGCATCTCAACTGCTGGTACTTTTGCCAGATGTCTCGATTGTTCGCCGATGGCGAATCGTTCGGAACTCACCCGGACGATAGTGGTCCGGTCGTCTAACACCGCACGCCCGCTGAGCCGCCGCATCCACGCGGCGGACGCCTTCGGATTCACTTCCAGCCGCCGGTGTGTCACAATGGTCTTTGGTTGCTCGACGCTGTCGACTTCGTTCTGGGCGGCATTGGGCATGCTTCCCGTTAACGCGCGCTAGAGTTCTCAAGTTGCAGGCTCGGAGAGCAGCACCACCATCTTCTTACCAACGGCTTCAGCGTATCGCTCCAATGTTGCCAAGGTGGGGTTTGCGTCCTCATTATTCTCCAGCCGGGACAACGCAGCTCGGTCAATTCCTGTGCGCTCGTTAATGTCCGCCAGGCTCAAGCCCTGCCGCTCACGCTCCGCCCGCAATGCGCCTAACACCTGGCGCAACGGCGTCCCTTCCCGCTTCAATAACGCTAATTGCTCCTTAGCGCGGTTCCGGATTTCCGGCAATTCCTCAGCGATCTGTTCGCGAATCTTCGCGTGACGTGCGCGCTCTTCCGCGGTTGCCTTGCGATAAACCCGCTTGCCTCTTGCTTTCGCCATCTCTAATCCTCCACATCGTACGCGGTCACGGGATAAACTGTCACGTCGTCGATTTGTTCATACACCACCAAGATGTAACGGCCGTCGGGCGTGAAGCCAAACACGATCGGCAGCCCTGACGAACGGCTCACATCATGGTCCACCGGATTGAAAATCACTTCTTCGACATCCTCTGGCTTCAGGTTATGCTCGGCAATGTGCTCCACATTTCCACCGGGTTCTTCGTTCCAGATGATCTCGAAAAGCGGCATTCTTCGCCCTTCTCGCATGTTGACTTATACTACAACATCAGGGTCCGTTGGTCAATCGCCGCGGCCGCTAAGCTAAGGACCGTTCGAGAATTAAGTGTCCGATATTGAAGTGGCGGTGGCTTCCAGCCGCCGCTGAATATGTG